>JAAXHI010000111.1 GCA_012270875.1 Candidatus Poribacteria bacterium | reverse complement strand
CATCTGCTCCAACTAATTCACTTTTTGAGACGTTTGTATGGGCCTGTGACAATTGCGGTTAGCGTATCTGGGTGTGCGACTGAGGGCCAGTGTGGGAGGTGCAGGCAAGATCGCCTGGTCAGGTATGGTTGGGGCGTGGATGCGCGTTCTGCGCGATGGTCGAATGAAGCCCAGGTCACGCCCTCGCTCCACGAAGATCTTCACGGGGTCCCTGCCTTCATAACCATACTGTGGCGCATACTGCACCAGCAGTCCAATCGACACGTCGAATGGATCAACCCCAGCCTTGTAAGCTACTTCGAGCCTCAGTGCCTGAAGGACTTGGGAGATTATGAGCGTTGCCCATATCTGCTGGAGGATCACCACCTGCTTGGAAGACCACAGAAGGTGCAGTTTGAGATGCTGCTTGACCAACTTGAGCGCCATCTCGATATCCCATCTGCGAGCGTAGACCTCGGCTATGGATCGAATCGGGAACGCATGGGGGTCGCGAACGTTGGTGATGTATCGGCGCATGGTTCCGCCCTGTCTGAAAGTCACCAGGCGAACGGCGTGCTTGGCACGGTCAGCGCGGTACGCTCCCAGCCACACGATGCCGTCGAAGACCTCGCCCCGCTGATAGAAGACGTGTACCACCTCGTAGCTGGTCTTTGCCCTCAGCCTGCTCAGCCAGTGATAGCCACTGTCCGTGAGCCAGTCGAACCAGGCGAAGCCGAAGTATCCCAGGTCTGCAACCAGGAGTGTTCCTGCCGGCAGCTCTGCCACCAGGTCCCGAGCCATCACCTTCTCGTTCTGCTGTGGGTTCGGCTGGAACCTAACGGTCCGCCACTGTTGGCGTCTCATGTCGAACGCGCCAGAGAGCTTGCCAGCCAGCAGACGAGAGTCGCCTTTGGGGATTCTTCTCAGAGAAGGAAGCCTCCTCGATACGGCGTCCAGGGTACTCTCGTCTATGCACACCACCTCCTTGGCGAAGGGTGCCAGCTTGTCCGAGACCGCACCCTGAAACCGTTGAGCCAGCACGTTGCTGATCTGCTCAAACAACTCCTCCAGCGGCTTGGTTCCCGCAGTATGAAGCCGCTTGTAGACCGCCTGGTCTGTGACCGGGAAGCGGGGGAAGAACCAGAGTCCGCGTTCCGAGATAAGGCGCCACACCGCCAGTTGGCTACTAAAGCCTCTCAGTACGCAAACCAACAGTCCCGCCCAAAGAGCCATCGCGGGCAGGATACGTGGCCTGCCAGGGCCCTTGTCGTTGTGGTCTGGTTCCATATCCTCCAAACACCGCTGGAGGAACTCCTCTATGTCGCCGATACTGTCTACATCGCGGCTGGTCTTGGTGGACATTGCTATGCTTCTCCTGCCGAGTAGTCATGTTCCTTGTACTACTCAGAGGAGTGCTAGCCAAAGG
>JAAXHI010000014.1 GCA_012270875.1 Candidatus Poribacteria bacterium | reverse complement strand
GCGGGAGTATCTGTGTTGATTGTCAAGGATTTGGGCGAGGGTTTGGGATTGGAGAGACTGTGGGGTGGTTGAGGGTCCAGCAGGTGCCGCGACGGGCTACGGCGTGCAGTTGCAGCAAGAGCTTGCGCATCACCGCCACCAGGGCCACCTTTCCGGCCTTGCCCCTCTGCCGCAGCCCTTGGTAAAACCGGCCCAACTCTCCGGGGCCTCGGATCACCGACAGGGCCGCCATGTACAGGGCCCGACGCACCGTGCCGCGTCCGCCGCGCACCGCCCGGTATCCCCGCTGTTGCCCGCTGTCCCTGGACCAGGGCGCCAGTCCCACCAGGGAGCACAGTGCCTTGCCCTCGCCCCGGCCCAGTTCCGGCAGGTCCGCCACCAGGATGGCAGCGGTCAGTTGCCCGATGCCGGGGACGCTGCGGTAGAGCTCCGCCCGGCGGCTCAGTTCCTGGCTGCTTTCCAAGGCCTCCCGGTACTCCCGGTCCAGGGCGGCAATCTCCTGGTCCAGCCAGTCTATGTGGCGCTGGGCCGAGGCGCGCACTGCCGGATTCCAAGCCCGGTCGAGACGGTTGCGCTCCTGGACCCGTTGGTCGGCCAGTTGTCGCCGCCGCCGCAACAGGGACTGCAGTTCCTCCCGCTCCGGTTCCGGCGGGGTAATCCCGGACGAGGCAAACACCTCTCCGTAGCGGGAGAGCATCTGGGCGTCCAGCCGGTCGGTCTTGGCCAGTTGGCCACTGGCGCGGGCGAAGGCCCGCACTTTGTTGGGATGAGCCAGTCGCACCGGAAGCCCGGCCTGGCTCAAGCTCTGCACCAAGGGTCTCTCATAGCCGCCGGTGGGTTCGCACACCACCTGGGACACCGGCCGGGACGCCAGCCATTGCAGCATCGCGGCGATGCCTGCCCCGTCATTGGCAAAGGAGCGCATCTGACCGCCGACCCATACGTCCAAGCAGCTCTTGCCCACGTCAATACCCGCCACCGGCCCGGAGGGACTCCCGGTCTCAGTAACCGCCGTTGTCATTGTTGCTCACCTCAACTGGGGGTATGATTGCTTGGCGGTCCTCCCCACTTGCTTATGCGGGCCCATAGCCCCAGTATCCGTTCGGAGGGCCGTAAGCGTGGCCCGGGAGTGCCCTACTCCCGCGCGGCGCCACCGGAGCCTGAGTGGAACCGGTTCGCCCAATGACGGACGGCGCGCCCCCGGGCCTGCCACACAGATTGGCCCATCTGTGCGGCATTCGCAACATACAAATGACGAGTG
>JAAXHI010000280.1 GCA_012270875.1 Candidatus Poribacteria bacterium | reverse complement strand
AGAAGAACACGAGCCAGCCGAAGAAGCTTGCTACGTTGTAGTGGGCATGCTGGCCAACCACGTGGCATACTTTTCGTTGTTCGCGTTGTCAGGACCTGTTTCTGGAGGAGCTGAATCCCGCAAAGAAGAAGTTGATGGAAGGTCTCGACTACTACAAGACGCCAAGGTCGTACGGGACAACTCTTATACATCAAGCACGTGTCCCAGGCATTGCAGGTTCATGAGGATCCGGTCTAACGTTCTGACGTTTGGCGGACTTCGCCATCGTAGCTCCAGTGCTATTCTACTCTTACTGCTACTATGTGGCGACGTCGAAGTCAATCCAGGGCCATCCAATGAGAGGAAGGTGGCAGCTACCAGGAAGGTCACGGGCGACAAGCGCAGGCAAGGCGGAGGTTCTCTTCATAGCGCTGGAATCGCTGGTACCGAATGCATCTGTTCTTTGTGCGACAAGCCTATTCAGGAAAAGTCTGCTAATTCTGAAGGGGTTGATGCCTTACAGTGCGACGGTCCCTGCCAAAGTTGGATGCATCGATGTTGTGCGTGCGTCCCATTAAAGTTATTCACGGCCCTGGCAAACAGCGATGACACCTTCGTATGCCCTATGTGTTCTCAGCAGGAAATGATGAAGACGATTCGCGAATTGAAGGATTCCGTCTGTGCACTCCAGCTAGAAGTTGCTAGCCTGAAGCATTCACAAGCAAGTTCAAGTCAGCATGCTACTCATGCACATACTTCAGCTGTCTCTGCCTCTCCCGATCCACCAACTTCATCACAGTCTCACCCAGTCCATCAGCCATCAGAATCTGATAGGGAATATAATGTTGTTATATTTGGTATCACAGAACTCCCTAAAGGTTCCTCTCGTTATTCAAGGAGTGAACACGATTTCAATCAGGCTAGCTCGGTCATCTCAAACCTTCAACACAAGTCTGATTATCGGTGCTCTATTCGCAACTGCAGACGTTTGGGCAAATATGACGTCAGTAAATCTCTACCTAGACCTCTGCTGGTTTCATTGAACTCCACGGCTGATGTCAGGTTCATTCTCGCTCATTGTCATTGCCTTCCACCCTCCATCTTTATCAAACCGGATCGGTCAGTCTCTGAAAGGAAAACGGAGAAGCTTCTCTTAGAGGAAAGGTGGAAACTTATCCAATCCGGAAAACCTCGTAGTTCGATCAAACTGAGGAATTCTGCCTTGTATCTTAATGGAAGACTACACGGAAAAGTCAGTAACCACACTTTCAATCGAGCACCTTTATTTAGTGATTTAGCACCTCAAATTGTTTCCCGTCTTGTTAACACTTCGTTTCAAAGTCCAGCTGATGACAATGCCTCAGTTAACACTACATCCACATCTCTGCCCTCTGCATCTATTCCCACTACATCTTTGCCCACCACATCTGTTCCTGCCACATCTTTGCCTCCTACATCTGTGCCTCCTCCTTCATCTGTGCCTCCTTTATCTGTTTGACTACATATTTTTCTTTGGAACTCTCGAAGTTTAGTTAACAAGGTTCGCAACTTCCAATCATTTGTGTATGCCTCATCTTTCCATATCTTTGCGATTACTGAGACCTGGTTATCTTCATCTGTCCTCAACAACGAGATCTTCCCATCTAGTTTTACAGTTTTTCGTCATGATAGGGGATCCCGTGGTGGTGGAGTTCTTCTAGCAGTTCATCAATCTCTTTCTTCCCACCAACTACCTTCTCCATCGCACCTAGAGTTAGTCACGGTTAAGGTAACTCACAGCTCCTCAGTTATTATTTGTGTTGTGTACATCCCTCCCAACTCATCCCTTGATTACTATTCTCAAGTCTTTCAGTATCTTGAATCCATCGTCTGCAATTCTCGTCTTATTGTCTTGGGTGACTTCAATCTTCCCAACATCAACTGGTCCTGCCTCTCCGCCCACTGCCCTGCCTCTGAGTTGCTATGCAATCTCGTCTTCCGTTACAATTTCACCCAATTTGTCAACTTTCCCACTCACACTCAAGGCAACACTCTGGACCTAGTGCTCTCCAACTCTGTTAACCTTGTACAAGAGGTATCAACTCTCTCTTCACCAAGTCTTTGCTCAGATCACTTTCCTCTTTCAATCTCAGTACTATGCGCTCAGTTGAAAGCTTCCACAAAACCTTATCAACGAGTCTCTTACAATTTCAGGAAGACGGACTTTGACGGTTTAATCTACTACCTTCTTGACTTAGACTACCAACATCTACTTCTCTCAACCGACATTGAATTTATTTGGTCATCCCTCAAAGCCATTCTGACTCAAGCTATTGCTATGTTTACTCCAAAGGTCAAGTACAGGTCCCATCCATTGCCCAAATGGTTCCACTCTGACCTTCGACATCAGCTTCACAAAACTCGTACCCTTAGGAGAAGATGCAGGCATAAACCTACTCCCTCTCGTCTATCTCAGCTTTCCTCTGCCGAAATCGATCTTCAGTCTGCTATTGCTAAAGCCAGGATTGATTACGAGAGCAACTTAGTGTCTCGTTTTGCTTCATTAAGAGATCCTAAGATTTTTCGGTACATTAGAAGTCTTTCAGGTCAAGGTAATCTGCCGCCTGTTCTCTCCCTTGGTTCTCAGGAAGCATCCACTGCTCAGGAGAAGGCTAGCCTGTTCAATCAATATTTTCACTCTGTATTCAGCCCACACTCTCAGTTTCCAGATCCGTCAGACTTTCCGTTTCCTGAAAAGGCCCTCTGTTCTTTGTCTATCTCTATTGAAGAAACCTTTTCTGCTCTCGTCTCCATCGATTCCTCTAAAGCTATGGGCGGTGATAATATTCCACCCATCATTTTGAAACATTCTGCCACAGCCCTTGTTGAGCCCATCCATCATCTTTTCTCACTTTGCCTTTCTCAGGCATACCTTCCCACGGAATGGCACAGTCACTGGGTTGTTCCTATTCCAAAGACTGGCGACAAATCAGTTATTTCCAACTATCGGCCCATTTCTCTACTATGTAGTCTTTCCAAAGTGTTGGAAAAACTGGTTTATGACAAGATTTATGACTTTGTCATGGAGTCATCAATCTCCGTATTCCAGTTTGGTTTTGTCAGAAACCGTTCAACTCTAGCGCAACTTCTCCTTTATACCAACTCCCTCGTCCAAGCTTACGATGAGCGTCAACAGGTCGATTCTATCTACCTAGATATCCGCAAAGCCTTCGACTCAGTTTGTCATGGCAAGCTCCTTTCAAAGCTTTGGGATGCTGGTATTATCGGAAGCGCATGGAAGTTCTTCAAGTCGTACCTCTCTAATCGTCGTCAGTGTGTTGTGGTTGATGGGCAGTCCTCAGGGTGGCTCCCTGTCACTTCCGGAGTACCACAGGGCAGCATTTTGGGTCCACTTCTCTTTGTCCTCTACGTTAACGACCTTCCCTCTTTTCTGTCTTTCTGTCTACCTTATTTGTACGCCGATGATACAAAATGTTTCAAACGTGTTCTATCTTTGTCTGACCACTCTTTGTTACAAACCGACCTAAACTGTCTCGCTGATTGGAGTTCTCAGAACCACCTGTCCTTCAATGCTTCCAAGTGTGGTCTTCTACGATTTAGTAACCGGAGCCGTTCTCTAATTTCTGCTGACTATCAGCTGAATGGCAAAGTCATTCCTTGTCTTGACCAATGCAAAGACCTCGGTGTTGTATTCTCAAGCAATTTATCATGGTCTCGTCACTACAGTGCCATTGCTGCTAAGGCTTATCGAAAATTAGGCCTAATCCGTCGCACCTTCTCCATCTCAACCCCAGCAAATATCAAGAAACAGTTATATTTGTCTCTGGTGCGGTCCCAACTTTCGTACTGTTCTCCTGTCTGGAGGCCTCACTTGATTAAAGATGTCAAATCTATAGAGTCCATCCAACGCCGCGCCACCAAATACATCCTAAAAGACTATGAGTCTGACTACAAGGACAGGCTAATGGCTCTAAAAATTTTGCCGCTCATGTATCTCTTCGAGCTCTTTGACATCTTATTCTTAGTGAGAAACCTCAAATTTGCAGATCCTAGTTTTCCACTTATGGATTACATTCGATTTGCTTCGTCATCAACTAGGTCTTCAAGTTCTCTCAAATTGGTTCACGTACAGTCCAAGTCATCGCTAAGTCACCACTGCTATTTTTCCAGAGTTGTGCGGCTATGGAATGCACTCCCGCCAATTGACCTGGACTCCTCCTATTGTTCTATAAAGCAGCAACTTAAACGTCTCTTCTGGTCCCATTTCCTTTCTCATTTCAACTCTGCTAATCTATGCTCCTTTCACTGGGTCTGTCCATGTCTCCACTGCAGCAAGCTTCCTACTAGTGTTAATTTTTCCAACTACCACTCTCATCTCCTTTCATCTTAGTATAATAACAACATAATGTCCGGATGTAAGTCATATGTACTTGCATTCCCTCAGCACACAGTCATGTCCTGTTCACCATCTCTCACCTCC
>JAAXHI010000338.1:788-1201 GCA_012270875.1 Candidatus Poribacteria bacterium | reverse complement strand
AGATGTAGTATATCCTCAGGAGAGTATCATATTCAACAAAATATAGCTTACTGTACAGATGACACAGATGCTGAATTACAATTTGGATATACAGTTAATATGGCTGTAATTATGTATCTGTATGAGGAACAATCAAAGGCACTATCTATTTCTGACATTACTTTATATAATAGCCCTTATAATTATGATCCACAAGAACCTGAAATTTGGGATAATGATGAAGATGATGTATATCATAAGGAGTTTGATGAGGAATATTATGCTTTAGATGAGGTCATGAAGAATCTATTAGCAGGAAAGATTTCTTATACTTCCAATGGAGATAAATATGTAGGTAATGATGAGGTTTCTGAATGGTGGACTTCACCAAAAGAAGGTAGTGGTTTTAAGAGATTTTTATTCATAACAGGAAT
>JAAXHI010000338.1:0-637 GCA_012270875.1 Candidatus Poribacteria bacterium | reverse complement strand
TCCACACAGATTAAAGAAACTCAAGCTAGATGTGATACTTTTCAAGTACTAACAGATCATTCAGTAGGAGCTTATGTTGATTCTCATGGCATGCACTGCATAGTTAAATGTGTTTACACAGGCATTGCATGGAAAGATTATTTGAAAGTTACTGGATCACTTTTGGTTTTATTAATTTTGGTTTATATTGTTTGGAAAGTTTTAAAATGCATATTTAATTATTTATTTGGAAATGGAATTCAAAACTATAAATTCTGGAAATTCTATAATTATGCTAACAATAATAAATTGGAACTTTATTTGGTTTGCACCAAGAAATATAGTACTGGCCAAAGTACTAAACTTCCTTTTTATTTAGGCACTTTTGAAGGAACTATGGAAGACTTATCAGTGGAAGGTGTTTTCAGAAAGGGTGATGTAATTTATAAAAACAAATTACCATGGGGATATTTCTGTATCTCATGGTCATCACTCAATTTGAAACATAAGGCAGTACCCCTTACACTTCCTACATTTTTACAAGTGTCTTTCAACAAAACTTGGAAAATGAATCTATTTACTAAATCTCTGGGAAAAGATAGAGATTTAGTTGAGGTACAATTATTTACTAAAAGTATTTGGAATCAAGAATGGAATA
>JAAXHI010000384.1 GCA_012270875.1 Candidatus Poribacteria bacterium | reverse complement strand
AATTTAGGCTTAGACACATATAAGCTGAATGAGGTTACATTTTTGGTTTATCACCTGAAATTGTCTAATCAATACAAAGCTACAGGTTTGTTAACCAATGGTGATCTGTACTCCATACATAAATATGGGGTTCCTTTGGCACCATGTCAATCTGCCCCAGGTAGTGATTGTATTCCAGGACAGTTACCAAGGAAACTATTGTTAACAGAAGAATTTGACCAAATAATTCAGAGTAATCTTGAAAAATTCTGTTCTCAAAAGAATACAGGGCCTGTTAAATATTGTATCACCAAGGCTATGCAAAGCTTTTCAAATGATCCTATGTTAAGTGACACTATAATTAAAGATCATTAACAACTTTTAAGATGCCTTGTATGCCTAGACAGGAAAAACAAGATAGAATAGTTATTGTTCAGTGTAGATACTGTCTTAGAACATTTCCTGTGCACTATGTATGGTGGGAAGATGTATTGAGTTATAAGCTCTTAGAAGGCCGCTTTGTAAAGAAACTTTCTGATGACTATTTTAAGGATAACTTTCTTACTTACTCAGATGTGAAATTAATTGACAAATTTGCCTTTGATGCTGATGAAGTTGAGGATGGAGAACATGAAGCATTAACAATTATCAAAAGATTGCCTGCAATAATGAAGTATAAAAGAACATTATGAGCTCTTCCAATTTGGATCTACATAATAGGATAGCTTTAGTGGAATGTAAAATCTGTAAAAGACAATTCCCTATGCATTACATATGGTGTGCACTTGCATGTAAATACTATTTATTGGAGGAATGTTATTTAATAGCTTTGTCTGAAGATTACTTTCTTAAGGATGTGCTTACTAATCAGGATTTGGAATTACTGGCTATTCTAGGATTTGACTCATGGAAGATTAACAATGGTTTTCATCCAACCCTTAAAATATTACATGTGATTCCAGAAAGACTGATTTAAGAGGCTATGGGAAATTTGAACTGTTTTCAGTCAGCTAACCCATGTCCTCCTCCACCTCATCCATCACCAGTGAATACTAGGAAGTATCCAGACACTCCTCATCCACACAAATATAGGAAACAATCAATCCCTTTACATCAGTTACCTAATCCTAATACATTCACTCCTCAGGAATTTCAACAAGAAATTCTTATGGCAGGATTGAATCCAACACAACAACAACATCATCAGGAAGTGTACAGTGTTCAAAGGTTGAAAAATAAATATGTTAATGTATATTATTGACTTTACAGTATGGCTAA
>JAAXHI010000015.1 GCA_012270875.1 Candidatus Poribacteria bacterium | reverse complement strand
ACCCTGGGGGGTTGTAAATACACCCTAGTTTTGGGGTTGTAAATACACTTTTTTTAGAACGTTTGGGAGGGTTTAGAGTTTGCACAAACTCCAACGTGCCATGCCATCTATGATTCTCGCTTCTCGCAACACTCCGGCTGACTCTAGTATTGCAAAGGCTTTTATAAGTGCTTTTCTAAATTCTCTGACTTCGCCTTCATAGCCCAATACTTTCTTGAGTTTATTCAAGGGGATTGCGTGCGGTTTGCCTCGTTTGTTGCCCACAGCATATTTATGTACCGCTTTGGTCATTTGGCTGGGTAATGAAACATGCTTCTCAAAATCAATAAATGCCGTCACATCAAACAGACGTCCCAAGTCCCGACCCAATTTAAGAACAACTTCTTGTGTCTTTGTGTCCCACGCGATTCCGTGCAAGAAATTAAATACCCCCTCCACGGCCCCATCCCGGTATTTAATGTAAACGCTCGCACTTGCCAGTCGCTTGAGGCTCGATGTTAAGGCTATGCGAGAATGTCCCTTCGTGTTGCGGTTGAGAGTTTTGAGCATATAGCTCATCCGTGTTCGTAGCATATAGTCCTCGTCCTGACCTTGGAATGCCATGAGGAGCATAAGCCAGACCTCCAAATCCTTTTGGTCGAGTTGCTCCCCTGTGTAGAACACCTCCGTGTCTAAACCCGATACCACAAGTTCCTCCTTGAACCACTGGCGGCGGCCACGTCGCGGCAACCCAAACAATGCGGTGCGGGTGAGACGGATAGGAAAGCCCACGATGTCTTCAGGCCATAACTGTAATCCCATTGTGGGGCGCGCTTCGTCGCGCAGGTGCCTTGACTTACTCGTGAGCGAGCGGTGTCGTTCGGCACGCTCGACCTCGTTCTGAGTGGTTACGTGATATCGAGATTTTTTGGTTGATTGCGTTGGTGTTGCCATCGCTTGTCCTACGGTTGCTGTTGACTGGTCGGTTGCATTCCAGTCAGACCATCGCCCAACTTGATGCCCACCTTGCACCATTACATTTCTTCAAGGTAGTGTTCAATCATACTCCGAAGTTCTTCGTTCATTTTCTTCTTCGATTTCACGCAAGCGATCTTGAATTCCATGTGTAGTTCTTGAGGGAGATCGATCGTTAGTCTGGACATCGGAATGTCTAGGCGTATTTCCTTAAAACCTTCTTTCTTTATTTCTTTATCTTGTCCCATGCCCTCTTCGACGAACTGCTGCACAACTGCATCTGAAAGCTCTCTTTTAGATTTTGGTTTTGTCAAGTCCTTTTTCATACCAGTCTCCTATTTCTTCCATGACATTAGACATTTCCCTGGCGCCCGCGCTGGATGGATCCCATTCATACACGGTCTTGCCCATAGTGAGCGCTTCGGCAAACACTACTCTGTTCGTAATTACTGCGCGCAGCAGAGGAACTCCTGTTTCAGCAACATAGTCTCTTATGGATCGGCTGATGATCGTGCGCGCAATGGCGCGAGAAATCACGAATACCATATGAATTTCCTTCAGTACAGCTGCTTCTTGCACTTGTTCCACTGTAACCTTGCAGGCCCAATCCGAAGCCCCTGAAGGTTCTATCGGTATGACCACGAGATCCGCCGCGATGATTGCAGCTCTGCTCAAAGCTTCCGCTCGAGGAGGGCCGTCAATGACGACATCATCGTAGTTGTTCCCGAGATCCAGAATCTCTTTGGTCATGTTCGGTCGAGCAAGATGAATCACCGGGAAATTCATTTCTTCGCGTAGCTCGGCCCACCGAGTTGTGGTGGCCTGTGGATCCGCGTCTACCAGCAAAACAGATCTTCCCAACCGCTGCAGGTAATCCGCGGCATTGGTTGCTAACGTAGACTTCCCCACGCCACCTTTCTGATTCAAGAAACACAGAATCACGCTTGCCTGCTTTTCCGTTTATACATTAAACAATATTTCTTTATTTTAGCGTTTTTTATCCTAAATACACTTTGGTTATTGCGATCCTTTCGTGCTCTAGCTCACGGCTCACGATTTGTCGCGTCGCTAGATCGACGCTGCGTTGCGTCGCGGAAAGCCCCTTCACTGCTGGGCCTCTGACAATGGGACAATCCCATCCCGTGAGTTCCCGATAACGCTCTTGTGCATAAGCATGACGCAAGCCATGGCTGTTTCCTAATCCTACAGCCGCGGTCTCTCGCTCAAAAATCCGTAGTTGATCGATATATAGCAAAGTTTCTGGAATGAGAGAACCGGTTTGCACAACCTGATGGGCTAAATTTAAGACC
>JAAXHI010000274.1:916-1900 GCA_012270875.1 Candidatus Poribacteria bacterium | reverse complement strand
TGTGGTCCAAGCGGTCGGCAGCTCCGCTATCGCGTCGGAATTCAGTTGGAGACCGCGAAAGTCATTGTCATTGCGGGAGTTTTGCGCATCCAAGGTCCGTAT
This sequence comes from Candidatus Poribacteria bacterium, assembly GCA_012270875.1. Classification (GTDB taxonomy): domain Bacteria; phylum Poribacteria; class WGA-4E; order WGA-4E; family WGA-3G; genus WGA-3G. The sequence goes on along the minus strand of JAAXHI010000274.1, from coordinate 1,798 downwards.
ACTGTGCCATCCTCCCCCGCTGGATTGTTGTTTTTCCCTGATTTCGGGCTGATTTCCGTCTCCAGCCGCCCGATTCCGTCGTCAATTCTGTCATAGTATAGGTACCATCGGGGACTGTCATGTATACTGGGACGGAATGCCCCGCCGCTCCTCTGCAGTGCTCGTGCCTTTGCTCACTTCCACCTCCCCCGTCACGCTCGAGCAAATCCAAGCGGCTCTCGGCCAGGTCTCCCGCCGCACTGCCTTCCGCTATCTGCGGCAGGTCCGCCACCTGCGCAGCTACAACCACAACGGCCGCTTCTATACCGACCGCGACCCCTCCCGCTTCGATCGCTTCGGCCTGCTCTCTCTCGGCGACGTCCACTTCTCCCGCGACCGCTCCCTCTCCGCCACCGTCCTGCGCCTGCTCTGCGAATCCGCTGACGGCTGGACCGATGCCGAACTCCGCTCCCTGCTCCACGTGCCCGTGCATCCCTTCCTGCTCTCCGCGGTGCGCCAAGGGCGCGCCCGCCGCCAGCGCCTCGCCGGCATCTATGTCTATTTCTGCCTCGGCCCTCAAGGCGAGAGCCAGCTGCAGGCCCGCCAGAAGCGCCTCGCCGCTCCCGCGGCCGCGCTGGAGCCGGTCACGATCATTGCGGTGCTGCTGGTGCTCGTGCGCCATCCCGGCTCCCTGCCCGCGCAGGTCGCCCGGCGCTTGCAGGGCCACTCCCCGCCCATCCCCCTGCCGCAGGTGCAGGCCGTCTTCGACCGCTTCGATCTCGCCAGCCGCGCCCAAAAAAAGGGCTCTGCAGCCTGCTGACCCTGGTGCTCGGGCAGGCCCGCGAGGCCGGCTGGCCCGGGGCTAGGATCGCCCGTGCCACCCTCGTCGACGGCGGCCCGCCG
>JAAXHI010000274.1:0-857 GCA_012270875.1 Candidatus Poribacteria bacterium | reverse complement strand
CCCGCCGGGCCAGCGCTACGGCTACGACCTCATCGCGTGGGTCGGGCTGGCCCGCTATCTGCGCCACCTCCAGCGCGAGGAGATCCGCACCGCCCTGGCCCGCCGGGGCCTCCTCCTCTCCGCCGGTTCCGTCTCCGCGCTCTGCGATCGCTTCCTCACCGCTCTGGAGGCCCTGCACTGGCAGTGCGCCCCGGCCCTGCGCGCGGCCATGCCCCGCGGCTACCCCCTGCATATCGATGCCACCTGCGACAAAGGCAAGGGCGGCACCTTCCTGTGCCTGGCCGGCTGGAACGGCTGGGTGCTCCATGCCGTGCGCGTGGATTCGGAGAACGCACGGGAGCTAGGCCCCGCCGTCGAGCGCACACTGGCTGCCTTCGGCGATCCGCTGGCCGTCATGCGCGACTTGGGCCGCGCCGGCGCCCGGGCGGTCGCCAGCTGCCGGCAGCGGGGCATCCCCGACCTGCTGTGCCACTTCCACTTCCTCGCGAGGGTCGGCCGCAAGCTGCTCGACGGCCACTACGCCGCGCTGCGCAGTCAGATCTCTCGCAGCCGGGCCCGCAGCCAGTTGCGGGATCTGCTGCGCGCGGCCCGCGCGGCCCGGCGCGTGCGTCCCGATCTGCCCGCCCTGCTGCTGTGGGTTCTGGAAGGCGAGGGCCGCAAGCACCTGCCCTATCCCTTCGCCCTGCCGCACCTGAACTTCTTCCGGCGATGCGCGCAGTTCCCCCGCGAGCGGGAGCGCCGCCTGCCGCCCCCCCGGACCCGCGCCGAGCGCCGCCTGCTGCGCCGGGCCGCGCAGGCCGTGGCCGCTCTCCAGCGCCTGCACGCAGAGGACGGAGCTGCCGACCGCTTGGACCACA
>JAAXHI010000212.1:1141-1604 GCA_012270875.1 Candidatus Poribacteria bacterium | reverse complement strand
TGTCAATACACAGTGACCAAGGTAGAAATTACCAAAGTAAACTGTTTGAAGAACTTTGCCAGTTACTGGAGATACGAAAGACCAGAACTTCACCATATCACCCACAAGCCAATGGATTGGTGGAACGATTCAACAAAACCCTGATGAAAATGGTAATAGCATACCTGGAGCAAGAGGAAGAAAATTGGGACTTGCACTTAAGCTGCTTAGGTGCAGCTTACCGAAGCACAGTTCATGAAAGTACCCACTTCACTCCAAATCGCTTGATGCTGGGACGAGAAGTCCGAACCCCAATTGACATCATGTTTGGCTCTGACACCACAGAACCATATCCTTCTTATGGACAATATGTACAGGAAGTGAAGGAACGTATGGAACATGTACATGACCTTGCTAGGAAATATTCGCAAGGAGCAGTGAAACGACAAAAAGACCATTATGATGTGAAAGCAAAAGTTCACAC
>JAAXHI010000212.1:0-950 GCA_012270875.1 Candidatus Poribacteria bacterium | reverse complement strand
ACGGTCAACCAGGTGTGTACGCACTACATCTGGAAGCATTGTACACTGGAAACCGTACCCTACTCCTGCAAGGATTGTGGGTACAGATCATGGACCCGCATTGGAATGCGCATACATCAGAGCAGGAAACACAAGATTGAAATAGCTGAAGAAGATCTTCCACATTTCTGCGACGGGTCTCACAGGACCCTACCATTTCCTAGAATGTACATCAAAAGAAGTAATACAGCAGTACAAAGGAAAAGACTGAATTATGACAACATTCCTAAACAAGAGCTGATTTCTAGGGATCACGCCATAATTTCAAGAGTCCGGAGAACCAGCATCCGTAATTATATTTCGTATTGTGGCAAAGCCCGATATGGAAACTTTGGAAGGAGACAACATGATGCTGTATTGACTGATAACTTGAGAAGTGACAGCGAACAAGCTCAGGCATGCACAGCCTCGGGCCGATCACGACCTCGTCAGAGACAAGCTCAGGCTTGCTCTAATAGAGAAGTACCCCGCAAAAGACAAGCTCAGGCAAGTCATGCCTGGGAACGCGCAACAACAAGTGAACCCACTCAGGCAAGGCCAGCCTGGGAACAGTCATCCACACATAAAAGGTCATGTACAACAGAACCTCAGCCAAAGAGAGTAAGGTTTGAAACACCACCTCATACAGGCAGATCTACTCCAAGATTGGAAGACCTTGCTCTTGACAAAATTGTTGAGCAGGCTAGTCCTAGAATAGATTTATTGCCTTATGAAATATTTGTCCTGCCTGAACGTGGTAGACAAACTGATACAGACAGAGGATCAACCACAACTGACTGTGTATCTTTGTCTAACACACAGACAGAGGATAAACAGAGGACACCAAGTACTAATGCACTAAGGAAGAAAGCAGTACGCAATCAAGCCAGCTGTACAGTAACTAGGCCAACAACGGAGGGAAACTCCTGTGA
>JAAXHI010000395.1 GCA_012270875.1 Candidatus Poribacteria bacterium | reverse complement strand
TACTAAATAAATATTGCAGTCCAGGCGAAGCCTGGACTGCATTTTTGTTTTAGTGAAAAATAAAATAATTTAAATATATTTTATAGTTTCATATTTGTACAAGATACTTCTTTGTTTATAACGCCTTAAATAACTAAAATAGCATTCAGAACAATAGAACGTTTATTGACTTGTTTCAAAAAATTCTAACACCTTTCGTAATTAAAATTAAGACACAAAATATACATAAATTTAATACTAAAACTTTATTACTACTAATACTTCCATATCCAATAGTTACTGGATTTAATACATGTACTTATAAAATATAGAACGGTTTTTTTATGTAAATTTTAAATATCACGGATACAAAATGCTGCTATAAAACCTTGTAAACTGTTTATCACGTACAATACCAACTTTTAAAGTTTGTAAAATATAAAAAACCTTTAAAGGTTAAAATACAAAGAACTTTAACTGGAACATTTCTCTCCGATAGCTCAGTCGGATTATACTTTGTTAAAACCTAATATTCTTGTGAATCGTCGGATTCTTCTCGAAGATAACAAATTTTAATGTCCACTCTATTGTAGTTGTGAACGTTTACAAGATGTTTAAGAAAATCTATGTTTTTTTCAAGTGAATGCCACTGTTATATGTTTATCACGTAAAATACCAACTTTTAAAGTTTGTAAAATATAAAAAACCTTTCAAGTTTAAAATACAAANNACGTTTACAAGATGTTTAACAACATCTATGGTTTTTTCAAGGGGATGCCAGCATTCGTGGCAATGATGATGTCCGTTGCGCAACCATTGTTCATCTCTAGGCTTGACTTCATCGCACTTACATAACAGATAATTTCCACCTCCTAATTTAATCACTCGTCTCCGGTGCTTACTGTCAAAATGGGTTGTCAGTTCTTCTATATCTTTGGCAACGAAATGTTTCAAATCACAGAGTTGACACTGTAGGTTTACTTGGCCATTGGCCAAGGTTTGAGACCTAGGCAACCTTGATCTAGGATCACCAATAACTTGGGATTTGTGAATAGCGCTTGCATTAGGTTTCGTTACAAATGGT
>JAAXHI010000391.1:1568-1912 GCA_012270875.1 Candidatus Poribacteria bacterium | reverse complement strand
CCAAGTCGGTGCACGTTGGCAGCTACCACGACCAGCGCTACCGTGCGCACAAAGCCTTCTTCGCCATGGGTCCGTATCAGCGACAAGCCTCGCTGATTCAGATTGTTGATCGCAGACTCTACGCCCGGATGCTGACGACGTGCCTCTGCGAAGTCCACTGCCTGCTCCCTGTGCCAATCCTCTTGGGTGAGACCACCCTTCTTCGGCATCACGTTCAGGTCCAACACACGGTCCAGCTCCTGACGGTTGGACCATGAATAATACCCTTTGTCCATGCTACACGACGTCATCGCCGGATAGCGCCGCTTCGCTTTCTTCAGAAACGACACGATCATATCCGAATC
>JAAXHI010000391.1:0-1521 GCA_012270875.1 Candidatus Poribacteria bacterium | reverse complement strand
AAGACCTTCTCTCCGTGCGGGATCACTTCGCCCTGGACAAGACGCCTATCTACCTGATCTATTTGCCTTTGGGCATCGTGCAGATACCGCAGAATCTTTGTGTGTGCTATGCCGCGCTCCGCCAAATCGCTGGCGGTGGCCTCCGCACGGCTGACCACCTTACGACACAAACTCAGATAGCTCTCCACCTTCGATACATCGCGCCACTGACGGTGCGTACGCACCCGGTAGAAGGCCCGCCTCAGTTCACGACTCCAGTACATGCTCTTGCGCCAGCCCGCAATACGGTGCAATCGACACGTGCGATGTACCTCACGAAGCAGACAGCGCACTGCATCCCACAAGAGCCCCACATCCGTGGGCCAATGCACGTGCGTCTTGGCTACTGACGAATCAACCCGGCAGCGAAGCGGATCCTCCGACCGTTTTTTTGTTTTTTTGACCAATCGGTGACCGCAATCCACCACCACCTTGTTGATCTCCTCCAAGATGTCCTCCGTAAGGAGGCTTACGTTATCAATGATGGTCTGCAGCTGGTACGGGGTCTTGTCGAAAAAGTCCGCGTGTCCCAGCATCTGGCGCACCTGCCGATGATGATCGGCTAGATTCCTCAACCGATCAAAATCGCAGTCGAGGGCCTTCTGCAGCACGCCCAGAACAAAGATGCGCCAGAGCGACATCCCCGGTCGGCCACGCTGCAGATTGATACCCGGAAGCAGCCGTTTCTCCAGGATCTCGAAGATCTTCTTGCGAGCCGTGGTGTCACAATACAGATGCTGCAACCCGTAGAGCACCGCCGGTATGTCGTCTCGATCCTTGGGAAAGAACTCTATCTGATCAATAGGGACCTGGCCAAGCTTAAACTGCGTATCTTCTACTACGCGCATGGTCTTAACTGCCTGAATGTGGGGGGAAAAGGTGCCAGATACCGCTGCTAACGGCAAAACGATGGGGTAATCGCCAGACATTCGAAGAAGCAGCAGGTTTGCAAAACCTGTAATGCATCCACATCATCTAATTCTATAACGGTGTGTAAACACGTCACTTACAGGAGACTATAACACGCCGTCCAGCACCTTGTTCCGTACCCTTATAAACTTTATGTAATTTTCGGGCAAGCACCAATTAGGTTCTCAGGTTTTCCTGACAATTGGATTCCTCCTCGCTGTTACTGTCCTGTAATTCGTACCGCGCGGATTCTCCAATTGGAGCGGGAGAAATGGGCGGCGGCGACGAATGCGTACTCACACGTCGGTCCGCTGGGCGACCTGGCAGTTTCTCCATCGCTCACCACGCATTCGGGAAGCGTGAATCCAAGGGCAGACATTAGATGCGAGCGGCCAGGGAGACCGGTCGATCCGAGAGCTTCAAGCCACAACGGTAAACATATCGTAGACGGTTATCACGGAATAATCCGTCTGCTGCTGGGCAATCTCGTCGTCTCGGGTGAAGCTGCCTTTCTAGACTGAAGTTCGACAGCTTAGGAGCTAATAAATGCCTGTGATGCTGTGACATAGGCGG
>JAAXHI010000024.1 GCA_012270875.1 Candidatus Poribacteria bacterium | reverse complement strand
GTCTAAATAAACGGTGGCACTTCAGGTTTCTTTAGGCTGTAATACCTCTATTCCAATAAGGTCTTTGAACTGTTGCGTCTGCGTCACCCAATGGAGACCGACAATAACAGCTACGATGAAGTGGCACGCGACTGAGAGCATAAGTGCACTTGAAAGTCTTTTGATACGCATTTCTTATACCTCCAAAAAGTTCTTAGTGATATGAACGTTTCAGTATATTCTACAAGTCTTGTATGGGACATAAGCAATTCGCGTGCCATTCTCTAAGACGGCTGATATGGAAGAATTTGCGGGAAATACTATCGTAAAATGCACAAAATTGTGCAAACTGATTCGTGCACTGCACAAAATCGGACAGGATAGCGATGGTTGCGTAGGTTGAATAAGCGTGAATTGCACTTTAAGGAAAGTGGGCGGACTACATGCCCGCCCGTGTGAGTGGTCAATAGATTAGGCTCTGCCGTAAACTGGGATGGCAGCACCGTTGATGATCGTTGCATCGTCGGAAGTTAAGAAGCAGATCACTTTGGCGACATCGGTGGGTGCAACCCATCGGTCGTGTTCTTCGTCTGGCATGGATTCTCGATTCATGGGGGTGTCCATAATGCTCGGCATAATGGCATTAACGTTCACACCGGAATCCATCACCTCTGCGGCTAATGACTCGGTTAAGGTGCGGACACCGCCTTTTGAGACACAGTAAGCACTCAACCCTGCTTCGCCTTTTAAACCGGCACGTGCGGAGACGTTAATAATCTTTCCGTAGCTTTGCGCTGTCATGTGCGGAATTGCGGTCTTACAGCAGAGGAAAACGGATTTGAGGTTGAGGTTCATCATGAAATCCCATCTATCCTCTTCGAGTTCCGCTGCTGGGATTCCGCCGACAAATCCGCCGACGATGTTGACCAAGATGTCCAACGAACCTAATTGGGATGTGAATTCCTCAATCGTTTTCTGGACTTCGGCTTCTTCAGTAACATTGGCAAACAGGAAGGTAACGTCTTCACTGAGTTCGGGGTTGTACTGTTTGAAGCGTTCGACCTCTTCTTCAAAGAGGTAGGTAACCGCGACAGCATCGCCTTGTGCGAGATAGGCTTTGGTGACGGCACTGCCTAATATGCCGGTGCCGCCAGTGATAAGGACGTTTCGGTTCTGCTTTGTCATTTTAAATTTCTCCATTCTGTTTAGTGGTTATGTATATAGTGAATTTTAGAATTAAAACGAAATAGCGAAGTGAAAAAACCTCATCCACTACTTTTAGGAAAATTTAAAGTTTCCAAAGGTCGTAAAGTATAAATGTGTCAAAAGTCTTTATCTTCTGTTGAAATCTCGGTTCGTTAGCAACCACAGGTGGATCCAGGTAATAAAGGGTAAATCGCCAAAGACGTGACAGAAAATTGTGTAAATATCTGGCGAAAACGTGGAACTAATTCCGTCTCTGCCTTTCCGTTGGATATCATTGTGATATAAGGCCACGTAATTCACCTGCTGAACTTCAAGGATCTTTTCAAGTACAAAACGATCAACAAATATAAGTTTCATTCTGTCTTTGCTTGAAGTTTTAATGGATAAAAGTGTATCCTTAGGATCTATATGAGAACGAGACGAATGAAGTACTTCTTGTGCATTCATGATAATGTCTATAGGAACATTATAAGGAACACTGAGAGAGGTGTTTTTTACACTGAAGGTGAAAGCATCATTGGCGATATTTAAATCTGAGAGAAGGGCTTTAACAAAATCCTCAAAACGTTGACCGAAATTCTTTCTCGCAGCCTGTGAATCAGCGGAAAGATCCAGAAGACATCCAATTAATTGAGGGTGTTTCATAAATCGTTATTTTTATCGAAAGATGGTTTTGATGTAGGTAACATTTCGCGTCGGTAACCCGCATCGGACATTCATTAACATTGAAAGTTGGAGCAACACGATGCCAATGCCCAAAAAGGTGGAAA
>JAAXHI010000596.1:1222-1556 GCA_012270875.1 Candidatus Poribacteria bacterium | reverse complement strand
GTTCCTGTCCGGTAATCCCGTTTTGGGAGAAGGGGGGGCATCAGGAGCGCCTGTAGGGGGTCTACCGGGCGGGTGGAGATCGGCGATCGGAAGCAGGCGAGCTCGGTTTTGGCACGATCGAGGAGACTATTTCGGGATTCAGTGGGCACGTATCCTCGTCTGTACAGGTACGTAAACACACTTATGCCGCAGATGTTCCTGAGATAATTGTCAGATAGGAAAGACCGACGCGCTGCAAGCGCGTCAGGTCAACAGTAAGCGCGCCAGCCGTATCAGGTTGTGCGCGAACACAGCCGCATGCACGTACGCCTGAAAGTGTTCCCGGCCATGCCAG
>JAAXHI010000596.1:0-1183 GCA_012270875.1 Candidatus Poribacteria bacterium | reverse complement strand
TAGATCCACGAAGACGGCGTCATGTCGGCCGGCTGCAGACCGCACTTCTTGTGGAACACCACGTGCTCCACCCCCAACTCCTTGGCGTCGGTGAGATTCTGCTTCGAGGCATAGCCGCCATCGAACGCCGCCCGCTGCGGCGGTTCGCCGAACGCCTTCACGTGACGCTGCAGCATCGGCAGGCAGCACGTGCTATCGGCAGGGTTGCCCGCTTCGACCACCACATCCAGCACCAACCCGCTGCGCCCCGTGCTCAGGTTGATCTTGTGCCCGTACTGCGTGGCGCGCCCGCCCTTGACGATGATGTCGGTGTGCGGCTCGAACAGGCTCACCACCTTCTGGGCGGCCGGCACCTTCTCGCCGTCGAACACGCGCCGCGTGGTCTGGTCCACCACACGCTCGATCAACTCCACATAGGCGTCCAACTCCGTACACCAACTCTTGGCCCACGGATCAGTTACGGTACTCACGCGAGCCCGTGCCGCGGCCGCGTAGCCCAGCGACTGCGCCACCAGCGCCAGCAGCCCCCGATAGCCGTGTCGCCGCTTCTTGGGCTCGCGCGCCGAGCCGATCTGCCGATCGCGCCGCTTGGCGCCACGGCAGTGGTCGCTGAACTGAAGCTCCGGCAGCAGCCGCTGCGCCTGGCGCAGCAACCGCGTCAGCACCCGCACCCCGTCGTACAACAGGCGGCTGTCCGACGGCGCCAGGATGTCGGTGGCGGTCGTGGTGGAGTCGATGCGCACCTGCGTCCCGGTTTCGATCCCCCGCTGCTTGGCCTCCTGCAACAGCACGCCGCCAAGCCGCTCCCAGGTCTTGGCGTCGATCATGCTGATCGCGCTTTGCAGCGCCGACTTCTTCGGCACACGCCACGGGTCGACCCGCGCAAAGCGCTGCATGGTGCGTGAATCGCGCAGCGCGAACTCCAACTCCCGGTACGAGTAGCCCATCAGACGCGCGATCACCGCGCAGCGCAGGATCGTCTCGCAGGTCAGCCCGATACGACCACAGGTGGTCGAGCCGCCGACGCAGCGGCCGACCATATCGAGCAGTTCTGGATGTTGATCGAGCAACAGGGACGCCTGTTCCAGTTCGTCGGCGACGGTATGGTCAATCTGCGGCGCTTGGAATACACTTGGTTGTTCGGTGCGTGTCGTGCGCATCGGGCTCTCCGGGGGTTCGGTTT
>JAAXHI010000098.1:352-1177 GCA_012270875.1 Candidatus Poribacteria bacterium | reverse complement strand
AGTTTGATTACAAATACATTCATCATTAGAAGATAGCTTAGTTGAATTTAGTAATTCTGCTTTTATATTTTTCCAATCAAATATACTTCTTTTCTTCCTTCCTAATTGGAGTTTTCTACAAGTATCACATGTTTGTTTAGATCTTGTATCTAAAGATTTTGTTTTAGGCATAGATTGTGTTGGATTATTTTGCCAATATTCATCCAGAAATTCATCTTTATGATCAGCTAAAAATGCCATTATCTTATTTCTCAATGGTCTATCTGATGGAAAAGTTTTAAATTGATTTATAGACTTCTGTTTAATTGTTGTTGTAGATATTTGTGTAGTAGTAATCTTTGGTGGCTGTGTGTTAGACAATTTCACTTTTCTCTTACCACCAGATATTCTTGTTATAGGTAATTGAGTCTTATCTTTCATATTAGTAAGTACAGTATCTCTTCCTCTCCTTCTTCCTCTAAAAGGTGTATTAGTTAAACTTGGAGCATTTTCATACCTTTCTAAAATCTCAGCTAACATATTATCTAATTCTGGATCTTCTTCATATCTTTCTTCATGTTCTCTTTCCATTAATTCAACATAAGTTTCATTCAGTTCTCTTTCCTCTTTGTATCCACCAAAAGGTGAATTTCCTGAATCAGTTTCTCCTTCAAATACATTTGTATGTAAAGAATATTCTATATCTTCAGGTTGAAAGCCTGGTAATATAGCAGGTATATCTTGATAAGCTATATGATCTAATTGCTCTTGTAAAACTTTAATCTTTTCTTGGTTTCTCAATGCCATAGGCCATAGTCTATTACACACAAAAGCCAACATACTATT
>JAAXHI010000098.1:0-338 GCA_012270875.1 Candidatus Poribacteria bacterium | reverse complement strand
TTATACCCTAACAAAATCCAAAATCTGTTTACACCATGGTACATTGATCCCAAAAATTGGTATAACAAACCATATCCTTCTCTTAAAGTTGATTCAGGTTTAGGAGGTGGTAAAGACTTCACCTCACCCATAAGCAACCAAATCAAAATGAATGTTTTAAGCAAATGATAAGCCATTTTTAGTCTAGTTAAATAACTAAGATATTCATGCCAATAAAATTTTAAAAGTCTGTCTCACCTTATTCTAGGAGTTCCATATTTTACAGTATCCATTTTTCAAAAGCCAATCTAATCTACTATGTTAGACAAGAATCCAATCTCACACTGTTCTCCTGATGC
>JAAXHI010000031.1 GCA_012270875.1 Candidatus Poribacteria bacterium | reverse complement strand
GGGTGACAGAGAAGGACTTGTAGTTCGGCCATCGGAAACATCTTGGCACCTTCAAGGACGCGCGATTGACATAAGCACCAATTACGCAAACTTCGCTCAGTTACGCGATATCCTAGAGAATCTAGGACTTGAATGGGGAGGCAGGTGGAAACGCCCAGATCCAGTGCATTTTCAGTGGACATACGGTGGAACTCGCAGGAGCATTAAGCAGTTACTAGCTGCAGGATAAGCAAAAATAAGCATATTTTTATGGTATATGTGGCTCTTGTCTTTGCCTTGCTCAGTACTTGTGTGACGGTCGCAATTGCATCTGCGCTCTATTTTGCTCCCAGACCGATTGGAACCGCCGATTTTGATCGCTTACGCACTTCAATCTTGACGGAAAGTCTTACAAACGCGGAATTTGAAGGTAAAATCGCCGCATTAGACAGCAAAGTAAAGACGCTTACATCAACAGTGGGCGGCATAAAATCGAAACAAAGCAGAAATCGTCAAGATGAACTGCTACTTGAACTTGTTCGCCGAAATCGTCCTGGAACTGTTGACAATGAGACGCCAATACACGAAATTGAACGCGAAACAGATTTTTAACCTATGCCTTTTGGACGTATTAGAAGGACATTTCGGCGAGGCGGACGCGGACGACGGCTTTTGAGCGGCATTATTGGAGGTGCCATTGAGCAAGTACCGGGAGCCAATTTGATTCAGGGCGCTATTCGAGGTATACGTAATCGTCCTGTCACTCCTGTTGCAGTTCGACCTCCTGCTTTGCCTCCGGCTCCTACTATTCCAGGTGTAAACATGGGACAATTCAATCCAACTCAAGCTTTGGCTTCGATTGGCCGAAGTTTGTTGGGTACATCTGGAAATATCAATGTCGGAGGCGGAAATCCAAATGTTCAACCGCTTCATACCATACAATCCACGGCCCGAACGACTACTCCCATGAATGGAAATGGAAATGACGCACTTGTTACCGCGTTGCTGAATAGCAGAGGTCGTGGGCGTAGACGTAGTGAGCTCTTTGATGCCCTTCTGCTTTCAGATCCAGATCTTCTTGCGTCTATTTCAAGTCCGCCAATCCAATATGTTGGACCGAACGGAGGAATTTTGTACCGGTCTAGTCCGGGTAATGTCATTATTCGCAGGCGGCGCGCAGGTCAGGAAATCATCGTACAGATGAACCGAGAACTTGCAATACGCTTAGGATTGTACCGTAGATCTAAGCGACCCGGCCTGAGCGCACGAGATACTGAAGCTATTCGCCGTGCAAAACGTGCCAAAAAGCGAGTGAAAAAACTTGCGGAAGATGTGGATTATCATGTTTACAATGAAGCGCGCGCCCGGCGTTCACGCACAACTCGAACTTCAACAAAAACACAATGTTAGCAGTAAGCGCTACAGCGGATGTAGGAGCATCTTCGCCTCAAAATGATGTGCTCGCAGGAACTATCTGCGCATATACTCCTTCTCGTCCAGGGATCGGAGCTTATCGCGTTAGTTTAACAGCTGCAGGCAGTGATGCAGACGGGTCTCCGACACGTTGTACTTTTATCGCAGGTGGAACTGCAATTCTGGAAAATGCAGATCTTCGAACTGGGGGGGGAGCAGATTCGAATGCTCCTAATATCCAGTATCAAATCGCTGAAGCCATTGTGGCGCCTGGGCAGAAACTCACGCTGAATTTCTTCGGTAATGCAGGTGATATTGAATATCACGTCTTAATCGAAGTCGCGGATGAAGATGAAGTTGTTGGAGGCCTAGGTCATTCAATGCGCCTGGGAGCCGGCACACATCTCAATGCACTATCTGGCACTTTGATTGGTACTTTACCAGGTGAAGGCGCATGGGAAGTGGATGTAGTTTTTGCAGCTTCGGATCGCACTGATTGTTATATGTCTCTATTGTGCGATTCAGATCCAGTACTTGACAATGCTTCACCTGTACAGGCTACGGCTTCGGGCGCATTTCCATTTCCGGCTCATCTAACGATTGCGACATTTCTGTGTCACGGAGGAGCAACACTTGGCGCTAATGTCATTGTGCCTACTGGGGATTCCGCTTGGCTTTGGCTATTTGCACAACGCGTTGCTTAATGGGATATTTTGGCGTAACACCTACGGTTGAACTTACTCGGCCTATAGGACCTGTTACGCAAGTCCGACAGGTATATTCAAGTGAAGGCTATATCGTAAATGATACGCCTTCATCGGATGTGCCCATTGAACAGGACGTTTTCTGGCCGCCTGGAATGGAGACTAGGCTCCTAACTGGATTACGTTATTCTGCATCCGCGGTAAAAGGGGTAACTGCCCTGACGCGAGCAGTGCTAAAACACTGTCCAAGTGCTACTTGGGGGGGAGGTGAAGGCTTTTTTGTCGGCGATGATAGTCCCATGAATGCAAATGCACTTGTACGATTGTATCAATTGCGTTCGCAAAGTCAGGAACGATCAAATGCATTAGTCACAAACGTACCATTGTCGACCCAAAACGCGCGCAATCTGCATTTAACCGCGACGGAATTTGTCGGTCATGCATACTATCTCTTTGATCAAAGCTTTCCCCCGCCGGATGATAAATCGATAAGCGATTACATCGAGACAGATCCGCAAGATCCGAATTATAATGCGCTTTGGCCGCACGGCTATACCGCCTTCTCCGCGACCAACACAACCCAGGCGCGCGTAATTTCTGACCCGCATATCGTACATCCGAAGCAACAAAGCTCATTTCTCGCATGGAGCGGCACAAATGCAGGCAATACTTACGCACTGAGCACATACATTACACTGCTTGACACAACCTTACATCGACCCCTGTTATTCACCGATTTCGATCAAATGGGGATTAATGCAAGTCCGATGTGTTCGGAATGGGATAGCAGTAAGGCTACACCTGAGCCCACTGTGCAGTATTTGTACGGTTGGTACCTGTTCCTCGAATGGTTGGTCGCACGCGATTTAGAAGATTTGATTCCATGGATAACGTAGAACCGAAAGCCGCAGTACTCATTTTCGAGGAAGAACACCGGCGCATTACATTTAGATCTGCTCAAGCTTATAAGGATTGGGTGACTTCACGCGAATTCGGTGGACAACGAATCATCTGGCCCAACAATAGTGCAGGCGATCCGGCACCGGGAATACTGCAGATAGTCGAAACAGATGATCAAGTGGGATATCCCTGTCCGCCCGAGAATCAAGCCGGGTTATTTACCAAATAATGGCGGTATATGTGACCTGGAATAGTGGGCGTGAAAGTAAGCTTTTCAAGACCAAGGCGGAATATCTGAAATGGATCAACGATTCCCGTGAGCTGCAGCTAGTCTGCGTACCTTGGCCGTCTTTTCCGGAGACACTGACTAGTGGTGTGAGTGTGCAGGCGATAGATGAACGCAGTATGGAAGGTCCCTGTTTTTGTCCTCAATGCGGTTGTTGGGCTCCCCCTCCCCCAAAAAAGGACGCGTAAGCGTCTTTTTTTTTTCCTGAAAACGTTTTCAAGCACACATATAGTTGCACATAAAAATGCACATGCTTAGCTTGTGGGCGGCGGTTGGGGTTCGCGGTGGTACAGACATAGGGAGCGCGGGCAGCCGGGCGAGCCCGTAGCGTAGCGTAGGGTGGAGCTCGCCCGGCTGAACGCGCGACACATTATGGTTCCGCGGAAAAATTTGCGGTTTAGCCCAGAAATTGGCAGTTATCAACAATGCTCAATTTGACGCAAAGGCAAACGGAATTTCTACGTCGGCTCTTGAGAGGTCCAGGATTGACGTCTGAAATCCGTACTTTCCTAGAAGTCGCTGTCGCGTCAAAATTGAATCCCGAGTTAGCGTTGCGCATATTAATCGGGATGCTCGTAGCGGCGATAGAGGAGCCAAATGGCGAGGTCGCAACAATAACAAGCGCGTATCGCGATCCTGCACGACAGCGTGCATTGATCGCGAAGTGGGATGC
>JAAXHI010000330.1 GCA_012270875.1 Candidatus Poribacteria bacterium | reverse complement strand
TGGAATCCGAGTGCATCGGCGGCACGCACATGATAGCAGACGTTTTTGAAATGTTGCCACGCAGGCATTGCTGTCAGCCAGCTCCGCACTTCACCGACATTCTGATATGCCCAGTTTGCGTACATGCCGTGTTCGTGGATGTGCCAATAATCGGGTGGCGCAACGATGCCGCCGTGCGTATGTGCGGCACGGCAAGCGATTCCGTGTGCTTTGAGGGCATCGAGTCCCACTGCATTTTGGGGTCCATGCGGTTCGCAAAGTCCGTAGGTGAAATAGACAGCCGGACACGCTTTGAGCGCTGCTTCTAATTCATCAGGGAACATCCGTTCCCAGCGTACCTCTTTTCGCATTAGAATTTCCTTTGTGTTGTATGAAATATGGATACGTCTTAACGGCTACTGGTTACTCTCCTATACGAAAATTTGCGTTTTGCAGTAGATGTGTCATATTCAATCGTTGGCAAATCTTTTTGGCACCGGTGAGTCGGGGTTGCAGTTCAAACGCCATTTTTAGAGTGATGCGTGCTTCCGGGAATTGATCAATCTCAACATAAAATTCAGCGATTTTTTTGTACATCCATGCCGTCTCCCGTTTCGGGAGTTTTAACGCCTGGATCTTCGTCAATGGAATGTGATCCGTTTCGTCGTAACCTTCAACGCTGAAGTGGTAAAGGTAGATGAATTTAAGACGTTCTTTGACTTCTCGAATAAAGTGTTTGAGACAGGGACGTTTTGATTCAGCGGACAGTAGGGATTCATAAAGCAGCATCGCCTGTTCAATTTTTCGGTGCCGCTCAAGCGCGGAAGACGCGTCTCCGTTAGAAAATCCGAGATTCTGGTATGCTTCGGCGATGAGGAATTCGCAGTCCCGACTCTCTTCGTAACTCAGAAAATCATCGATGCGCCACTTCTTCCCGATTTCTTGGCAGTGGTGGCACAACTGCTCATACATTGAGATGCCGGTTTCGTAGTTTTGATGGAGTAGTGCCTGCAACAGCAATTCTAACTTAGCATAGTCCTGGTCGAGCCTATTCAGTCTGTCGAAGTACGCTTCTTGTGATTTCTGCTGCCGCTCAATTGTCTGTAATGTCCGATCATAATCAGATTTCTGTTTTTTGTCTTGGAGTGTATTATAGGCGTTACAGACTTCACGGAACATCTTTTCGGCAAAAGCGGTCCGCTCCGGGTTTTTATCGGGGTGGTAGCGTTTTGCGAGTTTCCGAAATGCTCCCTGTATCTCGCGAGCGGTAGCATCCCGCTCGATTTCTAAGATGTGATAGTAATCTGGAATTTGCATTGTCAATACGACGTTTTTGATGGATACGATATTATAATTCCACAAATTCCAGAATTTGTCAAGAGGAAATTCGGGGATGAAATCTATGCAGGAGTAAGCGATGGGGATTGTTTATGTGGAAAGCAATATAGGGTGTATATGAATTGCTAAACCCATCCTGCCAAAATGAGATGGCGGAGTTCGAGGAGCAAACGAGGTTGTTGCGTTAGTATTGTTTGCAGAATTTTTAATAGGGTCATCTGATTACTGGGTACTTTAGAGAGTACTTCTGCGTAGTTATCAAGCATTTCATCGTTAGCGAATTTAAAGATACCGTCTCGAATGCGGCAAATATGTCCAAAGTGTTTGCCAATTTCGCTACCCCAACGTTTAGGATATGCGTTGAGGACCTTTTCGGAAACATCACCAATGCGAATGCCTTCGGCTGCGGCTTCGGCGGCGAATTTCCCAGAATACATTGCGTTAGCGATACCACCGCCAGATGTCGGATCGCTGTGGTGCGCCGCGTCGCCTATCAGCATGATACCGTCTGCGATAATCCGAGGGAGTCCATACCCAACAGGGACCGCGCCACCCACCAAGCCTAAAATTTTACCTTCGGGAAACTTTCGTTTGACAAACTCGTTCAGGTAATCTATGGCGAGTTTGCCGCCTTTTCCTGAAATATTGCCTCTAATACCAACACCAACATTAGCGAGGTCGTTTCCTTTTGGAAATACCCAAATGTATCCAAGCGGTGCGACCTCACTTCCAAAGTAGAAGTCGTAATACTCTGGTACAATATCAATATTAGAAATAAGATATTGGACGCAGACCCCGGTATCTCGCAATTGATGGGTCGTATCAATGCCTGCCCATCTGCCCACTTGTGATTCAACGCCATCCGCTGCAATAACTACTTTCGTTTTGCAAGTATACTCGCGCCCTGAATGTCGAAACACGACACCATTCACAGTACCATCATCAGAGAAAGTAACGTTTGTGACGCGGGCTTTAACCATCACCTCAGCACCTGCGTTTGATGCTAATTCTGCCAGGCGTAGATCAAACACCTTTCGCTCTAAGACATAGCCTACGTTTGGATGATCAATTGTAACGATAGTTTCGTTGGGTGAAAAGATACGTGCTCCATGCATCTCACGCGATATCCACCCCGTTTCCGGTTGAATAAATTCGCACAGATCCTCTGTGCTGATACCTTCCGCTCAGCGGAC
>JAAXHI010000366.1:1328-1978 GCA_012270875.1 Candidatus Poribacteria bacterium | reverse complement strand
GATAATCGCTTGACTGAGATTGGCCTCTCTGATAATAAAATATCACGCGTGAACTGGTTGATACATTTCTATCATGATAATTAAGGGAATAAATGTGTTTCGAATGTAATTGCTGATATTTAGAAATTAGTCTTGAAATAACCCAATGTCTATGTATGAGTGTAGTAATGCCTGGAATCACATTCATCAAGTGTAGCACAGACTAGTATTCTACTGTGCACACAAGTCGTAAAACTGTCATATTAATGATAAGCAGATGGCTCAGCCAGTATCATATTAAGTGTAAACAGTAGTGCTCTAGAAAAGAGTCTATTACTGGGTTATGTTGATAAAATTGCTTGGTTACCACCAAACAAATACAATTCCATGTGCTTTCTGTGTACTATTATTGTAAAATGCTTATTCGAGTCTAATTTGTGATTAAATTACCCTTATTTAATCTTTGAAACACTGGGGATGACATATAGTCCACTTTGATGATCATTGTAAAGAATATCAGAGCGAATGAAAGGAGTTCGGAAGAGATTTGAAGAAGTCCGGTGTAAATATAGTCAATGCGGTTGGTGACAGAGACTTCTGTCCCAGTGTGAATAAGTTAGATGTTAAGGACAATTGTACTCTTGATGATTTAAATGCTTGAATTGAATGAA
>JAAXHI010000366.1:0-1179 GCA_012270875.1 Candidatus Poribacteria bacterium | reverse complement strand
AATGCTCTTGCTATTTGTAGATTGCTATGACATAATGACAAATGTTAATGGAAATTCCAAATATGTACTCAGAAATGTTATTGAAAATGTATCCATATATAGTATCACTAATGACTTTGTTACCATATATAGAATAATCTGGAAAGTCCAAGAATGTGAATGGAATGTTGTTATTCTCACTAAAAGAGTATAAAAGGAGAGCCAATTCTAGGCTCTGGGCTCACTTCACTTTGGACTACCAGAGGATTCACATCTAACTACATATTGCTGTACCATTGCTGTATTAGTGTTAAGGACTTATGTAATAAATGGAATATAGTACCAGTGTATCCAGAAAAGAAAATTTTTGTTTTCTTTATCCATATTGTGTTAAACACAAGGATTCGTGACTATCCTGAGTGCTACTCTTCTAGAGGCATCGAACTATAATTTTAAAGAGGAGCGTTTCACAACAGAACCTCTAAGTTATCAGCAGCTCAATTAAACTCGAATGTCTTCATAGAAAAGCATTGGAGTTGTGACACATTAGAGTGCAGGTGATATTTAAGAGGTTCAACATCTCCGCGCGACTCTTGAACATGGAGGTCCCACCGAGATGTCTTTAGAGGAGAAAGAAGACAATATTTAAATTGGACAAGTTATATACTATAAGCAGACACAATTGTGATATAACCTAATTGGATATGGAAAATGGAGGAAGCAAAAAGAAGAGGTCAAGAACTTGGACTAACTGAAGCAGATCTGTTGGCTATTCCTTTATCCAGATTACCACCAGAGACTGAAGAACAGAAAAGAGAAATTCAAGCTATCAGAGAAGAACAACAGGAAATAGATCAGAAGGCAAGAGATGAAGTAAAGGAAATAGAAGGTGAGATAAAAGATCTTAAAGCAAGTAAGGATTATCAGAAGTATTTGAAGCTTATAGAAGAAGGTGAGTTTAGAAATATTAATGATCAGGGTTTAGTTACAAAACAAGAAAAATATTTAGCAGATTTAGAAGAAAGAAAAATTAAAACAAATGAAAGGTGTAAAGTACAGTTAGAAAAGAAAGAACAGGATCTTGAAAAGGTAAAACTTATCAATAAAGCCCATAGATTATTAGAATATTTGGATGAAAAACAAAAACAACAAAAAGCAGATCAAAAATTAGAAAAAGAAAAGAAAGCTAAAGAAAAAGAA
>JAAXHI010000471.1:2520-6645 GCA_012270875.1 Candidatus Poribacteria bacterium | reverse complement strand
AATTTACTGAGAGGCACAATAAACTTGTAATCGGCACGGGGTTAAGGCCCCCCCCCCCGGTACTGGGGGTCTTAATGAACGGGGATGGGGAGAGGTGGGGAACAGCAAAGTGACTCGGACCCTGGAACCTGATCGTAATGGGGGCCTCCATCAGCTTTGCCACATTGGTGATCAACAACAAATACTGACTTTACAACACTATGCGAAACTGCCACACATATTTATTATTACGTCTCTGTTGTCTGCATAACTCTACATAGATATATCACTAACTATAAACATACAATTGTGCAATGATCCACACGTATTTTCATGAACCCTCAACATTGATGAAACATCATGTGTACACAAAATCCTCATCATTACATCAACATTCGCGAACAACCGTACATATTTTTTGTCAACATATCACACAGTTTTCATCATATGTACTCCACTCGGTCTTGTGCCCTTTCCATCAACAACCTGACACATTCATTATGACCTTTTTGTGCAGCCTTCATGACAGCTGTCTCACCACGCAAGTTTACAGTATGCACATTAGCTCCAGCATCTATTAAAAATTTCACACACCCCTGATGTCCCACCCTAGCAGCATTTATCAAACATGTGTTGCCCCTTTCATCAGGTACATTAATGTAAGCTCGACATTTGAGGACCAATCCGAGACACTTATCATGACCACCATAAATTACGTAATCCTTCAGAACCGGCTCCATTTCCAATTTTTGAACTATTGCGATGATATTCGCAGTTGGGACGATACGTATCAGATCTTTCCTGACTACATTGCGATATTGTGCATACCACATACGGTGTTTCCTTTTCTCCAAAGCTTTGTTCACAGCTCTACACACTGCAATGTTACCGTCCAACTGTTCAGCTGTGATTTCAGCACCTTCCATGATTAGATATTTCACCACATCCCATTGCTTCTTTCCTATTGCTTTCATTACAAGTGTCTGGCCATTTTTATCACTTACATTTACATTAGCACCAGCATGAATCAGCAGTTTTGCAATGTCTTCATATCCATTATCCACAGCAGCCATAAGAACTGTCACTCCAGACATATCTTCAAGATCCATATTTACATTTGCCCCTGACCTGACGAGCAAGTTAGCACATCTCAGCTGAAACAACGGGCAGTTCTGACCACCCTTCATCACAGTGTACTGAAGCGCAACGTTATGCTTACCACCATATAAGATGTAATTCTTGAGTTGTGGTATAAACTTCAGTTTTTCGACAATAGCCATAAGATTGCTACCTGGCATCAAACTCATCAAGTCTTGTCGGAACATCTTCCGGGCCCATAACTGCGATTTATATTGCTGCCTATGTCTGAAAACCCTCCTCAATTCTGCACAAATAGGTGTATCTCTCTCCAGTAGTTCACTTCGGATGACAGCTCCCTCCCGAATCAGTAGGATGACGACATCCCACTGCTTTCTACGTATAGCTTCCATCAAAACTGTT
Organism: Candidatus Poribacteria bacterium; assembly: GCA_012270875.1. Classification (GTDB taxonomy): domain Bacteria; phylum Poribacteria; class WGA-4E; order WGA-4E; family WGA-3G; genus WGA-3G. Next base: position 5,166 of record JAAXHI010000471.1, on the reverse strand, counting down.
TGGCCATTTTGATACACAGAATTCACATCACCTCCTGCATAAATGACTTCCTTCGCAATTTCCTGATATCCGTCTGCCACAGCTTTCATCAGAATTGTGCTTCCACTTTCATGTCTGATGTTGACACTTGCTCCTGATTGAAGAAGTACTTCAACACATGCAGCTCTATAATTTGGATCTTTGAGTCGACTCTGTGTCATGCTACAGCGCAGAATTGTCCCTCCAACTTCATCACTACAATGTAACGTTTCCCCTGCCTTCAACAGCACATCAATTCCTTTATTGTCATTCTTCACCATGTTATATGTCACAGGTAGCAACGCCTGTGACTTGCATTCTTCCTCAATGTTCGTTTCAGCTTTCTTGTCAGTCATCTGCAAAATGTACATCACAGTTTCAATGCATGAAATCAAATTCTACACATACACATCTACAATAACCCCACAGCTGTCACAGATAACATATGAATCACTGTATCTGCTATGTTCTTTCAAACCTTCTCTGCATCCACAGCACAGCAACTTCTCTTTCACCAAACTATCATATTTCTCAGATCATATCCCCTTCACCTCCACCTGTTCATACCATATCTATCATGTTTCTTGCACTTACTTGGTAAATTGACTCCATTAGTGTTTGTATATCTTTCTTTCTCACGCTATTGCCCACCAAGTTCAGAGACACATCTAAGCAACCTCAACATATATGTGGAACCAACATATATCATATTGTGTTCCACATCAAGTTTTACCCAGTGTATCTTGCATCATGTACCCAAAAACAACACAATCCATATTTCTCAAACAACTATTTATTTATCAAACAACTTTGCACTACTACATTGTTCAGTACAATGTTACACACCAGCAACAACTGACCATGTTCTACCTCATTTATTTCATATTTCTACAACTCTCACATGTTATCTGGAGTTCACACTGATCTTACACACATAAGTTTCTCATAATATCATCTGTTTGGTGACAGTCACTTTTCTTATCAGATTCTGATACACATCTTGTGTAAACCAGCAACATCTGTCTATATCTGTTACATGACACCTTACCTAACATCTCTCATATTTACACAATGTAGATAATGTTGTATTGCAGTTCAACTCATCTCGCGCACGCTACTTTCTGTAAGGTATTTCCATGATATCATCTGTTAACTCATGGTCAAATAATAGGTACTTCCCCACGATGTATGAAATGTGCGATTCATCCACCAATTGACGAACCTTTCTAAATAGGTTGTCAGATGGTTTACTTGCTATCATGTACTTACGCACCCATCGACGAGCACTTGCTTGCAATGTGAAGTTTTTGTCATAAATATGTTCTATAAACTGCAAGGACCTCTCCTGATCTGCTACACTTTGCACACGAGGATATATCTCTTCACCCGGTTCTAAATACACATAATTTCTGATGAATCTCTGAACCCACTGTTTTGACACATCTGTCGGCAACAACACTTTGCGCAAGAACCACTCACATTTCAAGTCCAGAAATTCTCCAAGAAAATCACATGAGTTGAAATAGTTCATCTCCTCTCCTGCAATATATAACAACACATAGCATGGCGGAACACATACTTCAGCATGGTACCCATTAATTGTTGTATCTTCCACCACGTTCACTAATGCATTCATGCGTAACAGACGCTGTGTCATTAGTGGCAACCCATTTCGAGCACTTATTACAAGCGGAGTACCTTCTGCTGCTACTGCATTGATATTTGCATTTGCTTCAAGCAATGTCACTGCAATATCACAAAAGCCACTAGCTAATGCACAGTGCAACGGGTAATCTTCACCAAATGTCTCTGTATTAGCCATAATATTCGGATCTGCTGCATGTTCAAGCAGGGCCTCCACGAGACAGTTCAGACCCTCACTTGTTGCTACATATAATGCTGTTTCTCCATTACTGCTGATCTGATTCACGTGTGCACCATGTTCCAGATACAACTTTGCCTGTAGTGTTGCATGAGATCCAAGTGCCTGTATCAGTGGAGTATCCCCTGTAACATATTCCCTGTTGACATCAGCTCCAGCCTTCACCAGACGCTGCGTCATACCCATAGTCCATGGCACACCCATTGACATGTATAATGGCGTCAAACCATTTCGTGCCGGTAAATTCACATCTGCACCCAATGCAATGAGCTTCTGAACATACATGATATCTGTGCACTGAATTGCACAAAGTAAAGGTGTATAGTTCTTGATATAACTATTGACACTCCCTCCACTACACAACAGCTCCTTGACATTATCGCGCCATTTCCACGCCACACCATCACTCTACAAGGGATAGACATCTTGTGGTTACATTCCACGTGAACATCCAATACATCATTACACTGACTGAATGTCAGATCTCACATTAGATATAAGTCATCAAACATCACCACAACTTACACTTCGAGCTGTATCATCATTACTCTCTGTATCACTTTCACTTGCAGACACATCTGCATCATATTCAGTATCACTCACAATATAGTCGCTATTCAACATCATCATATTATATCATTATTTCACACCACTTTGTCCACTGTACCTGGAATGACATGTGGGGAACAATTAAATCAGTCTGACAACTAACATGTAACACGTGCAAGACTTTTTGTGATACATAT
>JAAXHI010000471.1:0-2466 GCA_012270875.1 Candidatus Poribacteria bacterium | reverse complement strand
TATGCTGTTCACACCTTGTCAACAAACACCAGATTTGCTACACAACAAACACAATCAGACATCTCATGTGATGTTTCAATACACATCATTCACTCTATTACTACAAACATTATACATATTTACCACATTTTCAGCCAAACAAAAACCATACAATAGATATTCACCTAATACTTTTGGAATCTGCTCTGTCACCACTAATTCAGCCACTTGTGTAAACAGGTTGTTACAGGACATGGTGGCTAACAAATATTTACGTATACACTGACGTGTGATACCCTTCAATGTGAAATTGTTCTCATGAATGTACTCGAAGAACTGCACACACCTCTGTTTATCTGTGTCGTCCTGCACAGCACGATGCATCATATCACCTTCTCGCATATATTTGTAAGTTCCCAAAAATCTCTTGATATCATCTCTCAATATGTCACCAGGTAGAAAAACTTCCCTCAAGAACCATTCACAACCCAAGTCAATGAACTCCTTCACAAAATCTAATGATTGGAAATAGTTCAACTTCTCTCCAGCAATGTATAACAACATGTAACATATTGGCACACATCTCACAAGGTGATAGCCAGTTACAATATCCTTCAACGTTGTATCACGTTTGACATTTACCTGCGCATTCATACGCAACAATTGTTGTGTTTGTTCTGGTACACCAACGTATGCACTGATAACAAGCGGAGTTCCTCGTGCAGATGGTAAATTGATATCTGCATGTGCAGCAAGCAATAGATCTGCTATAGGTAATAGTCCTTTTGCAAGTGCATTACACAATGCATTGTCACCATATGTACCACAGTATAGACCACGGTGAACAACCACATCCGGTAGCGCTCCAGCTTCTAACAACAATTTTACCACACTTTCCATACCATGTGAAACAGCAACATACAAAGCTGTATCTCCATTCCTGCTCACCTTATTCACATCTGGACTATGAGCTAGCAAAAATTTGGCAAGCAGATCTGTATGATAATACAAGGCATCTATGAGCGGTGTATCTCCTGTAGGATACTCTTCATTCACGTCAGCACCAGCCTCCACCAATATATGTGTTATACCAGTTTCCTGTGGCACCTCCAACGATTTGTACAATGGTGTGATACCACCTTTTGATGTCAAATTTACATCGGCTCCAATTGCAACCAGGTTACGTACACAAACAGCATCCCCATTGTGTATTGCATGGAGTAATGGTGTATAGCAATCAATGTATGTATTGACACTGCAACCTCTCAGAGTCAAGCACTGTGCGAAATGTTGCTGATTGCACTCCGGTACGCACAGCAATTCCTGTAACTCATAAAAATCAGAATTTTCAACTCACTTCAACATTAAACACAACACATCTCCATCTCAGCACACACTCATAATTTATCTCATAAGAAAACTTACATGTGTACACGTTTTATTTTCACATCCTTCATCTCTCACTAACTTCTTCAGTGCACAGACATCACCATGGTTCACACTGTCCATGATCATGCTCACTGATATCCAATATCTATGTCAAAAGCAATTTCGCCACCTGTATGATCAACTGCTGCTGCAATGACCAAAGTAGCAATATCTATCACATAATCCATATCTTCTGACAAATCCGTATACACAATTTACAATTGCTCCATTAGTCTGCACACATCACACATCTTTCTGTGTGTTGTTACTTACACACTCAATCTCAGTTGCGATTGACTGAATAACTAACAACGTATATGTTCACACACATCCTTACATATATCTATCACTCTGTCATGTCCTTCATACAGCTATCACATCCATCTTGAGCACACAACCAGTGTTGTCTAGCACAGTGCAACTATTTGTCCCGCACACACCCTACCTCAAGCAATTGTCTTTCCATTCTCATTCAACGCTTGTCATTCTGTTACATATCTTTGTCCTTTACTGGGGCTCAATCGCGAAACTTACAGCTACATTCATGTTGAGCAGTGTTATATTTTTGCAATGTTGCCTTCCTGCATCCCTTGTATGCATATCTGCATGGGAACCTCCTGAATCCATCATCCATATCGATACATTCTCCACTATGTATCTCAGTCGCTGTCTTCACCACCTCCCTTGGCTCAGTATATAATGTTCCATTCATTTGCTGCTCATTGCCTTTTACACCTTTGACAGTGACTAATGGCTTCATAGTCATCTCTTGAACATCAGTACTGCATCGAGTTGTGCCATTGCCCTCTTGCACTGCCTTCATGTCTTTTTGCATTTTGCACCCTGCACACACTGTATTTGCACACATGTATATCTGTTCACCTTTCTTGAAGTGCCGACATACCTCCACATCCATTTCCTCTCGCACATCGACAATCCTCTCAGCTACTTCTCTCTGTGATGTTCCTGTGACTTTTTTCACAACCGATCTTCCACTCCAGTTTCCTCTTGTCTGTATATCAATCCCCAGTTGCATATCCTGATTGCTTAATCTCTCAA
>JAAXHI010000508.1 GCA_012270875.1 Candidatus Poribacteria bacterium | reverse complement strand
AGGATGAAACGCTACAGCAGGATTTGATTCAAGTGTTTCAGTCGGCTTCAAGTTTGCTTGATAGAGAACGTGCTTCGAAGATTCTCTATCAGGTATATTCATATGATGTGGACAATCCTTGGTGATGGTCTGTCGCTTGAAGGATAATGAACTCACTTCTCAAGCTCGGTGGTGGCGCTCACATAAGATGAAGAATAGACACTGTGTCGATTGTCGTGTGTGTATCAATCACCGTCACAATCGCTCCGTCCGTTGCGAAAACTGCCAGAGTAAACAATCACCATCAGGAATTGCATAACTGGCACTAGCTGCCAGCCCGGCACCATGGTGTCCTGATGGTTTCTTCTCCTTCGCCATGGTGCCACTTATTCCGAGCATGCCCCTGACATCCTCTATTTTGCCCTGTACGCTGATTTTTGTGTGGGGAGCTCTAGTTGGGTAGGGAAAAATAAAACCGCTTAGAATGGAAAATAGAGGCTCTCAGAGTTATGTTTATGACTCGTGACACTTCGCGAATATGCGAAGAACCCGGATGTACCAAGCTTGCCCGGAGAAAGTACTGTGTAGAGCATCGAAGGAAGTATCGCCCGGGACCGCGATATACCTGCCAAGTGGAAGGATGTATGAGTCCCGCTCGATCCAAATGGTGCAAGCATCATAGAAAAATGAAACGGAAAGAACATGGGCATACGTAAAGATCCGCCTGTATTACCTAGTGGTAGGGTATTGGCCATCAATGCGGGTGTACAGGCAATTCGACACATATACGCGGAAAGGCCAAGCAAGTTTCTCGACATGGGATACAAGTCGGTTGATGAAGTGATAATCAATATGGATGATGCCGACATTATAGAGATAGGAAGGAGTGGCAAGAACTTGGGATGTAGTGCACAAGGCATATCAAGTAACTACATGGGAACATATAGCAATGGATACGATGCTTGAAGTGGCGAAGCGGGAAGTGATGCTAGACATAAACGAAGCCGCTCCATGGGAATATGTTGCACGTACGGGACATCAAGCTTGGGCATGTGACGAACTGTATAAGGAAGGCAAGGTGCACCGAATCGGCTTCGGCGGCGTAGCCGTCTATACATTGGTGAATCCGGATACCCTTGAGAAAGATTTATGAAATATAATACGAAGAAATTTATTGAACGAGCACATAGTGCATTCAGAAACAATCATCCGATGCCTTTGTGGGAAAACTTGTCGGATGAAGAAAGACACGAAGTGAGGCTCACTGCTTTCTCTCTACTTCCACTACTGTATTTGAATCAGAATGCATTCAACATTGCAGTGTGGATTGCCGAGTGTAGCGGATGGACTTGCAGGAATCAGGACACAATGCCATTCACTCCTTCTCAGGAAGCCATTGGATGGCTACGGGATTTGATACAGGATTTTAAACGCGTACAGGAACAGGAAAATGAAGAAAAACACTAAGAAGTATTTGAAGCGAGCACTGAAGCATATCCAGGGTAGAGGGCCACATCCCAAGATGGACAAGCTAACAGACAAGGAAAAGATGGAAATCCACTATATTGCTATGTGGCTTAGTCAGACAATGATGCTTCATGTTGAGCTATGAAAACCTTCAGACTCAAATCACCGATGCTCGGCAGAATGGAGAAGGTGATCTTGTTGAACAATCCCGTGTACGTTCTTTTTAATATGGACGGAACTCTGCTGGATTGGATGCTGTATAAGACTGAGAAGGAAGCACTCGGAGCATTGGCCAATTATTACGATGTATCAATGGATTTGATTGGAGAAACAAAGCAATGAAGGATTTTGTAACAACGGGTGAAGAAGGGTTCGCATACAAGCATACGCCGAAGCGGCAGTTCTTCGATGATAGTGTTCATATAACCACTTCGGGCAAGGCCGAGCGTGCGAAGAAGACAATGAAATTCTTTAGCTCGCCGCCCGTCAAGATGGACAAGGTAGCGGCAGCAACGCCAATGACGGACGAAGAACTGGAAAGGCGACAGCGAGACCTTGCAAAGCGAAAGGAAATCTTCGATAAGCCTGTAGTGAAGCATGACACCGATACTGGCGTGACAAAGTTTCCTGATGGTCCTGTAGGTGTACAAATGGCGGGCGCATTGGCCGAGTATAGAAAGAAAAAGCTCGCCATGAACGATGCACAGTACAAGGAATTTGTTCGATGGGTAAAGGCCGAGCATCCGGAAGGATGCCCTACCGCCGCCGCATCAGCATCGAAGGCGCACTATCAGGAACAATGGCATCAATGGTGGGAAAGCCTTGATATAGATGCTTTGCACAAGCAATTCGCGAAGGAACGCGAGCATGGACACTGAATTTTACACTGGTTCTACTTTGCTTGCGGAAGATGAAGCGCCGGCGCCAGCACCCGAGCAGAAAGAACTTCAATATGAACAGCAGGAAAACCTTCAACATCCCATGATTGAACATGGCGTAGTTGATCCGCCCGATCCGGATGGTGATCTTCCAGTAGATGCCGCTACTTTCTTCGATGCATGGGAACCGGAAGATTTGAAGCAGTATACGTTTCCGCCCGGATTGACTGAGGCTTTCATAGCACAAGCAAGCATAACGGGACTTACACGCCAGCAAGCGCGTGATGTAGCGCAAGATTACATGCTGGGACATATGCACGAAATAGGATTCGAAAAGATTGGTCGAATGCGAGGATTGAATGAATCGCAGATAAGACAATTAAAGAATTGGGCAGAAACTTGGGCAGCCAGTCAGTGAGACAAGGCAACCCCGAGTGCCTGAAAAAAGAGCTACGGCAGTCAACGAGACGTTAGTAGCAAGGGAGCACGTTTCTGCTTCCTGAAGTGACGCACGCGGCAGCGAAGCCATAATGTAAAGCACAAACAAGAAACGAAACAACCTCATTTATTTATAACAACTATGGAGGTTGTATAATGGCAACTTTAAGTTCCACTAACTATCCGACTCTGATGGATTTGGCCAAGATTACTGATAGCAATGGCAATATTGCTACGGTGGTAGAGATTCTGGCTGAAAAGAATGAGTTTCTGAATAGGATGTCGTGGATGGAAGGTAATGAAAAGACGGGACATCAGGTTACTATCCGAACCGGATTGCCCGTACCGTCGAAGCGACAATTCAATACGTTTACCAAACCGACGAAGGGTAACACTGCACAAGTCACCTTCAATACCATGATGGTTGATGCATGGTCCGAGGTAGATTGTGCTTTGGCCGATCTAGGTGGTAATGCTGCGGCATGGCGGCATGCGGAAGATCGTGCGCACGTTGAAGCCATGGGCCAAACTATGGCGAACACGTTCTTTTATGGCAATGAAGATGAAGATCCCGCCGAGTTCAATGGTCTCTCTAGATACTATAAGGCTCTCACTGGCGAGGTTACCAGTAACAATGTGATTGACGGCAAGTCGGCACTTGGCGGTACCGATGCGTCAGCATCCGATACGCTGAATAGCATTTGGCTAGTTGGTAGCGGACCGAACACTATTACCGGCATCACTCCGAAGGGTACTCGAAGCGGTATTCAAATGAATGACCTTGGGAAGGTGTCTAAGGAAGGTTCGAGCGATGGAACCACTTTCGACGGTTTGATGATGGTGTACCGTTCGTATTATTACTGGTATGCAGGTCTCGCTATTGAAAATTGGCAGTATGGTGTACGTATTGCAAACATCGGAGTTAATAAGGTTGCAACGGGAATTACTTCTCCGGCGCCTACCTTTCAGACTCTGCCTGAGCTTATGCACCAAGCTATG
>JAAXHI010000343.1 GCA_012270875.1 Candidatus Poribacteria bacterium | reverse complement strand
TTACTGATTATAACGGATTGCTGTGACGCCAATATCCGCCCAAAGAAGTAGCGATAAAGAGATTGTGCAACCAATTATGATGATAGACAAAGCGATTGGCTCGCGCGGCTGGACTGGTCAGTGTAGGGTGTTTATCCACGACAGACGGGCAAGAGGGTGTAAAATTATAGAGTAACGCATAAGCACGCAGGTTCTGAGTTGTTTTTTTGTGATCAGAATGGAACATTTGCGATGAGATGGCGTGTCGTTCCATAAATTTCATGAGTCGGTCAAGTGTGGTGGATGTGCGAAAGGCGTCTGGAAAATCTATATGCGCCAGCCAACGCTTTCTTTTCTCGCATAATTTAAGCAGATTGTCTTTCATCGGCACATCGGGCAAGTGTGCTTGCGTCCAATCTCTCAAGCGTCGGATGCGTTGTCCCATACTCCGTTTGGTCACAGCTCGGTAAATATGCCAGACCTTATCAGCGGCTTGATGATAGAAGTCTTGTAAGGTCTTTGTGGCACGGTCTCGCACTTTGAGAAAGGCATGCAGGAAGCACTCAATGATAAAGATTTTAGGGAATAGGGCACGCCAAGCTGCTTGTGTGGCTATCCAGCCATCGGTATTGACGGTTTGAGGCTGATAATCCGCATCTATGGCTTGGGCTTCTTCCTTGAAGGTTTTATAGCCTGCGCTAAGGCTTTGTGTATCGGCTTTTTCAACCACATCACTCCCTAAGATGCAGTTTTGACCTATGGTTGTGGCGACATAAGCTTTGTGTCCTTGCACCCGAATGTGGTGCTCATCGGCTAAGACGTGGGCAGGTAGCGTGTTTTTTTGCCGCAGGGTCGTGCCGACTAATGAATGGGAAGAAAAAGAGAGAAAGAGGCGATACCAATACATGTGGTCTCGTCCAAAGACAAAGGCCAATGCCCAAAAAGGGACCCCAAATCGCAATAAAAACAAGCCTTTTTCTACTTCATCGGTCAGCCCGCGCATATAAGGTAAAACAAAAGAAGGCCGAATTTGATACTGATGGGTGTTGATCTTTATCTTCCGCATCTTAAGCTTTAACTTCTTACTTTCCCGTGTGTTGCCATTAAAAACGTAACCTTGTGCCAGTGCCATTTCGGGGGGAAAGAGTTCGGGATGGGTTTGAAAATAATGTCTCACGCTTTGATGGGCAAAGGATAAGTCGTCCATAAATCGGTGATAGTCAGACGGTGTAAAAGGCAACACGATTGTCCGATTGACCTTTTTCTTCTTTTCCTTATCTTGGAGTGCCACTGTTTGTGCTCCTTTCTTAAGCGTTTATACTTGTCATCACACTTAAGATACGCACCAACAGTGGCTTTGTCTATTTATCACTGCAAAACGTTACAATCA
>JAAXHI010000141.1:1476-1928 GCA_012270875.1 Candidatus Poribacteria bacterium | reverse complement strand
CACGCCAACAAGTGCTTCCTGGCACCGGTGGGATGCCCGGGGGCGCGGACATCAAGATTGAGATTTTAGGCAATGAAAGGGATAAACTCATTGAGATAAATGTTAGCCGCGTATCTACTGAAACCGAAAACCGATGAGCAGACACCTAACGTCTTTTTCAGGGTGTGGGATAGCGGTATAGAACGGCTTGAACAAGGGTATGCCAAGATACTAACGTGGTCATTAAATCACCTGTGGGTGAACATCGTTGCTGCGATTGCCTTGATTGGTGGAGCTGGACTTTTAGCTGGCACACTTGGCAGTGAGTTTATGCCGAAATCTAACGGAGACTTCATTATCATCAAAGCGGAACTACCACCTGGCACAACATTAGCCGAGACAGAGGAGATGACAATACAGATGGAAAAATTGCTCAAAGAGCAGCCGGATGTCCAAGATGTTTTGACCAAAAT
>JAAXHI010000141.1:0-1336 GCA_012270875.1 Candidatus Poribacteria bacterium | reverse complement strand
ATTGAGATAACGCAACAGGTCAAACGTATCGTTGACGAAATGCCGCAGTTGGTTGAAACGAAATTCACAATCCGTACAGGTAAACCGGAAATCACGTTCCTACCGAACAGAAATCGGCTCAAAGATTACGGTATCACCGTCAGTGAGATCGGACAAATCCTTAACTACAGTCTCACCGGTACCGTTGCTTCTACCTATCAGGAAAATGAGACGGCTTACGATATTCGCGTGCAGCTGGCGAAAACGGATATCAACATCGCTGAAAAGGTTGACGATATACTGATACGCACACAGAAAGGATTAGTCCCGTTGTCAACACTCGGCACCGTCATAGAACAATCAGCGGAAACACAGATAGCACGCAAGAACAAACAAAACTTGTTCGTCATCGAAGCGAATCTGATACAAGGAGCACTCGGTGCAGCAACGAAACAAATTCGGGAGCAGGTAGCACGAATAGATTTACCACCCGGCTACCAGATACGTATGGGAGGAGGCGCGGAAGAACAAGCTGAATCTTACCAAGCCATCGGTGTAGCACTTGTGCAAGCGATTATCTTTACATACATGCTACTTGCAGTGCTCTTAGGGTCTTACACGCATCCATTCACGATTATGTTGACACTGCCACTCGGTTTCGTTGGTGCCGTGTTGTCCATGTCACTCTTTGGATTGACACTCAATATCTTTTCACTCTTAGCACTCATTATGTTGGTTGGAATCGTTGTCAATGACGCAATTCTGCTACTCGATCAGACCCGCGTTTTCAGGCAGCAGGGGATGCCGATAAAAGAAGCACTTATCAAGGCGTGTCCGCTCAAATTACGAACGATTATCATGACAAATTTGACCATCATCGTCAGTATGTATCCACAGACGCTCGGGGATCAAGGCACAGCCATTATGCGGGCAACTTTAGCAGGGGTCGTAATCGGGGCGATTATCGTGCAGACACTCTGCACGCTCACCGTCATCCCAGTGCTTTACACCATTTTAGACCGGTTTTCTCTCCGCAGATACAGCGAAAATACATAAACTGGGACTGGAGAATCTAACAATGTCAGATACATACACTAATGCAATCATAGTCGCAGACACTACAAAGATATTGCCGCGGTTAATCAAAACTGGCAAGCAATATCAGGTCATTATTGCCGATCCGCCATACAATATAGGCAAAGATTTTGGGAATAACACCGAAGTAATGCCGATAGACGATTATGTCGACTGGTCAGTATCGTGGATAGAACACTGTCTTCAGCTCCTGACAGACGACGGATTACTTTATCTGTATGGATTCCCAGAAATTATTGCAAGAATATCTGTGCGCTTCCCT
>JAAXHI010000311.1 GCA_012270875.1 Candidatus Poribacteria bacterium | reverse complement strand
CCGTTGCTTCTACCTATCAGGAAAATGAGACGGCTTATGATATTCGCGTGCAGCTGGCGAAAACGGATATCAACATCGCTGAAAAGGTTGACGATATACTGATACGCACACAGAAAGGATTAGTCCCGTTGTCAACACTCGGCACCGTCATAGAACAATCAGCGGAAACACAGATAGCACGCAAGAACAAACAAAACTTGTTTGTCATCGAAGCGAATCTTATACAAGGAGCACTCGGTGCAGCAACGAAACAAATTCGGGAGCAGGTAGCACGAATAGATTTACCGACCGGCTACCAGATACGTATGGGAGGAGGGGCGGAAGAACAAGCTGAATCTTACAAAGCCATCGGTGTAGCACTTGTGCAAGCGATTATCTTTACATACATGCTACTTGCAGTGCTCTTAGGGTCTTACACGCATCCATTCACGATTATGTTGACACTGCCACTCGGGTTCGTTGGTGCCGTGTTGTCCATGTCACTCTTTGGATTGACCCTCAATATCTTTTCACTCTTAGCACTCATTATGTTGGTTGGAATCGTTGTCAATGACGCAATTCTGCTACTCGATCAGACCCGCGTTTTCAGGCAGCAGGGGATGCCGACAAAAGAAGCACTTATCAAGGCGTGTCCGCTCAAATTACGAACCATTATCATGACAAACTTGACCATCATCGTCAGTATGTATCCACAGACGCTCGGGGATCAAGGCACAGCCATTATGCGGGCAACTTTAGCAGGGGTCGTAATCGGTGCGATTATCGTGCAAACACTCTGCACGCTCACTGTCATTCCGGTGCTTTACACCATTTTAGACCGGTTTTCTCTCCGCAGATACAGCGAAAATACATAAACTGGGACTGGAGTATCTAACAATGTCAGATACATACACTAATGCAATCATAGTCGCAGACACTACAAAGATATTGCCGCGGTTAATCAAAACTGGCAAGCAATATCAGGTCATTATTGCCGATCCGCCATACAATATAGGCAAAGATTTTGGGAATAACACCGAAGTAATGCCGATAGACGATTATGTCGACTGGTCAGTATCGTGGATAGAACACTGTCTTCAGCTCCTGACAGACGACGGATTACTTTATCTGTACGGATTCCCAGAAATTATTGCAAGAATATCTGTGCGCTTCCCTATCCACGAACAACGTTGGCTGGTGTGGCACTATACCAATAAAACAGTACCGTCACTAAAATTTTGGCAAAGGTCCCACGAAACGATATTGTGTCTCTGGAAACCGAATATGCCTCGCACGGATTTGGAAATAGACCAAATTAGAGAACCCTACACTAAGAATTTTCTAAAGAATGCTGCAGGAAAAGAGCGGAAAGATACGCCGTCACGCTACGGTTCAGTAGGGAAAATAACAATCTACAACGCACATAAAAACGGGGCGTTACCGCGAGATGTTATCAAAATTCCAGCACT
>JAAXHI010000185.1:765-1129 GCA_012270875.1 Candidatus Poribacteria bacterium | reverse complement strand
ACCACTAAACTTCCTATCAGCAAGAACAACACCATGTTTGAGGATACTGACCAAGGGTATTCTTGATCCATTTCTGGTAACTTTTTGTTCAAATGTTCAAAAGTCATTGGTGGTAATTCTGATAATTTCATGGCCAGTTGTTTTCTTTTGGCTTCAGGCATCTCTTCTAACTTTAAATGGATCCAAGCCCCGTATTGCCTAATCTTTGTGTAATTAGCATTAAAACCCATGAAATAATCTGTTCTTTCCTTGTAATCCTCTTCGCTAGTCAATTCCGATTTAGCTGGGATAGAGATAGAAGCGCTATAACCCTCACAGCCATTCCCTACATGGATTATTTGTAACGGTGGGTTGATCTTTTGTA
>JAAXHI010000185.1:0-703 GCA_012270875.1 Candidatus Poribacteria bacterium | reverse complement strand
TCTACTTTTTCCCTCGGGTACAGTGCTTGGTTCATTACACATAGTCCCCCACCTGAGCTCAGACAAAGTTGGATGTCTGTTGCCGTTGGTAGAGCTACGTATAGCCCGTGCTGACCTACAGCAAAATACTCTCCTTCTAACTCATACTTAGCCTGTAGTTCTAACTCAGGGTGCACGGCGGGTAGGTTGTGTACTCGATATAGATCCATTTTCAACGAAGTGTCCAAGAGAGGTATCGTGAGAACTATGACCAACAGGTCGTCGAATACCACGGGTGTTACTCTAACTATACTGTAATAGGCCCAAATATCAGTTTCTGGGTTGTGTGGTAGTTCTAGCCTAGGATTACTTCTCATCTGTTCGTCTACCATCTTCAGGGTCTTCCTAAAACTTTCAGGTGGTAACACTAACGGATTTACCCTGTGGGTAGATAACACCCTTAGGTATTCATAGATCTTTTCCACATCCCCTGCTAACATGAACAATCCTGCAGTTAACTTGTTCACCCTATGCTGTACGTTTAGCATAAAGTATGTGTAGTAAATGGTTTCACTTAGCCTTTTAGTCAACTGTTGTAAGATATGGTCCATTCTAATGATTCGGTCATCTAACTCATACATGGCTTTAGTATTTGCCCTGACCTGGACCACAGTCAAGTTTAAATATGTAGCCAATTCCTTAATCTGTTTGTCCTGTAACACGT
>JAAXHI010000058.1:453-1190 GCA_012270875.1 Candidatus Poribacteria bacterium | reverse complement strand
TGGTCTATTCTATCTGATAATTTATACTACTGTGAAAAGGAAATGGAAGATAAAATGTATTTTTCCAATGATGTATGTGATGAAGATAATACAACAAGGAGATATTTAGACAATATTAGAAGTAGAAAGGCACAATACCATCTTCAACAACATGATTTACAAAAAGATCCAGAATCAATTAAACCCAGAGATTTAAGATATGATCAAATGCATAATACCATTAGTTATAAGTGTGATATGGATAAAGATATAACTGCAACATATTTATGGCAAATTCCTCAAACATTAGGTGAAATAAGAAAAACAACTGATAGTTGGTTTCCACAAGGACTAATTCCTATGACTAATACTGGAGAAACAGTAGGACAACTCCTTGATGGATCTGACATTAAAATAGGCCATATGAGTCAAGTCACAAGTTTAGACACTTTAATAGATTCAGGTGCTTCTAAAGCCATGTTAAATAAGAAATTTTATGATACTCATCCATTTATGCATCAATATCCAGTGTATGATATTGCCCCTAAAAATCTCAAAATTGCAGATGGAAGATTCATTACAGTGGACAAATGTATTCAATTTTTAATTAATTTCTATGGATTTGTTTTTGAGATTGTAGCATATCTAACATATATGGCTGATGACTTTGATTTTGTTATAGGTCAGAAAACTATGTTTGAATTAGAAGGAGGACCAAACTTTGGTGAAATGGCATTTCATTTCTTTATGAGATCAGT
>JAAXHI010000058.1:0-366 GCA_012270875.1 Candidatus Poribacteria bacterium | reverse complement strand
CCTGAAGATTTTAATAGTGCTAATGGAGCAATAATTAAACTTAAACATTACACTCCTGGACAGGTTCCATATACTCTTAAAGTTAACATTCAAAATAGGAAAATTAAAATTAATGCTAAAAATCTTAGTCATGATAGNNAAATGGCATATTAAGAAAGGTGAAATAGTAGGATGTTTAGATATGAGATCATTAGGATATTTTCATATCTCCAGAAATGTATTGGAGAGATCTATAGGCACACAATGTGAATTTCTTTCAGAAGAAGAAACAGCTACATATTTCTCCATGTTAATACATGAACATTCTGGTGTTGCAGAAGTTCCTAAGAACCTAGAACATTTCTATAAAATGACTAGATTAAAAGT
>JAAXHI010000493.1 GCA_012270875.1 Candidatus Poribacteria bacterium | reverse complement strand
GAGTCGCGGTTTCAACTGTAAAATGGGACCTGACACCTGTCAAACGACGTCGCTTCTCACGGGTACCCACTTGTATGTTGCGGTAGCGCGGTAGATGGGCCAATCTGTCGTGCGGGCGAGAGGGGAGGGTCGTGTACCCACACGGTGAACCGGACCGTTACCTCCGGTTGCACCGGGCAAAGTTTGACACCCCTCCCGCCACGGTGTCGCTCCGAACGGATACCTGGGCCCGGGCCCGCATCTGCAAGTGTGGAGGACGCCGCCATTATGACACCGGGAGGATGGATGATGGTAGTCATAGCCGGCATAGACGTAAGCAAAAACAGCCTGGAAGTCTCAGTGGCGGAAGGTCGGACCAGGGCTTTTCGCAACACCGCACCGGGCATCGGCAAACTCCGCGCCTTCTTGGGGGAACAGAGCGCTACCAGGGTGGTGTGTGAACCCACTGGAGGATACGAGCGACGGTTGGTGCGGCTGCTCAGAGAGGCGGATCTCCCCGTGCAACTGGCCCATCCCAATCGAGTGCGGGCCTTTGCTCGGGTCTGCGGCTACGAAGCCAAGACCGACCTGTTGGATGCCCAGATCCTGGCCCGCTACGGTCGGATGTTTCCGGAGCCGGAGGCTCGGCCGGCGGAACCGGAACGCCAGGGGCTGCAGGACCTGCTGCGCCGTCGTCAGCAACTGGTGGCCCAGCGGGTGCAGGAACGGAACCGAATGCGTCAGGAACTGGAGGCCAGCGTGCTACAGTCCACCCAGCGCCACATCGCCTGGCTGGATCAGGAAATCGCCCAACTGGATCAAGAGTACCAGGACCGGTTGCGCCAACACGCCACCCTGGGCCAGCAGGCCGCGCTGTTTCGTACCGTGCCCGGCGTGGGACCAATCACCGCCGCCACCCTGGTGGCCGAACTGCCCGAGCTGGGCCACTGGGACAACAAAGCGCTCATCGCCCTGGTGGGCTTGGCCCCCTGGGCCCGCGACAGCGGCCAGAGGCAAGGACATCGGTCCATCCGGGGCGGTCGCGGCGTGGTGCGCCGCATCCTCTACCTGGCAGCCCTGTCGGCAATTCGAACCGATGCCACACTGAGCGACTTCTATCAAAGACTGCGCCAACGCGGCAAGGCCGGGAAAGTCGCCCTGGTGGCGGTGATGCGAAAGCTGCTGCTGCGTCTGAACGCGGTCGCCCGTCGGGGTACCCCATGGAGGCCAGAACCCCTACCTACAACCTAAACCGCCCTTGACATTCAACACGGATACTT
>JAAXHI010000465.1 GCA_012270875.1 Candidatus Poribacteria bacterium | reverse complement strand
AAACACGTGGGAGACATCAACGGAGCACGGTGGGGAATATATGGAAGTAATGTTGACATAATTACTGTCGACAACGAACCCATAACGTCTAGAATCACAGATTTGTCGGAAGCCGGAAGGATACACTTTGACTCTCCTAGCCAAGCAAACGGCTTGCGTGTTTATACCCCATACGGCAGTGACGGCGAACCTCAGTACCCGATAAACTTCAAACGACAGTCCCCCCGCCTGCCCATAGACCTGCCTGTTGCGCTTATCGCCTTCAAGATTTTTGGAGGCGATTTGAGAAGCTCTCTTGCCCAAGACGTGGCACACCTGCTCACTATCGCTTACATCAGCAATCAGTCCCTGGTTCTGACACCACACGACGGAGCACATTTGCTCGCCCAGAGTGAAGAAGGCAGCCCGCGGAATCGCATTAGAGCATCTGACGAACAGCGATTTGAAAACGCCTTTATGGCTATGCGCTTCATGTGTGTTTTTCTTGAGGACAGCCGGGGTGTCGTGCGAATGTTTGAACTCGTAGACGCACGCCGGCTTGATATAAAGGGAACTGTACTAATAGGAAAGCCTGAATGGTGGAATCGAAGTCACGGTAACTGGACACTTACCTCGGCCTTCGGACGCGCTGCACAGAACCGGCTACGAGGCGATGCACACCAAAACCAACTGTGGCGTGTCCCTACCGGCGCTGAAACATGGCTGGCACGCAGCCCCTTTTCCACTCGCGGACAACATGCGGGAATTGCTTCGGCATTAATACCGGCGAACGGAAGAAGCACTGGCGCGGGCGCATGGTATGATATGGACTGGAGATTGCTTCTCACCCTATCTGGCGATTCCTGGAATCGCAATGACAAAACACAAGAAAAAAGAGAACGTAAGAGGTGGGACACAATCCGAGAATCTCTTTCCGACTCCGGATATGTGGTTGGGCATTTAAACAGACCGGCACCTGCCGGCGACACTGTTGAATTTATGTTGATGCGCGGAGGTGTCAAGGTGCGCGCTTCTCAACGCTTTTGCGAAGCGGCGCGCAAAGCTAAACGCCAAGACTTCGAACGCATTCCATTAACAGATTTTATCGGTTTTTGAACTGTGGAAACGACTAGGGTAAACT
>JAAXHI010000575.1:2521-3072 GCA_012270875.1 Candidatus Poribacteria bacterium | reverse complement strand
CCGGACAGCGGGGCGGGCGGGGCGCATGCCACCAGCTACACGGTGACGGGGTTGACGAACGGCACGGCGTACACGTTCCAGGTGCGGGCGGAGAATGCCGAGGGCGAGAGCCCGGCGTCGAACGCGGCCAGCGCGACCCCGGCCGTGCCCACGGCGCCGGGGGTCCCGAGTACGCTGCGGGCCACGCCGGGCGACGGGCAGGTGACCCTGGCGTGGACCCTGGGGGACGACGGTGGCAGCGCGCTGACCTCGCACCAGTACCGGCAGCAGGCAGCCGGCGGCAGTTACGGGGCTTGGACGGCCATTCCGACCAGCGGGGCGGGCGAGAGCAACGCCACGCGGTACACGGTCACGGGGCTGACGAACGGCACGGCGTACACGTTCCAGGTGCGGGCAGTGAATGAGGTGGGCGCGAGCGCCGAGTCGAACACGGCCAGCGCGACCCCGGCCGTCCCCCCGGTGGCGGGGCCGCCGCCCAACCGGCAGCCAAGTTTCAGTAGTGCGGCCAGTCAGGCGGTGGGGGCACCGCAGTGGACTGCGGGGACGTCGAT
>JAAXHI010000575.1:0-2513 GCA_012270875.1 Candidatus Poribacteria bacterium | reverse complement strand
GTGGTGTTCACGGTGCCGGCGGCCACGGGGGGGAACGAGCCGTTGACGTATACGGCCACGGGCCTGCCTGCGGGGGTCACGCTGTCCACGACGGGCGTGTTCTCGGGGACCCCGACCACGTCGGGGAGCGGCACCGCGACGGTGACGGTACAGGACGTGGACGGGGACCGGGCGACGTTTACCTTCCCTTGGACCGTGGAAGCCGATCAACAGCCGCACTTCGGCCGGGGGGCCAGTCAGGCGGTGGGGGCGCCGCAGTGGACTGCGGGGACGTCGATTGTGGTGTTCACGGTGCCGGCGGCCACAGGGGGGGACGGGGCGCTGACGTATACGGCCACGGGTCTGCCGCCGGGGGTGAGCCTGTCTGCGACGGGCGTGGTCTCGGGGACCCCGACCGCGGCGGGGAGCGGCACCGCGACGGTGACGGTGCAGGACGCAGATGGGGACCCGGCGACCCTCCGCTTTGCCTGGACCGTGAAGGCTGACCTGCGGCCGAGCTTCGGCCAGGCCACGGTGGGCGTGCAACAGTGGACCACGGGGACACCCATTGCGGCGTTGACCCTACCGGCGGCCACGGGGGGCGATGGGGCGTTACGCTATACGGCCACGAGCCTGCCTCCGGGGGTGAGCCTGGCGGCGGCGCGGGTGGTCTCAGGGACCCCGACCACCGCGGGGAGCGGCACGGCGACGGTCACGGTACAGGACGCGGACGGGGACCCGGCGACGCTCCGTTTCGCCTGGACGGTGACGACCCCGGTGGACGCAGAGACCCTGGCCCGCACGCGCCGGGTCAACCAGAGCCTGCTGCCGCGGGTGGGGCAGGCAGTGGTGGCGGGGACCTTGGACGCGGTGACGGGCCGGGTGGCGCGGCTGGGGCGGGCATCCTCAGAGGGGCTGACGTACCAATTGGGCGGGCAGACCACGCTGAGTGCGGTGGCCGTGGACTTGGGGCGGACGCTGGGGCAGGCGGGTCGGCTGGATCTGGCGCCCCTGCTGGGGGGCTCGGGCTTTGCCCTCGCCCTGGCCCCGACCACGGGCGCGGACCTGGGGCTGCGGGACGTGGTGCTGTGGGGGCAGGGGAACTATCAGAATCTGGCGAGTCGGGGGGCCGTAGGAGGCGTGACGTGGCAGGGGGACCTGCTGAGTGCGCAGGTGGGAGTGGATGCGCAGGTGCACCCGCAGGTCCTGGCGGGGGTCCTGGTGAACTGGAGTCAGGGGGCGTTTGACTGGCAGGAGGCGGCGGCGGCCGGGGACTATGACCTGACGATGACGAGTGTGCATCCCTATGTGGGGTGGACCGCGGCGGATGGGGCGCTGGAAGGCTGGGGCACGGTGGGCTATGGCTGGGGGGATCTGGGGCTGCAAGCCGCGGGGCGGCCGGATGCGGAGAGTGAGGGGGTGCTGCGGACCGCGGCGGTGGGAGCGACGGGGCGGTTGCTGGGGACGACGGAGTTGGTGCCGGGGGGTCGGACGGACCTGCGGGCCAAGGGGGAAGCCGCGGTGGCGAGTCTGGACGTGGCGGGGACGGGGTCAATGGCCGGGCTGACGGTGGAGACGCGGCGGCTGCGGGCACTGCTGGAGGTGCTGCACACGCGGGCGCTGGCCGGCGGCGGGCAGGTGGTGCCGTCCCTGGAAGTGGGGCTGCGGCACGACGCGGGGGACGGGCCGGCGGGGATGGGCCTGGAGACCGGGGTGGGGCTGCAGTATCAGTATCCGGCGTGGGGGCTGACGGTGAATGGGCGGGCGCGGCTGTTGACGCTGTCGAGTGCGGGGTATGACGAGTGGGGAGGCAGCGTGGGGGTGCAGGTGGCGCCGGGGCCGAACCAGGAAGGGGCGCGGGTGCAGTTGACGACGGGCTATGGGGCGGCGGCGAGTGGGGTGCAGCAGTTGTGGATGCAGGAGGTGCCGGCGGCGGGGCCGGGGCTGGGGCCGGGGGCGCCGCGGGTGGCGGCGGAGGTGGGCTACGGGCTGGCGCTGCCTGGGGGGAGCAGTGTGGTGATTCCGTACAGCGGGGTGACGTGGAGCGGGCCGGGGGCGCGGCAGTACCGGGTCGGCGGGCGGTGGCAATGGAGCGGGCAGGGCACGGTGAGCCTGGAAGGGGCGCAGCAGGACCAGGTAGGCGGAGTGCGGGACTACCGGGTCCTGCTGGAAGGACAGTGGCAGTTCTAGGCGGTGGCCCCGTATCCTCTTTCGGTCAGTGCGTGGGCATTCCCGCTTCTCCCTCTCCCCTTGAGGGAGAGGGCTGGGGTGAGGGGGAAAAGCAAAGCCCCTGGATCCTCGATTTAGATCCTCGATGACCAACGTCGAGGACAAGCGTCGAGGATGACAGAGAGAGGCGAAGGCAACAGGAAAACCCCTGGCTCCTCGATGGTTTTGACGGTCATTCCTGCGGCAGCAGGAATCCAGGGTCTGTATTTGTCACATTCACGTTTCGCTACACTTCCTCTCCATCACTGCAACCCGTGGGCCCAAACCTGTGTCCACCCCTCCATGATCTTGACGTGGGTTATGAC
>JAAXHI010000062.1:6012-6749 GCA_012270875.1 Candidatus Poribacteria bacterium | reverse complement strand
GATGGCACAAAATTAGAGTCTACCGCAAATGTTCAGTTCCCATACTTCAAATGTTAATTTTCTCCTTGAACAGTGATTGACATGCTCAATCTGTCAAAGTACTGAAGTTGGTTTGTCCAGATCTATTGCTGCTGCTGCTCTCTGATATCGCGCTCTCTTCACATTCTGCCACTGTTTTTGGAGCTTACTGCGGCAGGGCTTTGGTTGTCCATTGTCATCCAGTTTCCTATTGTTGAATTTCCATATTTCTGTTCAAAAAGCGACATATAGTAAAGGCTATGTTGAATATACTAGGAAAACAATCATGCAACCAATACATCCAATTTCCAGAGTACTCTAGTTTTGTGTGGTGAGTCACTTTCCTCACCCCCTACCACCCCCTCCCCTGAAGTGGGTCTTATTACAATTGGTTTGTATGCGTCAGTGTACTAGACCCTGGGGGAGGAGGGACATGGGCTACACAAATGACTCACCACACAAAATCCAATTGTAATCTGTTGCTAAATGATTTCCAAGACATTAATGTATAACTATTGCCAGATTGGTTATGACTATGCAATGTGAGCTGTGCAAGAGACATGTCACAAATACTTACTTGTTCCATCTGCCGCATTGCAAACAGTGTATGTATCACGTGGATAACATATCATATCCATGATACCCCTAGGCCGGTGATGAGTTTTGCCACCTTGGTTATGAGTTTGCCATGTTGGTTATGAGTTTGGCGCATTAGTTCT
>JAAXHI010000062.1:5064-5874 GCA_012270875.1 Candidatus Poribacteria bacterium | reverse complement strand
ACAAAAACTCAGCTACACGTGAGTCACAATGAGATCACTCTGTTATTGATCATACCCGCATATATATTTCAATCATTGCAACAGTACACTAATATCTTTCAACACACCTGATGATTATGTACCAGTTTACTACTTTCTGTATCGCTATGGACAATCTACCACATATTGTCATGATGTATGTCTCTTCACACTAGCTATACAAGGTAGAATCCCGTGGCGTTGCCACGGATGTGTGGTCTACAAAGATGTGCCAAAAATAGAACTCTGTTCACACTAGCTATATAAGGATTATCATGAAATACATTTGTCATAGGTCTCATCATATGTCTGCTACAATATTTATCTGCTACATATTACCTATACATGTTCTCATGAGGACACATCTTATGCACCATATATATCACACACCTCCAGCTATCATGTCAGCTAGCTTATCCTGCCATGTATTGTAGCTGCTGCTATCAAACATATCTACCAGCCACACACACAAATTACACTACACATCACATTACTACATAACACATATGTTTCATACACTTCTATATCGAAATTGTGCCAGTCACATCTCTACAAAGCATCTATGACATATGATAATGACAAAACTACTTGATCTTTCACACACCTCTAGGTAACGCACACAAATCTCCTCACTGTATTGTTGAGTACAACAATTATTACACATGTGTTGTCTCAGACTTCAATCGTGACCACATATTTCATTACATCAATGGGAAATCTACTCACTGTCATTGCATCTGCCGCATTATCAGTAGTACACGCTATGTCATCAGATGAACATAAACGTGTAAT
>JAAXHI010000062.1:0-4942 GCA_012270875.1 Candidatus Poribacteria bacterium | reverse complement strand
GGTTGGTTGTAATGGGTAGTTGCTGTGTTGGTTCCGGATTACTGTATTAGCTAGTGGCAGCTGCTCATTTGCTACGATCGGAAACATATGGCATAAATTCTTGCTTGCTACATACACATTGCCAGTCTTTTACACAGACATGCGCTCACTGTCAACATCCTCTGCAACATGTGTCATCTTGTGTTTTCGTAACGCACGATACTGCGTAAAATGGTGCTGACATATGTCACATTTATATGGTTGCTTCCCTTCATGTCTCATTATGTGTTTGGTCATATTTGCTTTGTGTCTAAATGTTTTGCCACAAATCTGACACTGAAAACGCTTGACTTCATGAATCAGTACATGTTGCCTCAGATAGCGCAACGTTGCAAAGTGTTTACCACATACTTTACACTTATGTGGTTTTTCCGCAGTATGTGTCCTCTCATGTTTCTGGAAATTACACAATCGCTTAAAATCTCTCTTGCAAGTTGAACATTTATGATGTTTCTTTGTATGAAGTGTTCGCAAATGCATCTCGACACTATCTTCATCAGGAAACCGCTGATCACAAACAACACACATATAATCCATCTTGTGTTGAGCATGTTTGATGTTGTGCTGGTTCAATGCCCACAACTTTCTGAAACCTTCACCACACAGTACACATTTATGTGGTTTCACCTTATCATGTATCATCATATGTGTTGATAATGCTGAACGCTGTCTAAATGTTTTATCACAAATGTGACACTTAAAAGGCCTTTCACCAGTGTGAATTGCTTGATGTTGTTTTAGATAAGCTATCTCAGCAAATGCTCTGCCGCACACTTTACATGTACATGGTTTCTCTCCTGTATGACTTCTATGATGTCTGCGCAGACTACTCATATGTGTAAAACCTCTATTGCAATATGAACATTTGTAAGGTGTGTCTCCAGTATGAACTAGTAGATGCATCTTCAAACTGCTTGCACGTACAAATTCCTGATGACAGATAGTACATTGGTAACTCTCTATTCCTCTGTGAACTATTTGATGCCTCTGTAAATCTGCTAACTCTTGACATGTTCTATTACACATCGAACATTGATAAGGTCTCTTACTACTATGTGTCATCTCATGAGCTATCAGCTCAGCAGATGTAGTATAATTCTCTGTGCAATATGAACATGTATAACAAGTTCCACTAGCATGACTTTTTATGTGTACACTGAAGACACCTGCTTCAACAAATCCTTTGCCACAAAAGTGACATATGTAAGCTTTTTCCACAGTGCGACCTTTTCTATACTGGTCACATGCAGAAATTTGGTCACCTGTGTGACACATTGTCAGCTGCTTCAAACTTGATGATGCTGTATATGATTTCTCGCGGTGAACACACTGATGCAGGTTTTCTCCTGTATGTTTCACAGTGTGATGTGTTAACATATCATACAGTGAAAACAACATCCCACATATCCCACACCGATAAGGTTGTCCTTCCAGATGTAGTCTTCCCTCTTGTTTCACATATGATCCTTCTGTGCACTGCTGTTGATATTTTTCATATGGATACTGATTGACCACATAGGTATGCTGTATCTCTCCAGTGATACTCCAATCATCATCAAGTTCCTCTTTCACACACAAATTTTGATCCACACCATTTGACATCTGTCCAGGGCTTTTCTGATTAAAAAAACAACAACATAACATTACATCAATACATGCAGCAAAGTACATACTGTATGTCAATGTCACACAGTGCCTGATCTCACTCACTATTGCCATTGATAGCTGTTGCCCTATATTCATCAACATGATGTCCAGTAAGCTACATACATGACATTCACTCAGTGTACACATGTATTACACTGGTAGACATCCCAACTGGAATCTTACTCAGACATTTGACATTTCTGACATCATATACATGAAGATAACATGAACACAACAACAACATACACCCTGTATCAGTCAAGTGATCATACATAAATCATATCACAACACACACGTAGTCAGATTGTTTTACATTTTGTCACAACCCATTACATATGGTTTTTCACTTCATTGTGTTGCCCTGTACTCATCAACATGTTCTCTAGTGATCTCCATACATGACATTCACTCACTCCACACATGTATTACACTGCTAGACATCCCAACAGAATCTTTCTCAGACATTTGACATTTCTTATAACATATGTATGAACATTAAATGAACATATAAACACGATACACCTTGTATCAGTCAAGTAATCACATACAAACTATACACATCACACACTTAGTCAGATTGCTTTACATTTTGTCACCCTATTCCTCAATCAGATGAATATATGTATTTTTGCTAAACACATCTATGTGATAGCAAATGTTGTCTCACATAAAGATCTAGAAAGCACATTTCTTCACCTCGATCACACATCTGTGCAGCCTCATCATGCATCTGTCAAGATTACATAGTCACACTATCATCATTATTACCAACACAGTTCATACTGTCAACATCATCTCCAACATGTGTCATTTTGTGTTGCTGCAACTGACGATACTGCTCAAAACACTGCTGACATCTTGCACATTTATATTATTTCTTGCGCTCATGTCTCATTAGATGTATTCTCATATTTGCTCTGTTTCTAAATGTTTTCTCGCAAAGCTGACACTGAAAAGGCCAGACTCCATTGTGAATGAATTCATGTTGTCTCAGGTAACTCATCTCAGGAAAGCTTTTACCACATTGTGTACACTTATGTGGTTTGTCATGTGTCCTTATATGATGTGATAAAGTTGAGCTCTGTTTAAATGTTGTGCCACAAATGTCACACTTAAAATGTCTTTCATCACTGTGGATTGCTTCATGCTGTTTTAAATAAGACATCTCTCCAAATGCCTTGCCACACACTTGACATTCATATGGCTTCTCACCTGTATGACTTCTATGATGTCTCTGCAAACTACGCAATGTTTTCAAACCTTTCGAGCAAAATTTACATGTGTAACGTGCCTCTCCAGTATGCACTGGGAGATGCTGTTCAAGCAACGACTGATGAGGTGTCTTACCATTATGTGTCATTTCATGTGCAAGCAGTTCAGCAGATGTTTTATAATGCTTAGCGCAATATCCACATGTGTAATGTGTTTCATGCACATGACTTGCTATGTGTACACTCAACACATCTTCTTCGCCAAATGTTTTGCCACAAATGTTACATACATAAGGGTTTTCCTGATCATGGGTTTTCTCATGTCTATATAAGCTGCTTGCACTTACATAACTTTTATCACATATTACACACCGGTGTGGACGTTCTCTGGTGTGTGTCATCATATGTTGCTTAAGTAGATATCTAAATCGAAATATTTTCTTGCACACCTCACACTCATAATCTGGTTCTGTATGATGTACTCTCTGATGTTGCTGTAAGAACATATGTGTGACAAATCTTTCTCCACACCAGTCACATTCATATGATTCTTCATTTTTATGAGCCATCATGTGGTCCTTCAAAGTGCAAGTGCATACTGCTGTACATGATTTCTCACGCACCTGGTCTGTGAACATATCATACCTCAGAAATGACTTTTTACATATACGACAATGATGAGCTTCTTCACACTGGTGTAAACGTTGTCCAGTGTGTGTCATCATATGTTGCTTCAGTAGATATCTAAATTGAAATGTTTTCTGGCACACCTCACACTCATAATCGTGTTCTGTATGATGTACTCTCTGATGTTGCTGTAAGTACATACGTGTGACAAATCGTTGTCCACACCAGTCACATTCATATGATTCTTCATTTTTATGAGCCATCATGTGGTCCTTCAAAGTGCAAGTGCATACTGTTGNNCTCAGAAATGACTTGTTACATATACGACAATGATGAGCTTCTTCTCCTGGATATATTGTTCCCTCTTCCTTCACATATCCAACTTGTGTCTCACAGTCTTTGTGGGGCCCATATATGTACCAATCCGCATCATACATATCATCCATGTCCATCTGCAATGGTAACACATCATCAGTTGCTGAACTCCATTTCTTGTTATGTGACACATACACACAAAAAACCTGTCCAAATCCTTCATGATGACATATGTCAAACTCTTCTCTCATGAAACTAGTCCACTTGTGTTCACATACATGTTTGGACACACACATGATATCTTACTTCATATCTCTTCTTCATCATATTCATGTAACCCATAACGATGCAGATCAGCTACATACGCTGATAACATTTCTGGTAAGCCTATTTCTCGTACTAAGTGTTCTATGCGTTTACCTGGGTGCAATGTCATGACACATTCCCGTATTTTCTCCCTACACATATGTTGCAGCTGCAATTTCAACATTTTCCACTCATCGTGGACCGCATGAAACTTTGGATGATGTCGAACATCAACATGTGACACATCAGCACCTGCTAACATCAGCATAATGAGCCGCTTCTCACAGCGATGTACCTGGTACCATTCTGACACTACAGCCCCATCATGATTTGGCCTATTTACATTAGCACCTCTGCTCAGTAATACAGCCATTATACGTGCTTCATTGTAATTAGCACCATACATCAATGCAGTGTTACCAACAGCATCTGTAGCATTCACATTTGCACCAGCATCTAGTAATGCATGTACTATCTGCTCTGCATGTTGTTTCTGATGTATACATATATACATCAATGGTGTTCTACCATAACAATCTACAACATTCACACTAGCTCCAGCATCTATCAAGCCACTTAAACATGTTGCCAACCCCTGCACATCTGCTTCAGTATGTACACTACATGAGCTATAATGTGCCATCACTAACATAGCTGTATTGCCTTCATCATCCATAACATTCACATCTGCTCCTGCGTGAATCAACTCTGTACCTATAGCCCACCTGCTTCCAAACTCATTGATGTCATCATCATCACAATACTCTGTACCTATAGCCCACCTGCTTCCAAACTCA
>JAAXHI010000157.1:1226-2023 GCA_012270875.1 Candidatus Poribacteria bacterium | reverse complement strand
ACCCTGTCCTCTAAACTCTTCAGTATGAAGAAAGAGGAAGGCCAGAGTGTTTCGGCATACTCGGTGGCCTTAGAGTCTGTTATAGCAGACATCAGGAAAAAGTTTCCCGAGAATTATCCACAAGGGGTCGCGGATCAGACCCTGAGGGAGAAATTCTTTGAAGGACTCCCAGACAATATCAAAAATCAAACAAGGCACAACTACGATAATCCGCAGTGTACCTACCGGCATCTCTTGGAATCAGCTCGCATAATAGAAGCAGAACTAGGTTTAGCACCAACAGACAAGAAATCAAAGGAGAAGGATCATTCAAAGCAGAAGCAGAAAGTTAATGTGGCTGCTGTGGCTGCCACACCTCTCAGTTCTGACCCTCAGCTTGCAAAATTGGAGCAATTGTTTCAGGGTTCTCAGGGACAAATGCAACAATTTGACAAAAAGCTGGAGGCCTTAACTCAAGTGGTTAGCCAGGTTTTAACCCATGGGTCTAATAGGCAGAACTCTAACTCCAACTCTAATTTTAACTCCAATTCAAATTGGAGAGGTAGAGGCAGAGGTGGGGGTAGAGGGAGGGGAAGGTCCAATGGGAATAATGGTAATAGGAATAACTCGGGACAGCAGTCACACCAAGGGGGTAGTACTAGCAATGGAGGCCATTGGCCTTACGAAAAACAGTGCTACTTTTGCAGGGATTCTTATCCTCAGGGTGCAGATCACCTGATTAAGAACTGCAGCAGAGCTCCTGCTGCCAAGAAAGCTTACTGGGAGGCCCAACTTCAAGTATTAAATAGCCAGCCTCA
>JAAXHI010000157.1:833-1077 GCA_012270875.1 Candidatus Poribacteria bacterium | reverse complement strand
GAAGTTCCCGTGAACTTAGGAAAGAAAGGGTAGCTTCTTGTAGCATGTCTTTAGATCAGGATCTTAAACTTCAGAAGTCAAACAAAAACTCCAATGTAGCTAATCCTGATCCATGGGCTAGACTCATTGGACCTATGAATTGCACTGAAGTTTATGTAAGTGGGGAGCCTGTTGAGGTTCTGCTAGATAATGGTGCGCAAATAACCACCATTGGTGAGTCTTATTGTAAGGACCGTGGCTTTAA
>JAAXHI010000157.1:0-704 GCA_012270875.1 Candidatus Poribacteria bacterium | reverse complement strand
TACCTGTGCAGTTAGGTACATTAACCCTAAATGCAATCTTTGGAGATATGGAAGTTCATGGTGAACAACTTGATCTCCAGCCAAATTGGCAAAGGGTATACAACCAAATTCTCTACCTTAGGTCGAGAGGTAAACTACCCTACAAACCTTTAGGCTATGTAAAATCTACCAAGCAATACACTATTTCACCTGGTGATTCAGTGGGGGTCCATGGTCTGTCTCGCATTCACACTTATGGCATGGTAGTGAATGTGATGACAGAGGCCACCAACAAGGGTAAAGTTCCTAAGGGTTTAAAGGTGCAGAACACTTTGTGCAATCTGCTACCTGGTAGTCACAGAGCACTGGTCATGGTGACCAATGTAACTAACAAACCCATTAAACTTAAACCCGGTACATTACTAGCAGAGGTCAACATGGCCAATAAAGTTCCCAAAATCATTGCGCCTTCTGAAGATGTGCTGAAAGAAGCTAAGGAATGGGAGGACTTGATGGATGAAATGGGTATAGATGAGGATGTGAGAGAGAGACTCATTGAGTCTAGTAAGAAAGAGTGTGAGAAAGTTGGTGTGAAATTGAAGAATAGTGAAGATCTGGTGAATGAGATTGTGGGTGACTCTCCATCATCTGCCCAAGGGAAGGTCCATGTTAATGCAGCTATAGTGAAACCTGAGTTGTCAAATTCTGTCAGCAATAGTTCTGGG
>JAAXHI010000477.1 GCA_012270875.1 Candidatus Poribacteria bacterium | reverse complement strand
GAGATTCTTCCAGTTGGACAGTCTACATTACTTCCCAGTACATCTTATCCAGATCCAGATCCTTCAGATAGCTCAGGAGGATCAGATTCTGAAAGTTCAGATATAGATAGAGAAGTGGCACAAGATTCAGAAACAGAAGAACCTAGAATCCCTGTAAGACAACAACATTCTCCTAGGGTATCTTTACCTGTACCTAGATCTGATTCTATACCACAAGTAATACCAAGAGAAGAAAATAGTCTTCAAGAAAATANNTTTGAAGGAGAAAAGGGAGAATTACCTGATATTCATTTGGACACCTTCAAAGAGACAATAGAAAATTGTAATATTAGAGAGCCAAGAGATCCAGCAATGGATTGTACTAATATAGTAAGAAAATTCTTTATGACATTAAAAGGAAGAGCTAGGCAATGGCTTTTATCAAGTGGTATTAAAAAGGAAGCTTATACAGTAAGACATTGGCAGAAAATTCAAACTAAATTTTGTTCAAATTTCAATCCTCATGGATGTACTTTAGAGGAGAGATTAAGAGTTTGGAAAGAAATGAAATGGAATCCAGATAAACAAGATATAGAGGATTTTACTTATGATTTTACTGCATTAGCTAATGAGGTAGGTATTCAAAACATAAGAGATAGAATTACACACTATGCTTTGGCAATGCCATCAGGTATGTATATGTATGTAGTACAATGCAAAAATTTTGAAGAAGCAGTTTTAAAAGCTAAACAATGTGTGGCTCAAAAACTTCACAAATCCAGTGAATCCAATCTAGAAGTTATACAGAAGATTGAGGAATGGAAGAAAGAGTGGGAAGTTAAATTTCAGAAAGAAACAGACAAGAAGGAAAAGAAAGATAAAGCTATACCTTTCATGTTTACTCAAGAAGGTAATAATGAAAAGAAGGATAAGGAAATGCAGGAAATAAGGAAGAGAGTAGAGAAAGTAGAAAAGGTACAGAAAAGCCAAGCAGCAACATTAAAGGAAAATTCCACTTCTACTACAAATGAAAATTCTATTCCTTCAACACAAAATTGTCCAAATTGTCCTCAAGTACAACCAGTACAAAATTATCCAAATCCAGAAAATTTCTTTGTTATGACAGTACCTGGAAATCAAGGTCAATCCTTTAATAATAACTCTAGAGGAAGAGGAGGTTACAACTCCAACTACAGAGGAGGAAATAGAGGTGGATATCAAGGAAACAGAGGAAGAGGTAATTTTA
Organism: Candidatus Poribacteria bacterium; assembly: GCA_012270875.1. Lineage (GTDB taxonomy): Bacteria > Poribacteria > WGA-4E > WGA-4E > WGA-3G > WGA-3G. Next base: position 873 of record JAAXHI010000477.1, on the reverse strand, counting down.
ATAATTATAGACAAGGAGGAAGAGGCCAAGGACAAGGACAGTATAACAATTGGAAACAAAATAATCAAGGAGGAAATAGAGGAAATTATAGAGGAAATAATTATAGAGGTGGAAATTCAGGTAGAGGAAGAGGAAATAATAACAACAACAATAACAATAGACCTGCCTATAATCCTAATATTACATGTAACTTTTGTGGAAAAGTAGGTCATCCTATGCAAAATTGTTTTGCTTATCAAAGATCTCAAAATAATCAGCAAGGACAACAACCTAATAACCAACAGAATTCAAAGGGTTTTGATAATGCTGATCAAATGATGAAATTTATGGAACACATGTACCAAGTTTCATCAAACTAAAACAGACTTCCTCAAGCGCTGGAGGAAAGTCTTATGGAACTTGTCCACCCACAACTTTTGTTTTGCCTAAACCATACAAAGACATACAAGAAAGATTGAAAACTTTCTTTAATAAAAATTGCCCTAACACTAGAGATTTAGAAGAAACTGAGGTAAAGGTTTCTATTCCAATTTCTGGAAATAATTCATGTGGAAATGTTGAAGATGATGTATCAGAAGATACAAATGACATGAAGAATCCAACACTCTCTCAGTTGGAAACAGAAATGTTTAATAGAATGATAGACCATGATAATTTATATGATGTATCAAATACTTTTATGGATCCTATTTTTGAATTGAATGATACTATTGAAGTTGAACAATTGTATTGTTTTAGAGAGAGATCAGACTTAAGGAAGGTAATGGAAGGTATTCAGAGTGCCAAAACATTATCAACCCCTTGGCAAAAATCAATGTTGCCTTCAGAAGACAAGACTGTTGAAGAAACTTATGGCCAGAGTGACTTTAATAG
>JAAXHI010000501.1 GCA_012270875.1 Candidatus Poribacteria bacterium | reverse complement strand
ATTCCCCCAGCGGCGTTAAAATGTACCCGAACTTGTAAACCATATAACCAATGGCAAGATACTCAATAAATGAATCACTGTTCTCAGCGCAGGTCGGTGGGGTCATTCCAATCAGAAAACCGAAGATCAAGATAGATACGAGAAACACACGCGGGATCATGATTAGATTAATCTCCTATACTCTATAGGGTGGTGATGATATAAAATCATCACCACAAAATTGAGAAGCGAAGAACAAGCGCGTCTAACTACAGATTTGACTCGCGATAAAGCAAGTGGCAACCGCCGCGAGTTTGGCCGTGTTACATGCATCTGAGTTGGGGTCATCATCACAAACACCTGCTACCAATACCCACGCAGCGATACAAGCGGCAGTTGCGATAGCACAAGCTAGGCTGACAGCCTCAGCCTGTTGATATGCTGTCATAAACGTAAATGCGATGACAAGCAGTATAGCAATACATTAGTATTANNACGCCTTGTGCTAAATAGAATTTAGGTTGAATGTGTGCATCCTTATGTTATCCTATAAGTTCACCTAAAGAAAAGGAAACATAAGGATGGAGTTACAGTCTACTTTAGAACGCTATGCGTTGCAATTGAAAAATACCCCCCGCACGCTCGTAAGCGTCGCAGGCGTGGTTGAGAAAATGATGAAAACCCTTTATGACGCCCATTTCCCGGAGGCCGAAAATCATAGACCCGGTCGCAACCCGGATTGCCCCGACAGCGACATTCTCACGATAGCGTGGCTCTTGGAATACATCAGTGCTGACAGCGAACATTCGGGGTATCGGCGACTCAAAGCCGAGCTGCGATCCGTTTTCCCGTGCTTACCCGAGAGGTCGCGTTTCAATAGACGCAGGCGGAATCTCTGGGGTGCGAGTGAAGTCATCCGTCGGACTTTGACGCAGTTTTTACCTCACACGGATGTCTATATCGTTGAGGCGTTTCCAATGCCGATTTGCGACGAAAAACGGGCGAAAGCGTCAAAGTCCGACCTGAAATGGGCAGACGGATCAGGGACGCTTGCCACTTATGGACACTGTGCTACGAAAAGTCTCGGAACCTTCTTCGGATTTCGGGGACACTTGCTGACGACACACCAAGGCGTGCCAGTCGATGTTGCCATCGCCGGGGCGAATATAGATGACCGGGAAGTCCTCCGCCTGATGGCTGAAAACCGAAACTATCCCATCCTTCTCGGGGATAAAGGCTACGTCAGCGAGGCACTTCACAAGGAGTTGCTGGCGACTGAAAACACCTGTTTACTGCCAACGCTCCGGCGGAATCAGAAACACCAGTATCCCAAAGACTTTCGCAAACAGCACGGCAAAATGCGCAGACGCATTGAGACGACGATCAGTCAACTCACCCAACAGTTCGGGGTTTCTCGGATCCGTGCCCGAAACCAGTGGGGACTTCAAACCCGAATGAGCAATAAGATCGGGGCGTGTCTGCTCGGGACTTTTCTCAACCAGTGTTTAGGACGACCTTTGATGAAACTCAAAGACCTCATCCTCGCATAAACATAACTCTATAAAAATCTAATTAGCACAAGGCGT
>JAAXHI010000152.1:1892-2912 GCA_012270875.1 Candidatus Poribacteria bacterium | reverse complement strand
ACTTAGGTCACTTAGCACTCTGTGAAAAAACGTTAGAAGAGAAAGACAAAGATCTGCGTGATCAGTTTTTAGAAGGAATTTTTGATTCGAGACTACAGCAAAAATTGTATGAAGATGAAACAAATCGTAATTTTTGTGAAGTTTTGCAGCGGGCACAAGAACTGGAATTGATCCAGAAAAACGCCAGAGATGTGGAACAACGGCGAGACAAGACCACACGAGCAGACAGAGTGCGATTTTCTTACGACGACTGGGAGCAGGACAGTGTGGTCAGGGCCAGCTTTCCGAACTCGCACGGTCAAGTGGAAGAAAAGTTTGCAGCCCTGCAGACGTCAATGGGAACCGTGGCGAATCGACTGGACAAGCTTGATGCAACAGTAGCGAGACAGGGAGACGCTACTCAACAGCTGATGAAGAGCATGAATGACAACCTTTCGCAGCTGACAGCAGTGATGACACAGATGCCAGCAGTGATGACAGCAGCGATGGCCGCATCGATGAACGATCTGAAGACAGTGTTGGTGGGAGTCGCTGGTGGACCCCGCAGCAGCAGTTCTGGGCAGCTACCACAGACACAACCGCAACCACAGCCAACACAGAACACGAACACCCGTTTCGCTCCAAACAAGCCATTCGGTCACGTGAGTCTAAATAATCCACCTCCCTTCAGAGCTGAATGTTATGATTGTAAAGAAGTAGGGCATTTTGCGCGTGATTGTCCCAAACGAACGAACAGAAGCGATCATTTAAACTGGGTTCAGCCGGAGCTACAGTAGCAGGTACCTCCGTCACTGAAATTTTTAATCCTTCGACTGCTACACCAAACGAAAATCAGCCCCAAGATATTAGACAGTTTAGCGATCGAGCGCATGCAACGAACAGAGATAGGTCGCGGAGTTCAGAGAACCGCTACGGCCGGAACCCCCGATCGAGATACGTTGATAAGACTATTTGGAACCAAATGAACGAAGATTTTGGCCCCGGCGGCGTTTTCCCTAAAAGTGAACCCCCTGTCAATCG
>JAAXHI010000152.1:643-1773 GCA_012270875.1 Candidatus Poribacteria bacterium | reverse complement strand
AGGATCCTACAGAGAAACGAACCCGTTGTGTTTGAAGCGAAAAATGCAGATGAACCTAATGTAGTAGCTACAGGAAATTTTAGACGAAGCCCCGGAATGTGGGTAAAATGTGAAGTTGAGGACCTACCGTGTTGGGCCATAGTAGACACTGGAGCGAGTACCAGTTTAATTAGCCGCCACATGGCCTCGCTTGTCGGAAAACCCGTAAACCCGCACCCGCACCGGTTGTTAGGCCCAATCGGAAATGTGATGCCCATAGATGGAAAAATGATAGCCGAAGTTACGTTTGGAGAACATAAAAATACGGATGAGTTCATTGTAGTAGATGAGTTGTACCCACATGTGTTGATTGGTCTAAAATTCCTGTGTGATAACAAGTGTCAGGTTGACATTGAAAACGAAACTCTTAAAATTAGAATAAGAGATCAAACCGAAACGACAGTCCCCCTATACGTAGGAGACCGTTTAGAACCGCCGACCGACGAGAGGGCTTGTGTCCTCCAAACCGAAACCGCGATTGAAGAGCCAGTGGTCTCTAACGAAACAATAGAGAAAAGTGACGAAGATGTGAACGAAATAGTCGAGTTAGCCGCCTCGGACTTACAAGATGATCAGATAAAAGAAAAGTTGAGTAACTTGATTGGTATTTACCGCGACGTTTTTGCGCTTGCAAAAGATCCCCTCGGAACCGCGATAGGGACGGAACATTTTATTGATACTAACGACGACCCGCCCTTCAAAATCGCTCCCTACAAAGTTGCTCCATATAAATTGCCGGCGGTTCAAGAAGAAATCAAGGAAATGTTGGATAAAGGAGTAATTGTCCCTAGTAAAAGTCCGTATAGTAGTCCGATTGTGATGGTCCCCAAGAAGGACGGAACGAACCGAATGTGCATCGATTATCGCAAGTTGAATGAGATAACGACGAAGGACGCGTATCCTCTTCCGCGAATTGGACAAACGATAGACGCATTGCAAGGAGCAGGATATTTTTCGTCGCTTGATTTAGCCAGTGGCTATTGGCAAGTGCCCGTAGCAGAGAAAGACCGTCATAAAACAGCTTTTTGTACCCCGGAGGGTGGTCTTTATGAATTTGTGAAAATGCCGTTTGGATTAACGAACGCGCCGGC
>JAAXHI010000152.1:0-593 GCA_012270875.1 Candidatus Poribacteria bacterium | reverse complement strand
TGAAATTACGCGCGGCCGGATTGAAGTTGAAGCCTAAGAAGTGCGATTTGTTTCAAACTCAAGTGAATTACTTAGGCCATGTGTTAGATAAAACGGGGATTAGACCGAATCCCAAGAAATTAGAAGCAGTCAGAGACTGGGAACGTCCAAAAACCGTGACCCAAGTGAGATCCTTCACGGCGTTTTGTAATTATTATCGAAAGTTTGTGAAAAATTTTGCAGAAGTCGCCAAACCTTTGTACAGATTAACCAGTAAAGGAGTAAAATTTACGTGGGAAAGAGAACACGAAGATGCGTTCCAGTTATTAAAAACGAAATTGTTACAGGCTCCAATTTTAGCGTTCCCGAATTTCCGCCACCCCTTTGTGATTGACACGGACGCAAGTGAAACGGCACTCGGTGCTGTCCTGTCGCAAATAATTGATGGAGAGGAGCGTCCGATAGCTTTTGAGTCGAGAGTTTTGAGCAAGACTGAAGTAAATTACGCAACAACCAAACGTGAAGCGCTAGGTATTGTACAAGCAATGCAGTGGTTCCGTTCGTATATTTATGGATCGCAATGTATAGTCCGGACTGATCACGCGAGTCTTCAG
>JAAXHI010000420.1 GCA_012270875.1 Candidatus Poribacteria bacterium | reverse complement strand
CGAAAAACTGCTATTGAACCCGTCTTTGATTTGCTGAGCAAACTCTTGTCAATCACAGGGGCACATAAACCTTTACCACTGCGAGGCATGGCGTATGTTTCTACCTTTTTGGGCATTGGCATTCTGTTGTTGCAACTTTCAATGCTAATGAATGTCCGATGCGGGCTACCTACGCGAAATATAACTCACATCAAAACCGTCTTTCGATAGAAATTAACGATTTATGAAACACCCTCAATTAACTATAGGTTTTACTATTGATTGATACAGATTAACAGAGAACTCAACGACGCTGGAGGTGCTACTTAACACTCGAATATTATGTACATCGTCGGAATTGATGGAGGCGGGACGAGCACAGTTGGTATCCTAACAACAGAAACAGGACAATGTCTCGCACAAGTGCAGTCGGGACCCTCAAATTACCACGTAGTTGGTGAGGCAAAAACACAAGCGGTTTTGAAAAGCATCATCGGGAAACTCTGTGAAGCAGCAGGCATCTCACCCATGAATCCGATCCGCTTCTGTTTGGGAATGGCAGGTTTAGGGCGCGCCGAAGATCAAAAAATAGTAGGGCAAATTTGTGATGAACTCGGCATCAGCAAAAACCAAAGAATCCTGACACACGACGCACACATCGCACTCGTCGGCGGCATCGAAAAACAGCACGGTGTGATTGTCATCTCTGGAACCGGTGCCATCGTCTACGGTATCAATGCTAATGGAGAGGAAGCACGCGCAAGTGGATGGGGGTATCTACTCGGCGATGAAGGCAGCGGTTACGACATCGCTATAAAAGGGCTCCGCGCTGTGGCTCGTGCTGCTGATGGCAGAAGCAAAACAACCGAATTGACAAATCGAATTCTTGATAAGATCGAACGCAACGAACCGAGCGAACTGATTCGCTGGACACATGCAGCAAGCCGAGAGGCAATCGCACAGTTAGCAAAAGTAATATTCGATACCGCGCAAACAACGGACGCGGTTGCAACGGAAATTGTTGACGAAGCCGCTAATGAACTCGTTTGTGCGGCAGAGAGTGTGATTAAACAGTTAGAATTCACAGAGCCGTTTGATATCGTTCTCAGTGGGGGCAACCTTATCCATCAACCGATGTTTTCGGATAAACTTCGCCATCGGCTTGCGAGAATTCAGCCAAAAGCATCAGTGCTGCTTCCCAAACATAAACCCGCGTACGGTGCCGTGTTATTAGCACAAGCGAATTTGTAGAAGCACACCGCGTCAGGTCAATGGGTTTTAGTTTTAAAAAAGTTAAAACATTCAAAAACGTTAGCCTGTAATGAAGCAGATCGCTTATGGGCGAGTACACCGCAAAATGGAGGGTTTTGCTTGGGCATTTCTTCAAATATATGGAAAGGCACATCAATATCCAAACCCGCCTCACCGAACCGCAAGATATAATAAAAAAAACGGAACAGCGAAACCCGAATTCCAGCGACATCGATCTGAAGTCAACCGCAGAAATTGTTAAGATTTTTCACGAAGAAGATCAGAAAGCAGTCGAAGCAGTAAAAGCAGAATCTGATGCAATCGCACATGCTATTGACTTATGTGTTGAGGCATTTCGCGCAGGTGGCAGGTTATTTTATATAGGCGCGGGAACAAGCGGTCGGCTTGGAGTGTTAGATGCTTCCGAATGTCCACCGACCTTCAGCACGCCGCCAGAGATGGTCCAAGGGATAATTGCCGGTGGCGATGTCGCTTTACGTCGCTCAATCGAGGGTGAGGAGGATAAGCCAGAAAGCGGCGCACACGCTGTTCGAGAACGCCAACTTACACCACAAGACGTACTTGTCGGAATCGCAAGTAGTGGACGGACACCTTATGTCATCGGAGCTTTGAAGGAGGCACACACTATCGGTGCAACGACGATGTTCCTCTGTTGCGTCCCACCTCCCGCGCAGTTGAAGAAATGGGTAACGCACTTCATCACACCGATTGTCGGACCCGAGATTATCACGGGTTCAACCCGCTTAAAAGCCGGGACAGCCACAAAACTGGTACTGAACATGCTGACAACGGCTTCTATGATAAAACTCGGTAAGGTCTACAACAATTTGATGGTGGATGTACACGCCTCGAACACAAAGTTAGTCGAGCGAAGTATTCGGATTGTTCAAACCGTTACAGGAGTAGACGCTGCGACCGCCGAAGCGGCGTTGACAGAGGCTGGTGGTCGTGCAAAACTCGCTATTGTAATGCTTGCTGAGGAATTAAACGCAACGGACGCAAAAGCACTCTTAGAAAAACATTCTGGATTTCTAAGGCAAATTCTTGAATGAAATTTTTTAACGATCGGGTTTCTGCTCCGATTTTTCTATTTTTGACATAGATAAAGAACATCGGGAAAAATTAGGGGCATCAACCAAAAATTAGGAGAAACAGATGGGTACCAAAGTTGGGCTTGCCAAAACCGGTAGGCGACGTTTCAACGTTTTTGAAGCGTTAGACAATATACGTGAGAACCTCACACCGAAAGTCCGTGAACAGGTACTGTTGAAACCGAATTTCCTCTCCAGTACAAATCAACTCGCTTCATCACACGTAGACGCGATGCGGGGTGCGTTGGATTTTCTGTTGAGCACACCACACCCGCCGAAAGAGGTAATTGTCGCTGAAGGCGCGAATGAGAAATTTTCTGGAGAGGCGTTCCAGATTTTCGGGTATGAAGCACTCCAAGCCGAATACGATGTCCCGATCCGGCTTGTAGACCTACATCAAGAAACCGAATGGGCAGAAACCAAAGTCTTCCTGGCAGGGCGTGAAGAAGATACCGTCCGGATGCCAAAGACAGTTCTGGATTGTCCTTGCACCATCTCTGTCGCTATCGCCAAAACCCATGATGCTGGGGTCGTGACGCTCGCAATGAAGAATATGATTATGGGCACCTTGCATAAAGAGGATCGGATCAAAATGCACGGATACCATAGCCACGC
>JAAXHI010000040.1 GCA_012270875.1 Candidatus Poribacteria bacterium | reverse complement strand
ATTTCGATACAATGCAAGACCCCTTTGCACAGAAGTCAAATCGATTTTGATACCACACGAGACCCCTCGTGTACAAGTCAAGTCAAATCGATTCAAGTTTCTGTATGCATAGGGACATGCAATACAGAATACAGAGTTTATAGTGGGAACCCCCACTTCAATTCAATTCAATTCAAGCACCAAGCATTAAAAGTAATGGAACAATAAACTTAGCTGCCCCTAGTAGATGTCCACTGTCCACTTCCAGAGGCCGAAAAGTCCACTTCAGAAGGTCAACTTTGACAGGCTGTAACTTCGCTCAAAATTGTCCTAGAGAGATGGGACAACTTGTGCAAGAAACTTCAGAATCTCCTCTTTCAGGAACCACTTCATTTGTTGAGCTGTGATGCATAGGCTCCGAGCGACGGCCGTTTTAAAAATCGGCGTTTTTCGTTTTTATGCGTTTTTACAGTAATTCCAGGTTTTCCAGGTTCTCCAGGCTTAGGCTCATCCAGATGTATACTGGATATCCAAGTTCTGAACACCAATCTGTTACAGGCAAGTTAAAACAAAAGAAAGAGTTTCTCCTTGTATGAGTTTATTAAACATAGGTCTGACTTTCAAGACTTCTCAATTCTCAATGACAATTTCTGGTCTGTTGCAAGGCTTGAATAGAAACTTTTCACTTGAACAATCTCACCTTGCATGTAGTACCTGGAGATTTTACTGTGGTAAAAGTTGTGACACTGTGTACTTAAGATTTGATCTATAACGGGACCTCATGTAAGGGTTCTTACGGACAAAGTAATATTTCACTCGATCGTGGGAACCTATACTCTACAATACCCTCTGCTTTCTGTATCACATGTCCCATGTATACAGAAATTACAATACCTTAACGAAATTCCAACAACATAATATGTGATTAATGCCATTACCTTACAGGAATATACATACTCCTAGAAACCATAAGTATAATATTATATAAACTAAACAATATAGTATGATCAGTGTAGTACATAAAATAGCACTTATGATAAGGCATCGTCAAACTTCATCAATTATTGTTATACGAGTAGTTACCTTAATCATTACCTTATCTCCATTGTCCAATATATTTTCCTTTATACTTATTTCTGATTTACTTGTGAAATACCTTACATACCACTTTGTCCTTTATGATAGTCCATTATGTAGTTTCACAATTTGTACCTTAATTACCATACATGTCCTCTATAATATTCCATTAAATAGTTTCATATCACAACATGTAAGTATAAGTCCCGTGAATTGTGAAGAATATATGCATCATGTCATCAAGACATCACAAACTTTTATAGTCACCATCAAATTGTTAAAACTGAATTAACACATTTTAAATTGTTCTTTATAGTTCCTTGTTTGTCCATGGGTTCTGTGCTTCCATCTTCTAGGGTAGGTACATCACATCATCTCCTGGTGTACGGATTGTCAGGCTGTCGGCTTGGTCCGGCATCATCGGTACATCTCCGTCATCTTCTGTGGGCATGACATCTACCATTCGGTCCATCAGTTCATCAAGTAAGATCACCATTTCTATGCGACATTCCTCATCAACAGCTGATGAGCGATTGCCCAATTGAAATGGCACTGTTATCTTGTTGTTTACCAGGATCGCCCCTGGTTGGGATTCGCCATTTTATGTTGTTTACCCTCCAGGACTTATTTCGGTCCTGGGAATTCACCAGATCTAGGTCCGTTGTTTACCTTCCAGGACTTATTTCGGTCCTGGGAATTTACCTGATCTAGGCCCACCACCAAATCTAGGCACGTGTTCCAACTCGAAACAATCCACCACCACCATACTCACAGCTAAACATTGCTGTGGCAACTGGTTGTACCATCACCTGTTATTTTTACGTGTCAGCATAATCACTTGGCTTGGGGGAAATTGCCAAAGGGAATAATCAGATAGAGTGTATCTGCCCATTGATTTCCTCAATGGTCGCATCTGCATTATAGTCTTTACGGATTGTCAATGTTGCAATAGGATCACCCGGACTGAGTAAACAGGATCTTGTCGGGTCATCATTGAATAGCCAAATGAAAATTGGTTCAGGCCGTACTTTGGACTCCATCACCCGTAATGCACCTTGGGTTCCGAAACCATCATAACGCTGAATCTGTCCATAAGTCCCCCTGGGTGTCTTCAACTGTAGATCAGTTGGAATACTTAATGATCCATATGGGGGTATACTTGTCTTGTAGCAACAGAATAACACGAATACAGCACCGGTAGCTGTGTGTCGACTTGGGGTAATTGCAGATTCAGTAAGCTTCTGAAACCGAATGAGTATATTTTCGATATCTATGTATTTTGGTTCCAGTACAGTTCCCCCTTTGTTCTGTATATCCATCTCATCAGGTCTATGGTGCACTGTTGCCGCTTCCAAAAGGTTAGGTGTCCACCGTGAAGAGCTTGCACTCGAATCTACAGTGGTTACCGACCATGATCCTGATGAAGGTGCAGGTGTCCTTGTGCATGGAGGACATGGCAGCGG
>JAAXHI010000419.1 GCA_012270875.1 Candidatus Poribacteria bacterium | reverse complement strand
TGAGCTTGCCCCGTTTTCGTGGACAGTTTTTCGTTTGGGATCAGCGCTGATCCCGGAAGTGGCGCCCGCGAACGAAGGCCGGCGTCGCAGATAACGGGGACGAGCCGCGCGGGGACCTTCCCGCCGGCACGAGACCCTTGTTGGCAACCCGACATTGTTTCGCCTCGCCCCGGCCCGCTCACCGCCTTCCGGCGGGACGGGGCGAGGCGAAACTGTCCGCCGCTCCGATCCCGACCGGTCACGGCGCTCAACGCCAAGGTGAACCGGCGCCCCCGAGCCGCTGCTCGAAGGCCGACGGGGACAGGTAGCCCAGCGCCGAGTGGCGCCGCCGCGTGTTGTACCAGCCCTCGATGAACGAGAAGACCTCCGCCCGGGCACGCTCCGGATCCGGGAACCGGCTCCGGTCCAGCAGCTCGCACTCCAGCGTGGCGAAGAAGCTCTCCGCCATCGCGTTGTCGTAGCAGTCGCCTACCGAGCCCATCGAAAGCCGCACCCCAGCCCGGCGGCAGCGGCTCCCGAAGGCCAGCGAGGTGTACTGGCTGCCCTGATCCGAGTGATGGATGACGCCCGCCGGCCGCCGCCGCTCCACGGCCATGTCCAGCGCCCTGGTGACCAGGGCGGCCCTCATGTGAGCGGCCATCGCCCAGCCCACCACCTGCCGGCTCCACGCATCCAGCACCACGGCCAGATACAGCGGCCGCCGCGCCGTCTCGATCCGGGTGATGTCCGAAACCCACAGCTGATCCGGAGCCTCAGCCGTGAAGTTCCGCTTCACCAGGTCCGGAGCCGGGCGGGCCGACCGGTCGCGGATCGTGGTGCGGAACCGCTTCCGCCGGGAAATCCCGGAGATCCCCGCGCTCCGCATCAGCCGGGCGACCCGCTTCCGGCTCACCCGCTCCCCGCGCTCACGCAGTTCCATGTGGATCCGGGGCGCCCCGTAGGACTGCCGGCTCTCGCGGTGAATCTGCCGGATCTCATCCAGCAGCGCCTCATCCTTCCGGACACGCACCGTCGGAGTGCGCCGCCGCCACGCGTAGTAGCCGCTCCTCGATACCCCGAGGACACGCGCCATGGCGGCGATCCGGAACTCGGCCCGGTGGGCGCTCATGAACCGGAAGATCCCGACACAGTCTCCCGAGCGAACCAGGCCGCGGCTTTTTTTAGGATCTCCCGCTCTTCGCGCAGCCGGCGGTTCTCCGCCCGCAGCCTTCGAACCTCCTTCCGCTCCCGCCGGGTCCAGCCGTCGACTCCCCGGCCTTCCTCCACCTCCGCCTGGGCAACCCAGTTCCGGATCGACTGGGCGCTCGCCTCAAACTCCCGCGAGAGCTC
>JAAXHI010000568.1:2356-2649 GCA_012270875.1 Candidatus Poribacteria bacterium | reverse complement strand
ACGAGTCACATTTGTCACGCACTGGTAATAAGATTCGTAGGGTATATTTCTAATGATATCTCCCGTCTTTGCCTCACTGGCATAGCCACTCCAGTACTCAGGCTGTCCCGGTGCAGCTATGTTCTTCATCTTATCAAGTGGCACTGCGGTTACCTTAGCTGAGGCTGCCGGCATGTTCACTTGGTGAGTTTGGTCAGACTGATCCATGGGTGCATGCACAGTGTTATCTGACGCAACTGTCTGCTGTACTGCAGGATTCATGGGTGGATGCACAGTGTCAGCTGTCGCACCTG
>JAAXHI010000568.1:0-2156 GCA_012270875.1 Candidatus Poribacteria bacterium | reverse complement strand
TTGTACGTTCTATCCAATATTACGAAATAACATGCATTAGTATGATTTTAAAAGCATTTGGACAGGTTGGTGCACTGGCTGGCTGGGCGATAATAGGGCACCCTCGAATGACACAGCAGAAAAGCAACAAAAGTTTTAAAACACATTGATTCTCTGTCTTGTGGAAAAGTTTTCCTTTCTTTCAGAGAAAACATTTATTTGTCACATTTTGGAAGATGTTTAATCTTTATACAGCTGAATAAACAGGAATTTAAAAATTTCCCCAATGACTTTAATGCCAACTTTAAAGTCCTCATTTTTTAGCCTTCTTCGTTATATTTTTCTTTGAAAATCTACCAAAAGGTGACCACGTAATTTCTCTTCAATATTTGGTAAAGATATCTCTGTATTTCTTCCTAATTTCTTGGGTACGGGTCCATTCCGTTATTAATTTATTTGGCACATTATTCAAACATGGCGGCCAAGTCTGACAAAGAAGAACGCGCACTTTGCTACTATGTCAATTTAATAGGTGTTGCACTTTTTTAACAGCCCAGAGAGACTATGAGTATCACCTACCTTGTACACGCTTAGTTAGTCCACCAATTTATTCCAAGGAGCTTCAAATTAAGTCGTTTATGCAGGAGATACGAAATGGTCACTTTCGCCGGACGCCTGCCCTTTAATGCGTGTGCTATCCCTTCTCTCATTGGACAGCATACAACGAGGCCTGTGATTGGTTGAAATTTACGTCACGTTTCTATTTACAGCGTACCTCGTCTGCTGTTCGCTTGGTACTTTAAACATGTAGAAACACTTCTCTTTTGAACCGCTGCCAAAAGAGCAAACAAATTTAGGGCTTGCACGAGCAGCCGAGTACTCGGTGTTAGCACCCGATCCAAGGTTTTATGACTCGAGTACTCGGAAAACTATTGTTATTGATGCGTAATAAAATGTCATCATTCAACGTTTCATACATGTGAAGTTTTCCTCAGCTAGAACCTGCATGTTAGTTTCAAATTAGTTGCACATTTAGGTACAAATCTCTCACNNATTTTCAAATTTATCTAATTGAGCTCATTTTGTTCTGGTTTACGCTAGTCGACGGAAGTACCGAGTACTCGTGGATCGGGTCTAGTATTAGCCTTTGAGTACTCGGAGTAGCAATCTGTGACACGTGCAACCCCTAAACAAATCACTTGACATGTTTGGTGTTAAAGTTGAGGAAAACGTGGGCAAAAACGGGACGCAAATCGTAGCTCTTACGCGCATTTCACATTTCCCATAGTGGCCTAGTTCCATGTGACTAAATTTTTTTTGTTCTAAGCTACATTTCCTTAATAATGCTCAAACTTTCGAACTTTTCGACTCGACAGCCTGACACAGTCGACAGCCTGACACAGTTGCATCATAGCATCTAAAGTCATCATTACATGATCGAACAAGGGTGAAAAGCATAGTCATCATTACATGATCGAACAAGGGTGAAAAGGTGGCAAATCGTCAATCATAAAAACGTCATTCAGCTGTTTCGTTCAAACATGTACCCTTTTTTTCCTGATAAATAGGTGTTACTTGCCTAAATGCAAATCACACCTGAGCTGATCTGCCTGCCAATTGTTCCGCCAACATGAACTTCTCCGACAACTGTGAACGCTGTTGCCTTTGTGACATGTCAGAAGATCAATGGAATGGCTTAAACATAATTCAAGTTATCTGTACTGTAGCTTCAGCGGTGTTTCTTGGTTTATCGGTATTGACAACCATTATCAACTCGACGGGAGGATGTCAAAGGGGCAGCTGGTTCCAGAAAACTTGTCGCAAATATATATTTACATGCGAAAGGTGCAACTGTGATAACTGGTCAACTTGTGATGGGTTGGTCGAGGCAGAAGAGGGTCGGAATGCCGATGCTACAAACCCACCAGAGGACCAGCATACCAGGCTGCTTAACAGTAGAAGTTTGACATTTCACGAGAGCGATGGTATTCTTGGTACTAAGCTGTCCTTTGAGAGCAACCGGTCCCCATGGGCGGCCAGCACCCTATTTCACAACACAACTCGCCTGGTGTCGTCAATATACAACGAAGGCACGACTGTAGTGTCTCCCGAAGGAGTAGGGTCCCTTGAGGCTTTCCAAAGACGTTCATATAATCCCCGGCCTGTCGGAACAAGCC
>JAAXHI010000486.1:749-2575 GCA_012270875.1 Candidatus Poribacteria bacterium | reverse complement strand
ACGCTCTGGAAGAAATTATGTTACCTTGCAGTCATATGAATACAGAGAAGAAAGACTAAGACCACAGCTGCCACCTCAATAACGACCACCACACCCACCATGGGAAAGTCGACGTCATTTTGAACACAGGCACGTTCATTCTGGTCATTTCACACATTCTGCACATCCGTATCATTCACATCAATGTAGTCATCAAAATCATAACTGCCAGGATTGCATGGACCAACCACCTTCAGCGGATTCAATTGCCTGTAAAACTCTCTCTCTTCCTCACAAGACTCAAAAATGAATTTGAGCCACGTTATGTCCATCGTGACTCTAATTATCAAGTGACATAATCGTGCCAATTTTAACCGTCCAAATTATACAGGTAATAGTGGTCCTGTTTTTCGAAATGAGATGCATGGCAACCAGAGATATGATAAATCCCACATACGACAACTGGTCCACTGAGTTCAGCCACAGTTCAGCTCCTGTTGATTGCTAGCTTTGGTAGAAAAGCAGTGTGGCATGTTAATCTTCATGAGAGAAGGACAATGCAGAGCTTAGTATTGAAACTGGAGAAATATAAAGCATCCAAGAATGATGCGATATTTAATTACACTGTCAGGAAATTTAAACAGAAGTATAATTCAGTGAGAGAATTTTCTGCCAAAATTGAGATCCACAGGACGCAGTTGCAGCTCTTCATTTCAGTTGACAAGAGACATGGAATAGCCATGACACAGGAACAGCGCAATGTTGTTTTGGATTGCTATTCCTCCCGTGAGTTTCTACTACAGCTTCCTTTCAATAGACATGCAAAATATTTTTATCTCCGAAGTTCACTCTGATAACCTTATGCTAAATATGCCAGACGGCAAGACAAAGCAGGATTTCGTGTATTTTCGGAGAGCAGTGTCTACAGATGCCTCAAAAAGCCATTTCGCACAAGAAAAGAAATAACACTTAAAGATTGCCAGTGTGATACTTGTGTAAATCACACTTGAATGTTACATGCACTTACACTTGCTAAGGTGAAGGGTCTAAAGAGGAGAGTTACTCAAAGTATTATGAGGTCATTTTAGATGAGGCGTTAACAGATCACAATCGTGAATGTATATTTCTTGAGTGCCAGAAATGCAGGGCCGTTCATTTCCAGGATAAGTTTTCAAGGAAAATCCTTACGTGGATTGCGGGGAAAGAGGTTCATTGGTCTCCATGGCAGAAGGTGACAGTATTTGGTCAAATTACACAAAATGAGCAGGGAAAACAAAAGAATTTATTTCGACCCACTGACAAGATACGCTTCAAAGGTTCTCTTGTCCAACTTCTCAGCTTATTCACTGATAGCTTGAATTAAATATCAAAAGACATTTTTCAATTTCCGTGGCAAAAGGAACAGTTCGATCAGTGCAAGCAGCAGCTACAAGAAAATCAACGGCAGTTATCAATGATATTATGCTAGTGATGGATTTTGCATCCGGTTAAAGGGACAGACACCACTGCAACATGAAGACTGGAGCAGAAATTACCGAAGCAGCGAATAACACCAACAATGAAGCTGTGCATTCTGAAAAGAACATAACTGCTTCTATTACGGTCTTCGATCTTCCCAAAAACAGGACCATGTGACACCCAACAAACCTTCTGACAATTCCATTGCCAAGAAGTCAGATGAGGGGAAACGTGACAAAATATACATTCATACGCTTGACAGTGATGCAGTACAGTCGAAGAAGAAGAAAATAACTTCACCTTGCATGCCAGAAAGCGAAAAGAACAAAGAAAAGACAGTCACTGAAGTGAAGTTGTCGATTGATGTTCCTGGGATTGACTCCATTGCA
>JAAXHI010000486.1:0-742 GCA_012270875.1 Candidatus Poribacteria bacterium | reverse complement strand
AATGAATTTGAGCCTCGTTATGTCCATCGTGACTCTAATTATCAGTTACATAATCGTGCCAATTTTAACCGTCCAAAATAAGAATCCTCTACTAGAACTGAAATGCGACAAAGGTTAACAAACATGACTGTAGAAATAAATAATAAATAATTCGACAGTATTTCTTGATCACCAGAAAGAGTAATCTTGTCTTTTCCTATTCACGTTTGTGTATCTGGTAATCATGGAAATTGCAGCTTACGCGCTAGGCAGGAGCTGATGTGACAGATTGGTATTGCGGCTTTTTGCGATTGGAACCTAGGCAGGAGCTGATGTGAGAAATTGGTGGTAATACTTCCCTCTCACCAACTCCAGCCTGGGATCACAACGCAACTCATGACGGATTCGATGCGGCATCAAGTTGATAATTGATCACTGTTCTTTGTTGAATTTCTAATTTGAATGTAATGCATATTCCTCCTTCCATTGCCAATTTCTGTAAAAGTGAATGTATGTACTGAATATACGTTATTATTCGGAATGGGTGCTTCCTAAAAGGCACATAGTTTTAATATTTCTGCAGCCTAATATGTTTTGCAACCAAGTTCCTCCTCTTAAATCACTCCAGTTTTCATGATTCCTATTTCTTCCTCTGAATAAGCAAGGCCTCTTGATAAAAGAACAACAATAAATAACAATAATAAAACAACAAAAAATCAATCCTCAATCCTCAATCCTGATTCTAAGATATATGTGCATGCAA
>JAAXHI010000209.1 GCA_012270875.1 Candidatus Poribacteria bacterium | reverse complement strand
TTGCACTTATACTGCATTTACACTGGCAAAAAAGTGGGCCAGCACGGCATGGCACAGCTTTTTTTGCCAGTGAAAATGTGTGCCGTGCCATGCCATGCCGTACTGGCTGACACACTTTCCAAAAGTGTGCTGACACGGCACGGCATGGCTTTTTTGCCAGTGTAAACGAAAGCGAGCCAAAGTGGGCCGTGCTGGCGCTAAAAAACTTCTATCTTGGAACTTCGAAGCTTGCGCGTTTTGTCTAGAAAGCGATGGTAGCCGTCTGGAGCGACGTGGAGGTATTCAAGCTAGTAGAAATATGGGGCGAAGAAGAAATTCAGGCGCTACTAGAAGGATGTACGCGCAACAAACAGGTTTACGAGAAAATAGCGCGAGAAATGGTGGAAGCAGGATACGACAGGACAGTGAGCTCTGAGAAGAGCTGGAGAGCGACAGCGGACGCAAAAAAGAGCTCCAGAATAGAGAAACCACCGTAGGATTACAAGTCGCCAATCTATCGAATGATCACGCCTATTGGCACACCTCTTTTTCAATTGCGAGCACGCTTTAGCCCTACTTTCGTTATTGCAGTGTAAACGCTGCCACTCGACACGGCACGGCACCGGTGCCGTGCCGTGCCGTGCCGAGTTTTGTCCAGTGTAAACGCGGTATAATATTCAGATCTCTTCTGGAGTACGTTTTTTTGGTGCCATTGTTCTGACTTGCCTCCAACACTATGGAAGGAATATCTTTGAGTGCCTAAACCTATCAAGGTTGCAAAGTATACAGTTGATCTGCAATGCCAGGCACGGAATTATGCCATTTGTGGCACCCCATTCTTAAATGCTTCATTTCTTCTGGCTACGAGTTGTTCTATAACATTCTAGTGCTGCTGTTCTCTGTCCTATTATAAAGAAGTTCTTAAGTATTCTGTTTGTAAGCTGGCAATACAGCAAAATGTCCGCTTATGCATGCATATATGTATCAATTTTAACTCTAACGGAAGGAAATTAACACAAATGCTTGATATATGTTCATGAAGTAGGTGCGGCTGATTGAGCCAGCATTGGAAGTGTGTCAAAATATGATTGTATGTGGAAATAAGGTGTCACAAATGAGATAGTGTGTATTATTTGCCATACTTTTATCAGTCGGTATCGATAGTAATGATTATGAACCAACTCTACCGGAGGTTATTATTGTTACGGCTTCTCTGCCGTGTCTCAAGTGTCTGATGACAGAAACGGTTCCCTGATCGCCTGTCCTGTGGAGAACCAAGAAAGTGTTAACTCTGGTATCAGTGATCAGTTGCATGTGGATCCTGGGAAGAAGAGCAGCTTGGCTCTGAGAAAA
>JAAXHI010000476.1 GCA_012270875.1 Candidatus Poribacteria bacterium | reverse complement strand
AGGGCAGTCTTGATGTCATCAAAGGCCTGTTGGCACTCAGGTGTCCACTCAAAAGGGACATCTTTCTTAGTTAATTGGGTCAATGGATATACTCTCTTGGAGTAATCCTTCACAAACCTTCTGTAGTAGTTACCCATGCCCAATATAACTTGTACATCTGTGACACAAGTTGGTGTTGGCCACTCGAGAAGTTTACGAACATTATCGGGGTTGGGTATAACACCATTACCATTTACCAGGTGACCCAAGAACTTAACTTCTCTCTGAAAGAAATTACATTTCTTTGGCTTTAGTTTTAGCCCAGCATTTCGGAAACGCTGTAGTACTTCTCGTAGCCTTTTGCAATGTTCTCCAAAGTCTGCAGCAAAGACGAGGAAATCATCTAAAAAGGCTATACAACTTTGCCATTGCAAATTCATCAAAACCAGTTCCATCAGTCTCTGATAGGTGGCGGGGCTAGTCTTCATTCCCATGGGCATTACTTTATACTGGTATAGCCCATATTTGGTAATGAATGCTGTCTTTGGAATATCTTCTTTCCGCACTGGTATCTGATAGTAGGCAGAATTTACATCACCTGCTGAAAAGATTGTAGCTTTGGCTAAGCAATCCAGACAGTCTGTGATTCTTGGCAGTGGATAAGAATCCATGGTTATGATTTGATTGTGTTTTCTGTAATCCACACAGATTCTGGTGGATCCATCTGGTTTCTTGACTAAAACCAGTGGGGCAGCCCAGGGTGAGGTTGAAGGTTCAATGACATCCTTTTCCCATAGGGATTGTAAGGTTTGTCTTTCTGCTTCAGCCAGGGCTATTGGTGTTCTTCTTGGGGGTAGCTTCACTGGAGGTGCATCTCCAGTTTCTATTCGGTGCTCTATCAAATGTGTCCGACCTAAGTCGAATTCAGATTTTGAGAATACATCTTCATAGTCTCGGAGCAACTTCCGAATAGCTTTCCGTTCTTCTTTGCTCCACCCTACTTCAGAACTTTGGACCAGTTCTACTAGGTGTGGAGGTACTTCTTCTTCATCTTCTTCCTTCCGTCTTCCAGTTCTTCTGATTTTGGGCTGGTGGTGTTGTGGAGACCTTGAGGTCTGACCCTTCCAGCTTCTTTTGCGTTTCGAAGTGCAACAAGTGCACTCCAATTTTAGTCTTCTGCAGTTGTTGTGGTTCTTGGAATCCTCAGGATGTTCCTGCTCTTGTACCACATCCTGCACAACCACTCTTTCCAGGGTACCTAAAACTGTATTACCTGCAATAAAGGCTGGTCCAACAAAAGGGTTAAAAATTCGGATCTTGGTACTAACACGGCCTTTAATATTTGTTACAGTTGGTGAAAGCAAACAGCCGTGATCTACATTGAACTTATAATCAGTTTCTGCTACTAAGCTTTCTTCATTACATTCTTCATAAATTTCTGGTCTCTGAATCAATGCATTTACTACCATTTCGGCCATACCAGGAACAGTTACATTATCCATAGAAATCAATTTAATGGCCTGTGATTCATCTCCCCCTACTGTATACAGAGGGATACGTTCTCCTTTAAAGAGTAGTACATTTTCTGAGTATAACAGATCAGTAGGGCCATCTTTATCCAATCTAAGCAGATTGTCTCCAAATATGACTTCATCATTAATGGAACCAACCAATAGGTCCCGTTCAATCTCAACAGGGCCTAGCTTCAACTTGAAGGAGCCCTTACCATAAATGCGAATAGCTTCACCACTCGCACCTTCTGCTTCTACATTACACTTTTTCAGTTCTGGCCTCCTACTATCCGGTATTCTGTTATACACATCAATTGACACAATAGATTCACCGGCTCCACTATCTACAGTATATATACAATCTAGGTCTTGCAGTTGACCCAGGATATAGCTCCCATTTATGTGTGGTCGTTTTTGTTCTCTACCTTCTGAACAACAATTTTGCTTCTCTTCTCTAGAGTAGATACATTCTGAATGGCTAAACTCATTGGTGTCGACCGTCAATTTGCCGCTTCCACAGTCACAACCCTCCAGCGGGTCCACAACAACTCCTATATTCCGACACAATATAGGGTGACCATCACCTTCACAGGGTGCTTGACCTAACCCTTGAAGGTCATGTGACAGGGGTATACCAATACTCTTACTGTCAACTGAGGACTCCCTCAGGACATTCACATGTGATGCATCACTAAAACTGACACTAGACAAACCCTCGGGTAAACCCACTGAGTTAGCTGGTTCCTGTGTCTTAACAACTGGAGCTATATCAGTTCGCGCGCTCCGGAGCGTCTTGTTAG
>JAAXHI010000241.1 GCA_012270875.1 Candidatus Poribacteria bacterium | reverse complement strand
TGTTCCGTAGTACCACGCATCCTGCTTGGTGTCCACTTGGGCGTATCCGTTGGCGGTTGAGCATTCGCCCCAGTCAAACTGGTAACGATCGCCGTTCATGATGAAATCGGTTTCGCGTTTCATCGGTCAATCTCCTTTCGGTTGTGTGTCGATGATTCGGGCTTTCACTTTAATCGCTTCGTTCATGCGGCGGTTGCCTTCTTCGCGTGCTGCCACTGCGGAGGCAAATCCGGAGACGGGGCGGGTGCGCCATTTCGTCCCGTTTATCCAGAACACGTAGTGATAAGCGAAAATGGGGATTGAGGAGCCTGGGGCTTCGTCTGTGGTGATGATGTCAATCCTCGCTTTCATGCGTATCTCCTCTCGGCATTGCGCCGTGACGTGCGCCACGTTTTCTTTTCACTCTTGCCTATCTGCAAGCACAGACCAGTGAGTTGCTGCCGGATTGAGTTGCGGTAAGCGAAAAACTTCGCGGTGTCTGCGTCGTGCCAATAAGCGGCGCCTATCTGAATGCGGGCGTTCTTGGGATTGAATGTCCAAACGCAGGCATACCAGATGCCGGGTTCTTGTTTCGATTCGAACACTTCATCGGCGGTGTGCGATATGCCGTGCTCTTTCGCCAAAGTGTGTGCGTAGTAGGTGTGGGGAATGCCGGGGGCAATCCAGCGGGGTTCGTCTTTCATGGATTCGCCGTTGCGCCATTTGCGAATCTGCTCTGCGTCGCGCATATCGGATTCCACAAACTTCCGAAGGTGATACGGCACATCGGCAAGCGAAGGCGGTGTTGCCGTCGGAGAATCCACCACCGGCGTTGACTCAACCGGTGGCGGCGGTGTTTCAATCTGAATTGCATTATTCAGGCTTGCTTGGAGTGCGAGGGCTTCCGTCTGGTTAATTGTCATAAGATACCTATCGCCCTCCCTGTTCGGTCGGTTGATCCTCGCTTTCACAGTCACGGGCTGCTTGCTTGAAAATGTTGATTATGTCCTGCCAAGCGTCGTCGATCTCACAGACCACTTCCTGAATGCGTTGGCACTTTGCCATCGTGTTATCAATCGTTGTTTCCGTGCGTTCTTCGTTCATCGTCAATCTCCTTTGAAGGGTGCGCCGGCGGTAAAAACCGGCGCTGCTGGTGGTTACTGTTGCGCCATGAGCAAACGCTCATAGCTATCGGGCAACAGGTGAGAGATTGATCGGTCAACGAGGTGGCGGCAATCGCAGTGAGATTCCGCGGGGAAAAGCGGGGCACGCTCTAGCATTGCCACTGCCATGGCGTGCTTGCATACGTTTTGCTTGACGGCGGAATCGTGGCAAGAACACAGAAACTCGGAAGGGGACAAGACAAGATCGACGGAAGGGATTACAACTTCGTAGACCTCATCGGAAGATCGAGACGGAACAGACCAGATACGACCGCGATCGTCGTGCTTTTGGAAACCGGCGGAACCGGTGCGGGCAATCTCGATCGCTCTGCGTACCCGGCGGATATTGGGACGTGACGGGGAGATTTCAAGCGATACGGCTTCGGAGTGCAATTCTTCAAGCGTGAAAACGGCTTGACGGTAAGGGGCTGAAAATGCTAGACTAGTCATTGTCATTCTTCCTTTCGCTTTGGGAGCGTTGGGTTAATGATTCAGCCTCGATGGGGTGCAACCCTTCGGGGCTTTTTTCATGCCTTGTGATATATGAATTATACCACAAAACAACAGGATTAACAAGCCTTTTTTCGCGTTTTTAAGGCTTGACGCATAAAAAAATGGCACGGGCGAGAGGCGCAAACGAACACCGACACGGGTGATTTGCACCCATACAAAAAGTTTGATGCAACTTTTCAAAGTTGCGGTTTTCGCTTCTCATCGTCTAAACCGCCGTGCATTTTTTTTGGCTGAACGGAAGCCCTGCTTTCACTCGATTTAAGCAGGGCTGGAGTGTCTTAAGCCAAAAAAAATGTATATCAAACTTGTGCGGAGGGCTGGGGAGCGCTTGTCGCTCAAGCGAAGTGACAAAGGCGGTTGAACACGGAGCGGGTATCCCAAAGGATACGGGCAGGAAGGGGAGGCGGGAGCGATAACACGGCGATCATAGCCTTTGGCACGCCGCTTGTATCCCCAGACCGGAGCACACCCTATTTGGTTATGCGCTTTCTGATTCTCTGGTCTGTTGTATTTTCGGGATTTCTACCGCGCTCGTTATCCACTCGCTTGCTGGTTCTTACCTTCGGAGCAGGTGCGCGCTTTTCAGCGCACTTGCGGAGCCACGTTTTTCGCGGGGCGTCGGGCGTGTCGGCGCTTGATAGCAGTGGGTAGCTTTCACGGCTCGCACGGCTGACCTTATCAAAATCAGCACAACTTCAGCTGTGCGAAAAGTGAAAGCGTTAAGCCCACTGCGTACACCATGCGACGCACGCCGGACGCCCCGCATCTGAGCCTTTAACCTTAGCGCGTGCTGTCTGGACGTAGACATTCCGCACCGGCAATGAAAAAGAGCGAGGTGATAAGAGGGAGACGGTTGAGGTGACGAGCCCCCCGGTGCGGCATAAGCGAAGTCCAGACAGCACGCATCAGAGAATCGCCTTTTTACAAGTTTTCCACTGATTCACTGGTGAGCTCACTCATTCACTCACACGCGCGCGTATGGATAAGCTATGAAAGTATTGATCGCCGGTTGTAGCGGCTATCTCGGGGTTGAGCTGTGCTATTATTTTAGCAGATTCGGCGAGGTCATGTTTTGGGCTGAGGGATAGGCATGGATCGACGCTTGACAGTTAGCCGTGCGATTGCTGATTGCTTCCAGTCAGGCGTGAGACTGCGGAGCTGAGATGGCAGAGGAGGGATTGACGCGGGGCTGGAAGTTGCTTGGTGAGCTCTGCGTGCGATTGCGTCTGCATGGCAACGACGTGAGTTAGACGATCGACTTGCTCACGCAGGTGGGCGTTCTCGGATTGGAGTTGATCTACCAGCGGGGACTGGTCATCCTGCTCAGGCGTTTGCGTAGGCTCTCGGCCATTCACATCGATGAACCAACGTCCGTCGACCTGATGCGCCTCCAGTGTGCCGCGCTTGATACGGCGTCTAATCGTGGAATCCGCCAAGCCGGTATGTGCCGCATACTCGGCGATTGTCATTCGCTTGGGCGTTTGCTTGGTCATGCCTAGTCAAACGACAAGGCGGCAAATTCCGTTTCAACGTAGTCTAAGTGGCGCCCACATGCGGCCCAATTCTACCAAAAAAGCGAATCGCATGTGTGCCAAAAATACATGAATATCTACGACGCGCGAAAGCATACCAAGCATGAACTCGGTGAGATAGCCACAATTAACGATATTAGGCGGGTGCGTGAAACTCAACGTCAAAGCGCGATTCTATGCTAGAATGTATTAAGCATATTGTTTTTTTTGCTCGAAAGAGCGGTCAAGCTTGATGTTATAAAAAAAGGATAACTTGAAAACGGGAATGATTTTCGCAGAGAATGCCTTACCCTTCCAAACTTTCAGTAGCTCTCATAGATGAATTTGCTAAAAATCTTTTGCTCGGGCTGTCTGTCAATGATGCGGCGACGCTGGCGGGCTTCAATATGCAGGTAGACGATCTTTGGCAAAAAGAATTTGCGGACAAGGGTCTGGACATGTTGCCTCCAGATGCCAAAATTCCGAAAAAACCGACACGCGAATGGCTTTTGCGATACTTCATGCGCGAAAGAGACAGAGCAAGAGCACGAGTGAAAGCTGATTTGCTTGGGAACATTCGCGAAGCTCAGGCTAATTGGCAAGCTAGCGCGTGGTTGTTAGAGCGAAAATTTCCGAAAGAGTTTGGCAGAGTTTGGCAGAAACCCGAGGCGGATGATATCGAGAACAGCGCAAGCGAGGCAGATGACCGAGAAGCGAAAGAACTCGGAAAGCGCTTGGGTTTTGCGGCTGGAGAAGATGAAGAAGAATGAAATTTAATCTTAATTTGATTGAACAGACCAGATCTATCCGAAAGCTGTCTCTTGCTGATCAGTGGAAGAAGATGCAAGACAAAGACCGCGATTGAGGGTGCGCAACGTTGGGGGTGTGCTTTTGCACACGCACGCAAGGGGCTTGTAGCCCTGCGGAAAGCCCCCGTGCGTGGTATAGATTCTTATAGAATCTTATAGGGACAATCTAAAAAACGCCTAATCCCACGTCCTCATTGCGTTTGAGCGGTTTT
>JAAXHI010000400.1:637-1409 GCA_012270875.1 Candidatus Poribacteria bacterium | reverse complement strand
CAGTCAACTACCCCAAGCTAAAGCATGGGGCTTGTGCGAAGCGCATGCCAAGCGTCCACTCCACAAGGTAAACGGTTTTCTACAGTAATATATCGCAGTATCTCGGTGTGGCAACCCAGACAACGTTTCGGATGCTCCCCAAGTCTGATTCTCCTTAGATACTGTGATCTGGATGGGGCAACATATACCCTGCAAAGGAGTTTTACATACCATGTATGTTCCCGTGAAAACCAAGGAAGGTAAGCAACTGATGCCGACCGCGCCGCCAGTTGCACGACATCTCATCAAGAATGGTAAAGCAACTCCATATTGGAGTAATGGTATATTCTGTATTCGACTCAACTACGAGACGACAGACTATACACAAGATATAGTTGTCGGTGTTGACCCCGGCAGTCAAAAAGAAGGCTTTACCGTCAAATCAGAAGCACACACTTATTTGAATGTGCAAGCCGATGCTCATAATAAAGTGGGTAAGAAAGTTGAAAAGCGTCGTGAGTCGCGGCGGAGTAGACGCTCTCGTAAGTGTCCGAATCGCAAGCACAGAAAGAATCGTAATGCGGGTAAAGAAAAGATACCCGCCGGCACACGTGCGCGGTGGGATTGGAAACTTCGTATCCTCAATTGGCTATCAAAGTTGTATCCTGTCACACACGTTTGTGTTGAGGACATTAAGGCACGGACAATACCGCGTGCGAAGAAGTGGAATCAATCGTTTTCTCCGCTTGAAGTCGGTAAGGAGTGGTTCTATACCGAGATCCGAAAACGGTGG
>JAAXHI010000400.1:0-571 GCA_012270875.1 Candidatus Poribacteria bacterium | reverse complement strand
CTCAAGAAGGTGTCTAACAAACTATCAGAAACCTTTAGCGCACATTGCGTAGATTCTTGGTGTCTGGCACATCACGCATTAGGCGGTGTTTCTATGCCTGAGAATACCGCTATCTTCTGTATAGCTCCTATCCCGATCAAACGCCGGTGTCTGCATAGAGAACAAGAGGCAAAAGGCAGGCAGCGAAATAGATATGGTGGCACTGTGTTAGGCAACGGGCTCGTCAAAAACACGTTGATAAAGCACGTCAAATATGGTCTCACACGTCTTGCTGGTGTGAATGCGAAAGGTTTATTTTCCATTTATACACTTGAAGGTAAACGGCTGACAACAGGTGCGAAACGAAACGATTTTAGCGTGCTAACACGCCTCAACTTTAACTACAGGAGCGGGCATTCCTCCCCAAGCTAAAGCATGGGGTCTCCTGCCCGAAGAGTGATGAAATTGGGAACTATGTCTTTGAATGTGAGAAATACGACTGCCACTGCTTTTGCACAAATAGTCTACGATCTCGGTTTTGACGTTATCGAACTGCATTCAAGCGCGTTTGAATCCACCGACGCTGACTATC
>JAAXHI010000380.1 GCA_012270875.1 Candidatus Poribacteria bacterium | reverse complement strand
ACGTCCAAGTTTGCCTACCAGAAGGGGATACACATAGGCACACGCCTAGCCGTGGTATATAACCGCAAAGACTATCTCTGCGCTATGGAAACGGCTGAAGTAGACAGCAGAGCATCTCTCCGCAGCAGACGATCGCCGGACGTGCACCGCTTCATGACCAACCTGTTGGTCTATACCATGAAGTACGGCGGGAAT
Source organism: Candidatus Poribacteria bacterium (assembly GCA_012270875.1). Lineage (GTDB taxonomy): Bacteria > Poribacteria > WGA-4E > WGA-4E > WGA-3G > WGA-3G. Next base: position 4,289 of record JAAXHI010000380.1, on the reverse strand, counting down.
ACCGATAGGAGCAATTACAGGCGATGATAGGAAGTCCTTGCAAAAAAGTGTGAAAAAGCCTTGACAAGCTTTTTGTACAGTGAGATAATGGCGGGCATTAGGTTTTGCTAAATAAAAGTGAGGGGCTCAAGCGGTAACTTGAAACCCCTCGGAAGCAAAACGATACTGCGGATCGAATCGCTTCGTGATTGCTAGGTGTAGAAGCACCTGTCAATCGCTTACAGTATAAACCTTCAAGCCATTCGTTTCAATCTGAAACAGAAGGGGCTGCGCGATTCGGGAATACCCATCGACGCAGCCCCTTTTTGTTTTCGTTGAACGATGGCAAAAAAAGAGATTTTCAAATGACAATCCGTAAGTTATCACAACGACACGGCTACATTGCAGTGCTACTCATACTGTCACTGGCAGTTGGCTATGCCATACCCCTGATTCACGCCCACCCCAAGTCTGAAGACTGGAGCAACGAACACAAGACCTCCGGTTGGGCTTGGGTTGGTGGTCACAGCATTGGTGTCCAAGGCAGGAGCGTAGTGTCTCGGTCCGAACACCAGTGCGGCATTTGGAACAAGTCAACCAAGCCAATTCGTATTCACGTAGCATATGACCACAAACTGCAGGAAAACAATTCGGTCGTGGCAGACGACACCTACGATTCATTTATAGAAAATGACGTGTACAAAGTGGGGCCAGATCAGTACTTCACAACTAGCGACGTAGACGCAAATTACGTAAGAAGCGCGTCTACCACACATGATCCTAATGACAGTTACAAGTTTCAACCCTACACCAAGATAGTTTACAAAGGGCAGGCACAAGCAAGAGCCATGCATCTTGAAATCGATTTATAATAGAAAAAAGTAGCAAGAGGGGGGACTCCAACCCTAGTCTGTCCCCCCTCTTCACACAGAACTCTTGAGGCGATGCCATGACATTCAACACCATTCTTTCTATGACCTTAATCGCTGCTATTCTTGCCGCTAAAAGCGCCTTTGCACAGCCGGAAGAGATACCGCCCGATGTGTTTGAAGCCAAGCCCGGCGGCTACCTCTACGCCGATTACCCCGGCGTGTTCGATGACGCCGAAGGCGACGAAGCGCGCGGCGACGGCATCACCATCGAGATGTGGGTGTATTTCACCGAAATTCCGCCGGAACGGCAGTCACGCCATTGGGAACACTGGGCTCTCGTCGCAAAGCCCGCAAGCTATTTTATCTCTGCGGCTGGAAGACCTCTCGAAGATGCCTCCGGCGATCCAGAGGGGCATACCAAGCTTATATTTGCAGTGGAGGATACCGAAGAGGGATGTTGCAGTCGCGGCGAAGGCTGGATGTCTTATGAACCCGGCGAGTTCCCCTTGAAACGCTGGCTTCATATTGCCTACCAGCTCGTCGTGAAAAAAGACGGCACACACCGCACCCAATTTCTAGACCGATTCGGTGGGGGGAGACGTCGCTTTAGCGGCAAGATGGGACGCACCGAGGCGCCGCTATTCATTGGAGGCGCGCCCACCGTGACATTCGAAAACGACGAATGGGGCACATGGAACACCGACTTCTTCGGCAACCCGATACTCGAATCCATGAAAGGCTACATCGACGACATTCGCATCACCAAAGGCTGGCGGTATGGACCCGGGAACATTCGCCCCCAACGCAAGTTCCGCGTGGAGGAACGCACCATCGCCCTCTGGCGCTTTGAGGAAGGTCCCGGCGCCCCCTTCTATCGCGATTCTTCTCGAAACGGTTATACGCTTTTCCCTGGCGGTTCGCTCCCCGTTCAACCGCTCGCAACAAGGGCAACCACCTGGGGAAGTCTAAAACGGAACACGTTTTAACCATGCCAAAATGGAAACGCTGCCTCGCCGAAGCCGCCCCTATCGCCATCGGCGTTGTTTTCCTACTCGCGGTTGCTTTCAAGCCCCATATTTCCCTGATCCCCGCAGCCCCCACATGGGGAGCCATCCTTAAAGAGCATTTCTGGAAAGAGCTGTCCTTTCAGCCGAATATCCAAAAACTGCTTGAACGGCTTTCACACAAAGACCTGAAAAAGGCGGCGCGACACACGTACCCCGCCGTTCCGCACCCCGTTCCCGATGATACGCCGCGCACGCGAATCAAGACTGAAATTACCCTGCATATCAACGCTCTTGACGAAATCCCCGTGGAAAAAACGGATTGGCAGACGCAACTCAACGCTTTGAAAGAACACGGCGGCAGGCTGTCCGTCACCTACGAGATGTTAGAAGCCCCTCCACCGTGCTAAAAATCGTCCGATTGTCTATCCCCATCTGTTTCCTAGCCGGCCTCTTATACGCACGAAGCGCCGCCGGTTTGCAACCACTCTTCCTCATTCCTGCCACAATTCTTGCTGGCGCGGCTGTCTGTTATCTGTGGAAAACTGTTGTTCAGACCTCCCTACTTCCTTACGCCGCTCATGCGAGTGTGCTTGGCGGCATTTGGGCGCTCTTTCTGCTTTATCATGACAGTTTTGTAGCCGTCCTGCCATCCGTTTTGGCAACCATTGCCCTCTACGTCTGTCTAACGTTAATCGTGCTATTCCTAATCCATCGCCTGTGCCGCCGTGTACGCCCCAGTCGGAAATGGGCGGCAACCCTGCTGGCGCTCTACCCCGCTTCTCTGGTTATCGTTACCCTAACAGTGAAAGAGGCAACAGGACACGAAGAACACGAACCTACCAGTTTCCGTTTTGGGGCAGTCATAGAACGAATCAATGTTAAAGGGCTGTCGTTGCCTTACCAAACCTACCGCTACCACACTTCAAAACGCACCGTCGAAACAGCGGATTTGACAATCCAAAGCGTCTACCTGAGTGTTGACGCTCCCACTCAAACGCTAAACACCGCTTTTCTTGAAGTTGTCCAAAGTGACGGCGAAATCCGATACGCTATGCCCCGCACCGTCCACTTTGACAATGAAAGCTTCATATCCGAAGGCGAAACCATCGACGCACAACTCGTCATAATCACTCATGGAAAACAGCCCTACGACTGGGATGTGTTTTACTCCCCTTTGTAGCCTCTTTTTTTTCACCATACCAATTGCCACTGTCATAAAACCCCTGATTTTCTAAAGCCCCGCCGTGAAATCCAAGAGTTTCGACCCTTCCGATACCCATACCACTGGAGAACGGCTAAAAATCGATTCTAGGGCGATTCTGTGCGTTTTCGGCGATTCTGCTGTGTTTGCCCCGAAAACGAGGCTCATATTTGCGATTTAAGGGGTGTCAAATCGTTTTTAGGTATCCCAATACCCCTCACTATCGCACAAGCGACAAGGCCCCTTTTCAACAGTCGCGCACGTCATGCTATACTAATTAGGCTACGTGGAAAGTTCAACAGACTCTAACGTATGATTCGGTTGTAATGGAGGCACACAACGATGGCAAGCGTATTTGATGCGGCAGCGTACATTTTGAAGACCGCAGGCGAAACGACCACACTGAAATTGCAGAAGTTGGTGTACTACGCCCAAGCATGGTCACTGGTGTGGGATGAGAAACCTTTGTTTGATGAGAAAATTGAGGCGTGGGTAAACGGGCCGGTTGTGCCCGAATTGTTTGAATCCCATCGTGGCACTTTCTCTGTTTCTGAAATTCCGCAGGGCATACCGGATAATTTGACTGACGATCAAAAAGCGACAGTGAACATGGTGCTCAAACACTACGGTGACAAACCGGCGTATTGGTTAGTTCGGTTGTCACACTCGGAACCTCCATGGATCGAAGCCCGAGGCGATTTATCTCCCGAGGAGGCAAGCAGCGTTGTAATCCCGCATGATTCAATGGCTCATTATTACAGTTCTCTGCTGAAGATTGATATTGAGGCATGGAAAGAGACGGCAGAAGTGGCGGTGGACACTGATATAGAAAAAGTCCTGGACGCGTCTAAGGGTAAGATTGAAGCCGGTGAGGAGATTCCGTGGGAGGACGTCAAACAGGAGTTCGATATTCGGTTGTCCTAAAGAATAGAGCAAAAGAAGACCTGGAAAAAGTTGACAAGGGTCTTACCGACCGCATTATCAAGAAAATCGGCGATTTAGAGCAGGCTCCGTATAGCGGAAAGGCTCTCAAGGGACGACTCAAGGGATTTTACAGCCTTAGGGCGGGAAAGCACCGCATGATTTATCGTATTGAAAAACAACAAGAACGGATCATTGTGGAACGGATTCAACATCGCAGTAAGGCATATAAATAAAATCTCCCACCGTCAACCATCTTATTTCCCGTCCTTGTACCGTGCAACCGCCCCTATTTCCCATAGAAGAACC
>JAAXHI010000226.1 GCA_012270875.1 Candidatus Poribacteria bacterium | reverse complement strand
TGCCTGAGCTTATGCACCAAGCTATGAGCCGTCTTCCTGATATGAGTAAGGGCATGCCGGCATGGTACATGTCTCGCCGTGCGAAGATGGTATTCGAGCAGAGTGTTAGCAGGATTCAAGCGGAAGCGGGACTTTCGACTGATATGGTCGGCGGGATGATGATGCCTACTTGGCACGGAATCCCGATTCTAGTCTGCGACGCACTGTCGGTTGACGAGCCGCTCGTTAGTTAATGGAGGATATATATTATGGCTTTGTATGATAGACTTTTAACCTTTGGAACCAATATGGATCCGACTAACATGACGGCGAACACTTCGAAGTATCTCGGAGATTCGATCGACACTACGTCGGGAACATATTATAAAAGCGGTATAAGCACTCACACTTTGAATCAGGTAGGCAGTCTCGGAGACGGCACGCCTGTATATTGGAATGTGATTGTGAATACTTCCTTTGACACGGGTACTAACCGACTTATTCGGTTCTTCCTTGCTTCCAGTAGCTCAGTTAGTACTGCGGGCAATTTGACTGGTACACCGTTGCGGTTTGTCGAATCCCATCAATTCACGGTCACTTCGACCACGAATGAATTGGAAAAGGGATTTGCTTTCTCGATTGCGTTGCCTACGTACGAGCATGATCGTTACATTCAGTTTGGACTTGTATCGTCTACTTCAGACAGTGACGAGTCCGGTCGTGTGTCTTCGTATCTGAGTCTGATTCCGGCAACTACCGGTAAGATGTACTCGGAAGGGCAGGTCTGGTAACCGTGTCTTATAGTGGCACCACTAGCGAGGGATTCTTCACGGGATCCCTCGCAACTAAACAACAAGCAGTGTGTGACTGGATTGAATTGGTAAAAGCTAATCAAGTGAAGTATCCAAGCTATGCGGGTTATCCTGGACGCGGTTCGGTTCCACAACCCAGTAGATGGCCACCGCCCGAAACCAATGCATACCTTAGTACACCCGTCACCAATCTATAACCACCACTTCACCTCAGATCAGGAAGCCGCATTAGAATCATCCGTGCTACAAAGCTTGCGGTCTGACTGAGGATGACTATGCGAGCTTGGGACAGTCTGGATGTAGAGGCATTCATGGCTAGCTCGGAGCGCCATTTGGAGAGCCTCGCTGGCCATCCGTATCCGTAGAGCTTCTATGCCCCTCACATCGTCTATTTTCCCTTCTAAGGCGATTGCACCCGAGGGGCGCCCCCATGGTAGCGGGTATGGTCAGCGTCGCTCAGGATGGAAAATAGAGGCTCTCAGGGGCATGTCTGAACAGACCACCTTCTAGGATCGTCTATTTCGCTCTCTACGCGCCGTTGAGTCTGCCCTACCAGTTGGGGCGCCCCATAGGTGAACCCGCCTTACAGGCCAAAATAGAGGCTCTCAGGGCATATCCTCGCTTCACTCGGAAGCGAATGGTCTGGGCAAAAAGAAAGGGCGCCCGAAGGCGCCCCTAGAGGATGAAGCAGTGAACGCTGACTACGGCGTGGTCAGATACCTGCCCCATTGCTGAATCACGATGCGCCGTTCTTCCAGGTAGCCATATCGTCCGTACGCATCAGCTACTTGGTCACCTCCACTAGCGCTATGCGCGAGGCTGGCTTCCCGTACACCAAACGGGACACCTTGTGCTTGTTGCCACGTAGAGAACGTAGCTCGAAGGCCATGCACGTCGCTCTCGTTCGCTTGCACGCCACTTCGCCGCATACAATCCCGTACCCTTTCCTTTCCAAATACCAGATCACCTTGTCGCGGCCGATGTTGAAGAATGGCCAAAGCCGCATCCGACAACGGGACATCGTGTGCCTTTTCTTCCTTCATGCGCGCGGCAGGAAGAAGAAGCGTGGCCGACTGCCAATCGATGTCAGACCATTGCAGTTTGAAGACTTCGCTGGAACGTAGGCCAGTGAGCATGATGAACTGCAAGCAGTCGGCACCTTTGGCGTTTACCTCGCCAATACGTGCGTATACTTCCGGCGCACGCTCGAAGGGCAGCGACTTGTGATTCTCGGTTTCTTGTTTCCCGATCAGCATTCGACTGCTTATGGCGACTACCGGATTATTGGTGACATAACCCGCCGATACCGCGTAAGCGAATATCTGACTGATATCACCTTTCAGTTTGCCGGCAGTGTTCGCGTTCTTTTCTCCGATCGGTTCCAAGATTGTAGAGATATCCCGAGTAGAGATGGCATTGATGGACATTGCCCTAAGCGACGGAAACGCAAACGTGCTAACCCGCCGCCACCATTCACTAGGAGTTCTACTTCCCGGCTTCCATCCTTTTTGCAGTTTCTTGAATGCGGCCTTTGCCACTTTCTCGAAGGTGGGCATATCATCGCTTGCGACGCGCACTCGGCCTTTATCAGATTTGTTGCCAGTGAGACGCTTGTGCAGTTTCTCGCTCGCCACTTTCCCTATTATGGTTCGGCAAGCTTCGAGTGCAGCGTCGGCCCGAATCCGTGGCCATATGCCGAGAGCCTGCATTTTTTGAGTGCCATCAACATCCGTGTACCGAACCGCGAGTCGTTTGCTATGCCCAGTGAGGATCACCGTGCATCCATCCGGTCCCGTGTACTGGATGATCTTCGGTTTGCCGCGCCTAACACCCGCCGACACAACGGAGCCGTCATGCTCCAATGCATCGATAGCGGCATCAGACCAAACTTCCATCTTTCTAGCTGCCATTGTCATCACCTCCGTAAGTTTCGGGAACCAAAGCTCGGAGCCGTTCCCGCAGCGCGAGCAGATCATCCCGATTGAGCTTTCGTTCGCGGTCGTGCTGCCACGCATCGGCCAAGTGCTTACAGGCCGTAGCCAGTGCAGCTATTTCCCACACGTTCAGACCAATCCATGCCTTCTTGCGAAGGTCGACCTTGCGGGTTTGCAATTGAGCGTAGGTGACAAGGTCGAAGCCTTCGAATCGATTGAGCGTTTCGAGGATGATATGCCAGCCGCCCATCATTACCCGACCGTTTGCGAAGGTCATGGTTCGTCCGGCATGTCTGCCGATGTAGAACTCGCCATAGTAGATGTCCCAAATGGCGGGCCGATACTCGCACCCACCATTGCCATCAGCCGTGAACAAAGCATCCTGGATTTTCTTCCTGATGATCATGTCAGTTCTCCGACTCGTCCAAACAGCGCTTGCGCGTTGGCGTAGATATTCACCTCGCGACCACTGACCACATAGGCCAGATCGCCCGAGGTGAAGTCATAGATACCCATGACATCGGCCACAGACACGGGTACCTCAAACTCGATGCCCTGCACGCTCACGTAGGCCTTGCGGCCCTTCGGGGCCGCTCTCAGTTCGGACTTGGTCATCTCTACGCTCCGTTGTCGATAGCGTGCTTGATGGCCTTCTTCAAGCTCGCCGCGTGCGTGTACCCGCTAAAGCACGACATCCCGAAGCGAGCCTCGATATCACCATCACATGCCCACTCAATCATGTCGGGCTCTCGGTAGCAGGTACCAATCACCTTCCCGCCGATCTGAACCGTGAACTCTTTCTTGTAGCTCCATCCATAGTCATCCACCACCACGGGACCGAAGTGAACCTTACTCGGCTTCTTCGGTTGCACCTTGGAGAGCTTGGTGCTCAGAGCTTCGAGGCTCCGAACCGCGTCGTGGCTGCCGTTCTCGATCCACTTGTTGCGAAGGTCATGTAGCGCCACGCTCAGCGCTGCCGCGTCCCACGTGGTGAGTGTGAGCTTGTCCGTCATGGTCTGAATCTCCGTCTGGTTGCCGTCCGCCAGATGGGACGGTCCGTGGACCGTATCATGGAAAATGACTGAATACAACTATTTTTGCAGCACCGATGACATGACTTGGCAGAAAGCAAGAAAATCCAGGAAAATCAAGTAGTTAGATGCACTCGGATCTGAACCGCATGCGGACATAAAGTCTAATTATTCAAGCACTTAGCCGATTCTGGCCTAGTGGTGCCGAAAGCGGATCCAGGGAAATGCTGCACTGCACAAATCACCAGGGAAGCATCCTGCCCTGCCGTTCGGGCTCGGCCCGCTTGGGTTCGTTCGGTTCACGGCTTACTCTGCTAGCTGGCGGTCATAGAACCGCCTTGATGCTGTCGTTGATGAAGTCGGTTGCAGTTTTCAATCTTGGATTGAATCTGACTCGGGCCAGCGAGGGAAGCGCACCACGCAGTCCGGGATGTAGTACCCCGCCGATTTCGACATCACAGCATCCCCAAGTATCACGAGTTCAGGCGCGCCGTCGCGTGCGCAAGCAAGGCGGTATCACTCACCAATTCGGAGCGTGACACATGAAACAGTTAGGGGCTCAACGAGCACTAATCAGCCTGAAGAATCTGAGCGAGTCGAAAGTCGGCGTGACGGCCAGATTGGATAAGGATGACGATCGGCTCACGTTTACAGGTTGCAATGTCGAACTGCGTGACGAGAACGGCGACCGATACACTCTGGCCGAGCTTTGGCAATGGGCTGATATGACACCAAGTGAGAAGATCCTCGCCTGCATTGAGAAGAAAGGTCGGTTCATCCCACGAACCGATGCCGAGCGAGCCGCCGCCGCCAAAATGGCGAAGCCGAGCGGTCAGATTCAAGGAATTTCCTTCGAGAATGGCAATCCCGTGTACGGACCAAAGGAATATATCTAATGGACGCAGTGGACAACGAAGTGGTGATGACGGGACTTCACAAATTGCTGGATGCGGATACGGAGCGCAATCCGGAAGCGATGTCGAAAGCATGGGATGAAATGCTTGAGATATGGCGTCTCACCGATGGCGAAGTCTTTACCATGTTCGATCACGAAACTGATACCGGAACCCGCGAGATTATCTTGCATTCGATTGATCCGGTATTGGTCAGACAAGTGCAAGGCAGCTATACCGCACGCGAGGTTCACCACGCGGCCAAGCTCTATCGACGGATGTTGGAACGGACTCGCAAGAATCCCGATGATGGATAACAAAGCACGATTCTTGGCATGGAAGGCGGGCGCATTCGCTCGCCTTGCCTACTTGCGCGAGCAGTCCGAGCTATATATGGCCAGTCTGAAAAGGCAAGGTATATGGTTCAAACCTGATCGACTAGAGATTCGTACTGCCGCGTTCGATATTGCCGAAGACAACATCAAGCTCGGTAGGTACAACGATGTGATGTCGAATGGTCGCCTTCGACACTATGTCGCGGGCATCATCAAACATCTTGTATGGAGCTTCCCCATGCGATGCCGGAAGTGCTTCAAGCAATTCGATAGATACAAGGGCAGCGTGACGTATAGCGGCTCTCAGATTGTGCCTGATGAAGATGGTCGCCGAAGTGGATCGAGATATTGCGATGACTGTCTAAAGAAACCGAGAGCGAAGGAACGCATCTACTAGTTGTGAGTACCTGACTGCCTGCACACACAGTCCCGGGCTCGCGAAAACTTTCGATTGAGCGTGGCTTCCCCAGCCGCGCCCGCCACCATGCCATTCTCACGGTCGCTGCAACCCGTGCAGCGCCGATCTGCTGTAATTTCAGTGAGTTACACCGCGCAATACTAGAAATATAGCGGTTTGCTTGCCGATCCATGCCCGCCGAGCGCCATTTCAAGGCACTCGCAATGTGAATGACTATCGTTCGCGGATGACAATGGTTCGCATCCAGCCGAGCAGATTCGGCCGTGGCCGCATTTTTTTTTCTCTTTTACATTTGCGCACATGGATCTACTCTGCTCAAACAGAAAATTTTTCCGGAAAACACACATTATGCGCATACTAAATTGCATTTTTGTTCTGAAAGTTCCCTACGTAGTAGGGAAAATAAAATAAATGTCATGCTTTTCCAACGAATGTCGCCTTACCTTATATATGAGAAGGGTATGTTTTTTGCACAGTAATTCTTGTCATTGGAGATAACCACCATGCCTAACAAGCAGACCATTGAAACATTCATCAATGAAGTAATCGTCGGATTGACTTGGGCAGAATACAACGGATGGCTGGAACAGGAAGGCGGTCCGCTAGCAGAAAAGGAAGTGGATGAAGTGCTTGCTTGGCTAGATACACTTCATCCGTAAATTGTCCTGGGTCGGGCATGCTGCGCTGATGGCCCTTACCAGAAGTCGGCGCAGCAACTAACTATCTGGAGGTTAGAAGATGGGAAGGAAGTACCCAGTAAACTTTGATGATTATGATTTTGTCGGGATGGAACCCGCGCACGCATTTAACTCTTTAAAGCCGGATGACAAGGCTAACTTCACTGGCACTAGATCGTTCATGACGTTCCTTCGCGAGAAAGGCGGATACAGTCTGAGAAGGTCTAACGGACGCAACATTATCGACTGGAATAAACCGATTGATTTGGAAGTACTAGCGTTTCTGACGGACTTACAGGCATCCAGTGCGTGCCTGCCTGAACCACTACAGACACAGTTAAAGAAAATACAGGCACGCAGTGCGTCACTACAGGCATCCAGTGCGTCACTGCCCGCTTCATTGCAGGCACGCAGTGCGTCACTGTCCCAAAATAACAGTGATGCAAAAGTGATGCAAAGTGATGCAAAAGTGATGCAACAGGCATCCAGTGCGTGCCTACATACAAACAAACAAACAAAAGGCAGACAAGAAAAACCTTTCTCCGATTTTATTAAAGATGTTTGGGAACGAGCTAGAGCACCTAATCGCAATGAGGATGAAACGCTACAGCAGGATTTGATTCAAGTGTTTCAGTCGGCTTCAAGTTTGCTTGATAGAGAACGTGCTTCGAAGATTCTCTATCAGGTATATTCATATGATGTGGACAATCCTTGGTGATGGTCTGTCGCTTGAAGGATAATGAACTCACTTCTCAAGCTCGGTGGTGGCGCTCACATAAGATGAAGAATAGACACTGTGTCGATTGTCGTGTGTGTATCAATCACCGTCACAATCGCTCCATACGGTGCGAGGATTGCCAGAGTAACCGATCACCATCAGGAATTGCATAGCGGCTTCATCACCCGCTCGGCACCATGGTGTCCTGATGGTTACTAGTTCTCACCATGGTGTCACCTTCCACACTGCATGAGTCTGGTTGCCTTGCCTACTTGTGCAGTGTGGACCTATTCGCTTTCGAGCATAGCTCTGACATCCTCTATTTTGCCCTGTAAGCCGATTTTTGTGTGGGGAGCTCTAGTTGGGCAGGGAAAAATAAAACCGCTCAGGATGGAAAATAGAGGCTCTCAGGGGCATGTTTATGACTCGTGACACTTCGCGAATATGTCAAGAACCCGGATGTACCAAGCTTGCCCGTAGGAAGTACTGTGTAGAGCATCGAAGGAAGTATCGCCCGGGACCGCGATATACCTGCCAAGTGGAAGGATGTATGAGTCCCGCTCGATCCAAATGGTGCAAGCATCATAGAAAAATGAAACGGAAAGAACATGGGCATACGTAAAGATCCGCCTGTATT
>JAAXHI010000020.1:1118-2809 GCA_012270875.1 Candidatus Poribacteria bacterium | reverse complement strand
TGACAACACACACTCAACAAATCACAAAAAAATTACCCTCTTACAACAAAACTTCATAATTAGATATCTACTTCCTTGTGATACATATCTTACAATCAGCAACATTACAGCATAACACTCACTAAATTCTACTCTGACAACATACACTCAACACATCTCAACATTACCCTCTTACAACAAAACATAACCAACACAATCCATAACCAATCTATCTTATGCACTTCTGTCTCTCTAAAGCTACCCAACAATACAGCAATCAGCTCGCCACAAGCAAACGCGGGCCACAATATCCAGACCTTTCCCCTAGCTGCCCTGCTTGACGTGTTTCATCATATGCTTCTTCAGACTAGCATATGCTGTGTATGTCCGGTCACACTCCTCACACTTAAATGGCTTTTCCCCGCTATGCATCCACAGATGTTGTTTTAAATTGCTCAACTGTGAGAACTGTTTCTCACACAATTGACACTTGTACGCCTTCTCCGCCATATGTATCATGCTGTGCTGCTTCAACTGGCCCAGCTGCCTAAAATGATGTCCACACACATTACACTTATATGGTTTTCTGCCCTCATGTATCCTCATATGTACTTTTAAGCTGGAGAGCTGTGTGAAAGCTCGAGCGCACATCTGACACTTAAAAGGCTTTTCCCCCGTATGAATCTGTTCATGCTGCCTCACAGAAGCCCACTGTGAGAATCCTTTTCCACACACTTTACACCTGTGTGGTTTCTCTCCAGTGTGGGTCTTCTGATGTTGCTGTAAATTGCTCAACTGTGTAAATCCTCTGTTACACACTCCACATTTATATGGCTTCTCCCCTGTATGAACACGCATGTGATTCCTAAGCGCTGATCTATCAACTAATCTTTGTTGGCACATGTCACACTGGTAATTCTTTTCTCCTGTATGAACCACACGGTGCCGCTGTAAATGTGCCAACTTCGCAAATCCTCTATGGCACACTAAACACTTATGAGGCCTCTCCCGATTATGTGTCATTTGATGTGCCTTCAGATAACTTGATCTGCCAAAACTCTTATTACACTCCTGACATTTATAACATTTTTCTCTTGCGTGACATCGCATGTGCCTTTTCAACAAAAACTTATCACCAAATCTTCTCTCGCAAATGTCACATTTATCAGGTTGTGCTGCGGTGTGACATTTCTGATGTTTCTTTAATACACCCAGCTGTACAAACCCTGTGTTGCACACTGTACATTTGTACGGCTTTTCTCCAGTGTGTGTTAGCCTATGTCTCCTCAATACATTGCTATATCCAAACTTTTTGTGACATATATCACATTCATATGATTTTTCTCCACTATGTACTATCTGATGCTGCTTTAAATATTTCTGTAATGCGAATGTCTTATCACACTGCACACACTTATAAGGCTTTTCACCAGTATGAACCATCATGTGATTCTTCAAATGATGCACCCTCGTGTATGCTTTATCACAAAGCTGGCAACGATGCTGTTTTCTTGCTGTATGAGTCAACCTATGCTGATGCAAAACTTCAGTTCGTGCAAATGACTGTGCACAGATGTCACACTGATAAGGCCGCTCTCCCGTGTGCAATCTCTTGTGTATCGTCAACCGGCTGCTCTGTGCAAATGATTTTTCACACATGTCACATTTGTGCCGCTGACCATCAGATACCTGTTCCATATTGATCTGAAATT
>JAAXHI010000020.1:539-1060 GCA_012270875.1 Candidatus Poribacteria bacterium | reverse complement strand
GCCAACCGGACAGTCTCAACCTAATCTAAAATTCTTCACCGATATCCCAATTGTACATCCAATCATGTTCTCCTCATGTCATACATCCAACCACCCACTAGACACACTCACCCATCATCACAATTACACACGACAATATGACCACAAATATCACATCTTTCACTTATCTACCTGCCCAACCACTCAATCATTATCCACATCATCTATGGAGATGTTGTACATCACATATTCACACATGAGCTCAGGCAGCCCTAAATGTCACACCCTCACAAATAGATTTATGTGAGCGGTATATGTGAGCATATATTTATGTGAGCGCCTCTAGCGGTAGACTCAACAAGATCCTCGTGTGAATCAAACATTTCCCAGCAATGGCGACAAGGGCGTGGGGTATGACATCTGTGCTGATGTTCTACATCTGCTCCTGTAGAATAGTACCGTGCACCACAGACTGTACATCCACTCTCATCAGGATCCACATGTATATTTCTCATTTGACTTTGAACAGTCTGCTTGGAATT
>JAAXHI010000020.1:0-495 GCA_012270875.1 Candidatus Poribacteria bacterium | reverse complement strand
TACACCAGAACCAGATGCTGTCGCCACATTACTACTGCATTGTGAATCTGCAACTGTGGGACATGGGAAGTGAGCAATGAAGTCATCAACATGATCACATTGCCCACAACATTTCTTGCACGTGAAGTGATGATTTTCAGGGCTGCACAGACCTGATTTCTTGGACAAATGTAGCTTTAGGTTACTAATGTTCATCATTCTCTCACAGATTGGACACTTCATATCTGCTCCTCTCACTGCGCGCTTGTGGCTTTTCATATGTTTAGTCAAGTTGTATTTAAACATCTCTGCTTTGCATATCTCACATGTTGCCAATTCAGGTGTGTTCTGATGTTGTTGCTCTGCTACTTGCGCTTGTCCTCGACGCTCATGCTTCTGCAAATGCAGGTGTAAGTTGTATATATTAGTGATTCTATCACCACAGATATGACAAGTAAATTTGACTCGATAAATGTGTCCATCAGCCTGTGCCACATCATCTTCACCTGCACTAGC
>JAAXHI010000066.1:2127-2472 GCA_012270875.1 Candidatus Poribacteria bacterium | reverse complement strand
ACTCAAAATACATAATTATTATGAGAAAACCTAACCATATGTTGGATTCTGTCTTCCTGCATTTTCCCATGCGGCAATGCATGTCTGACATCACTAGCAGCCATCTTTGTTGTTTACAATTTGAATTTGAATTGAAGATAAAGGAATTCTCTTTATTTCTGCACATTTCAAAGGAACCATGGGCTCTAAAGCAAAAGGGAATACACCAAGAGGTAGGAGAATCTGTTGAGTTACAGAGCAAAATATGATGTTTGAAAATTTCTCCATTGAAATGCATGGTGGGTGAGTGAAGGGTGGGGTATGAGGGTTTAGGGGGTGTTGTACCCTCCAGGGGTCATGTCCAAT
>JAAXHI010000066.1:479-2045 GCA_012270875.1 Candidatus Poribacteria bacterium | reverse complement strand
TTGCAATATGTAAAATACATAATTATTATGAGAAAACCTTAACATATGCTTGATGAAGTATATCTGTTCAGTTACAGAGCAAAATATGGTGTTTGAAAATTTTCCTATTGAAATGCATGGTGGTATGTGGAGGGGGGACATGAAACACTACTTGCAATACTCAAAATACATAATTATTATGAGAAAACCTAAGCATATGTTAGTATATCTGTACAGTTACAGACCAAAGTATGATGTTTGAAAATTTCCCCATTGAAATGCATGGTGGGCTAGTGAGGGGCAGGGTATGAGGGTTTAGGGGGTGTTGTACCTTGCAGGGGTCATGTCCAATTTTTCCGTTTTATGCACTTTTGTGAGAGGGTTTGAATGTGGTTGGTTGCATGTCATTGTGTTGAGTGGTTGTCGCAGAAATGCACCTTTTCGTATTTTTCCATAATTGAGTCAGTGTGGAAGGAAGATGTCAAACTGCACTGATGTGATTTCAAATACATATGTGCAATGATAGCATGCTCAAAAATAGTTCATGAAAGATCTTGGGAAGGTTACAAGCTCTAGAATGATGTTTGGGGATCAAGTTGATATAATTTCTAGAGTGTGTCTGAGTGGTTCTTTTGATGAAGAAGTGTTAGGGTATGAGAATATCTAGTGGTCATCGCAATTGGTTTTTTTTTGACAAGTTTGTGATGTGGATGAATGTGATGTCTGTGTGGTGGAGACACATGGAGAATAAGGTTTATAGGGTGCGGTGAATCAGGTTTGTCAGTTTGTTGGGGTGGGGCATATGGGTGTCTTGGGAATGTGTGTTATGAGCAGTTACTGATGTTTTCCATTATAGTGATAGCTGAGCTGGCGTGTTGTTGGATACTGCAACTACAGATATTGTCAGCGAGTGTAAACAGCTTGGATGACATATACAGAGGGCGTGTGAGAAGTGAAAGGTATGAAGCTTGGAGAGTTCATTGTACTGTCTGATTGAAAAAAACATGTGTTTTAAGTAGGTTGGAAAAGGAATTTATAGGAGATACTTGTACATAGATGAATGTCTCAGTGGTAATTTTTGTTTGCTTTTCAGGGAAGGAACTGCCAATCAGATGTTACATCTTGTTGAGCCGTGGGAGTGTTGAAAATATCAGAAGTAAGTAATCATGTATGTTACCATATAGTGTAGTAGAGTGTGAGTAGTTGAGTGTGTATACGTGTGATGAGATGATGTATGTGCAGTCTTAAGGGTAGCTAAGTGGTTGTAGGGAGATGAGGCTGATGAGTCTGCAGGTTATGGCATTAATTGTGGCCAAGAAAACAAATTTGAGATGCTATATTTGCGCACCAGAACAATATGTCCAAGCAAAGGGTATGCACAGAGGCATATGTAATGAATTTTTATGATAAAAATGTCCCTGTCATGAAAAATACCTCACATCATAGTAGTTGTAACAGAAGACAATTTTTTGTGTCATGACAGGAGTTGAGTGCAATGCTTTGATGGAAGAAGTGATGGACATCTGTGACAATGTACTAACTGCGAAGACAACAGAAGAATTCTTATGTGTACCTCTGTGCAAGAAA
>JAAXHI010000066.1:0-444 GCA_012270875.1 Candidatus Poribacteria bacterium | reverse complement strand
AAAAAAAACAATACATAGTGCTATGAATTCTGACATAATAGTGGGAAAAACAGCTAAGATTGGTTTATATCACCAAGATTGATGTGTGTAATGTTTGTGTATGCAAGTAAACATTGTGAAAGGTGTTATGTTGCATAATTGCAACATATGAACAAAAGCAATTTTACATGTCATCCTGTAAATATTCAATGAAATGTTATGGCAATTGCCCTGCAAAGACAAATCAAATACATATACATAAAGATATAAAAAAGAAAGTGATAAATAAATTATATGTTGAGAACTATACATATCTCTGTTGTTTCATACTTACACATAACCTGTGACATTGAAATTTCACTAACATATTCATTGATATCATGTAACATGTCTGTGAAGTTAGCACATTTGTATTTCAATGAGAACATTGTTGTAGAACCCCCCCTGGTGGTGGATTAAAAAAAA
>JAAXHI010000088.1 GCA_012270875.1 Candidatus Poribacteria bacterium | reverse complement strand
GGAATTATACTCAATAAGATAGGGCGGCGTCAAGCCTTATTGTTCGTCGTTTTTCATTTGATTCCTTACACGGTTATATGGTATTATATAGGCAGCACATACGGAGGTAATAACACGCACTATGGCTAAACGAAAACGATTCACGCTTAAACAACTCGGCACGGGCGTATCCCCGAAGATTAGCGGAGAATTATCGGAACTCGCTTGGGCACTCAATCGACCAATCGCCGATATGATCCGCGAGATGATAGAAAACGACCTGCCACGCTTCAAAGACCGTCACAGACAAGCTATCCGGGACGGAAGAAAATCCGCCGAATCCCCGGAAGCCACTGATAGCGTGGATTTGTAGGCTGTCTGATTTGACAGACACTGATGGAGAATTTTCCGAGCACAATTTTGTAACTCTCACGAAAGGAGATTAACCATGGAAATGTGGATACCCCTCGCGGGAATAGTCATCGCTTTCAGCGCGCTCTGGTGGAAGATTACCACCTCGCTCGTCACCAAAGACGACCTCAAAGAGATGAGACGCCAGATCGATGATCGTTTTGTGCGAATAGAAAACGACATCCGTCATGACATCAGCGACATCAAGAACGATATCCGCGAACTGCGCCAACTTTGGACAACCCATCTCACCGAACATCACCGAACACGTGAGGAAGGATAATAGCCAAACAGGGGAATATGACCGATTCTCAAATCCTCACACTCGCCAAGCGTTTCCACACAGGGGGGCGGGAAAACGGCTACATTGTGCCGATTCGCAAAATCGCCGACGCACTGGACGCCCCTTACGCTGCCGTGATGCGCAAGGCTGCGGAGCTCGGGGCTGAAAAACTGACCTTGGGCGATTACCTGTTTCCCGCAGAACTCCTTGACTCGGTGGATGCGGATAACGATGAAATCTCCGTCGCCCCGCCAAAATCCGCCGATTCCCGTGAAAACGGCGCACATAATCGCCGCACAAGCGATTTTGTTGAGCCCCCGAAGGTAGAGATACCTTCGCAACAAGAGAATAGCGGTGTGCCCGAAACCGTCTACGCGGACGGCGATTGGGAGGAAGTAGCCGACGAGGAAGCCTCCGAAGATGAGCCGTTTGACCCAAGCGAATGGGAATCGCCGCCTACCGATACGCCTGCTCCGGAGCCGTTTAATCCGTCCGTGTCCATCTGCAAGGGTGCTCAGAAACCCAAGATCGCAGGCAACCGCACCCTGGAGGAAATTGCCAACGCCATTCGCGGAAAGACTTACAAAGCCCAAATCGAGGAACTCAGGCAACTCAACGCACGGGGGGAGTCCGGCACCTATCGCAATAAGAAGGAGAAATTGGCCGGCTTCATCGGTTGCGGCGTTTTCAAAGACCGACGCAATAACCAGAACCTCCAAAAACATTCGGGCTTGATTATGCTTGATTTTGATGATTTGCCCTTTGATGTCAACGCCGCCGAGTTTCGCGATTCACTGAAGGAAATCCCCGAATGTGCCATCGCTTTTCTCTCACCCGGCGGCGATGTGAAGGCGGGGTTTCGCATCACACCCCACACCACTGCCAAAAATCACCGCAGTGCTTGGGAAGCCCTCGAAACTTATGTGACCGACCAAACCGGAGCCGCCGTCAATGCCGACCAGCGAGCGAAGGCGATCTCCCAGCTCTGTTTCATGTCCCATGACCCAGACGCTTATTACAATCCGAACGCGACGGCGCTCGAATGGCATGAACATGTGTCGGCGCGGGAACATGAACCTCCACCGCACAACGCCCCCAAGAGCCGCTGGGTGACCGGCGCACTTCAGCATATCTCCCCCGATGATTATGAGACCTGGACACAGGTCGGGGGCGCACTCAAAGACGGCGAGAAAAAAGGTGAGATCGTGAACGGCTTCCAACTGTGGGACAACTGGAGTAAGCGATCACCGAAGTATAACCGCGAAGAAATGCGGTACAAATGGGATCATGCTCTCGAAGAGTTTACCCTGGGCACCATCTGGGAGCTCGCCAAACAGAATGGATGGCAGCCGCCTCCACAGATTGTCCGGAATAACCAGAGGAAGTGGAAGTATCATATTCCACGAGGTTTTTCATTCACCCGATAGGAGGGATTATGAAGAACAGCGACATATTGGACGGTTTAGACCTTGACACATTAGAGGGAATCCGGGAGGGAAAACAACGACTTAAAGATCTCGCCAAAACGTCAGTCAAAACCTCTCTCCCCGATGCGTTAGATCGGGAATTGGATAGCAACGAATCTGAACTATCCAAACTGGTGCAAACACATAAATTGCTGGACGAATTAGAAGGCATTATCCGAACGGAGGAACGCCCCCAAGTCCAAACCGCGACGTGGGAAGATATTGCGGATAACATCGAACCGCGAAAGTGGCTTGTCGACAATCTCATACCAGCGCACACGGCAACACTTTTGACGGGGCAAGGAGGAAAGGGAAAGTCATGGCTGTCTATCCAACTGGCGTGTCAGGTTGTGCTCGGCTACGACCAAAACAAGCCCAAGCCGTTCCTAAACCCGGAATTCAACCACGAAACCGTGTATACCCCTCACAACGTCGTCTTCGCCACTTACGAGGACGAACCCGAAGAGATCGCACGCCGTCTGCACACCATCGCGGGGCTGAATATCTACGGAACAAAACCCGCAGACAACGACGACGACGGCAGCTTCACGTGGGTTCGACATCACCTGAAGACAGTCAAAGACCATCTGCACGTGGTGGATATGCGCGGTATCGGATGTCTCTGGGGACCCGGCGAAGGAAAGCACGTCCAAGTGACGGGCGAGTTGCAAGGCGCGGGAGAAGACCTTATGGCACTCTGCGAGGATAAAGAAGCCAAGTTGCTGATAATCGATCCGCTATCGGGTGCTTTTGGCGGAAACGAAAACGATCGAACCGCGGCATATAGTTTCACGTCTATCTTCCGGAAGTGGGCAGACGAAACGGGATGTGGTATTGTGATGGTGGGACATCTGCCAAAGGATGAAAAATCGAAGCAACAGGGGTACAGCGGAAGCACGGCGTGGGAGGCAGCGTTTAGATCGTTGATTTTGCTTGAGAAAAAAACCTACAACGAGGACAATAAAACCAGCGACGCAAATCGCGAGAAGGAAAAGGCAACCGGCGCCCGACAGAAAGGAGCATCGACGCGATCTGATAAAGCGACCGAAGGCGAGAAACGCACTTACGAATCACTGCAATGTATCAAGAAGAATTACGGTCCACCCCACCCGACAATCCCGCTTATCAAAACGGGACAAGGGTTTTGGGCACAAGCCGAAACTCGGGACGAAGCCGCCGGCATATATGAATCTAATCTTGAATATTGGGAAGGTGTTCACACCAATGTAGTGCAACAGGAGGAAGAGAATCATGGCGACTTTTTCTAATGAAGCTCAGGCGTTTCTCAATGCAAAGAAAAGCAACAAAATCATTCAAACGGGGATAAACCTCCTGTGGGCAAAAGAAAAACGGGCAGGCACTCCGCCTAAACTTGACAAACCGCGCCACGATCTTTTTGATTGGGTGCGAAGCAGACACTGGACGCGCCCGGACGCGCCTTCATGCTTTCTCTCATGCTCTAAACGAGTGGCCCAGTGCAATATAACCCTTTTACAACATGAACTTTCAGAACATGAGGGAGAAGAGCTTTCCGAATCAGAGATTCGAGACCTCATGGACAACTACGATGCGCATTCGAGTTCCTCCACAAATGCCCTTTTCTACCAAAAAGATATTTGGTTTGTAAAGCGTCGTCCAAAAGTCACCCTCGTGTCTCTTTCAGACCTTGCACAGGACCGCCAGACAAGTTTCGGAAGAGCTCTTTTCGGGCGCGGGATCGCAAGCCTCCACCAATTGTTTAAACTAGCGTGCAAATGGGACAACACTTTGAAACACCCGCTCATACCGCTTTTTGAGGAATTTCTCACACACCTAACAACACGAAATATCCGCACCGCCACCGTCGATGCAGTAAACGACTGCGCTCCTCTCCCCAAACACGTGGGAGACATCAACGGAGC
>JAAXHI010000117.1:1184-1378 GCA_012270875.1 Candidatus Poribacteria bacterium | reverse complement strand
GGAAATGGGTGTATGCATTTAATATAATCATATTGTTATTTGGTGTAGGATTTTTGGAGACTGGGAAAGTTATAAACACGATAAACTTGTAATATTTATCATTAAGTGTCATCATTAAACTTGTGTATCAAGTATGTAAATAAGGTTAAGGTAATAGTAAAGTTAACCATCCATTGTACTCAGTTGGAAAGTAA
>JAAXHI010000117.1:0-1079 GCA_012270875.1 Candidatus Poribacteria bacterium | reverse complement strand
TCAGACTCTCGGCTACTACTCAACATACGTGTATCTGTTAAATATTGAAAAGTACCGCATACAACTTTGGCACTTGAAGTTACATGTAATATCTGCACAGTCAAAATCCAAAAAGCGTAGCAGAAGTACCAAATGCGTCCCGTTTTCACCAAGACTCACTTGACCAAAAAACATAGATCTTTACATCTACATCGAGGAAGGGATTTGTACAGTAGGCTGTTGGCTGCTACTAAAACTAAGTGTACATGTTAATATTTAGAAATGTACCACACAAAACCCAATTTAGAAAGCTGTAAGTTGTACGTTTATTTGTTCTAATTGAACTGGAACAATATTTTACTTTTCAATTGTCAACATTGGCAAACAAGTACAAGTACGAGTTACGATTTGCGTCCCGTTTTCATCAATACCCAAGTCAGCTGTACGTGTCTGCTTGGGTTAGTGAGGTGTACTCTCGGCTCGACTGCAACTATATGGACATGTTGCTCTGTCATATATAGCACACACATTTTGGCAGTTGTAATCTGATAAAGATATCTTATCAGTTGGAAAGCATACATGTATGTTGCTGCATGTAGTGCAACATGGCATGCAGTAAGTAAGGTCATATTTTTTGTTTTCTTGACATTTATATGGACAGAGATTGTTCTAGAAAAGGTAAAATGTGTAAATAAACGAAGAAACATTAGTCACAATATGTTGAAACTATTCTTTATTCTATATTCTCCAATAAACAAATAAACAAACGCAATGGAAATATAAATCATGACGGAAATGTCTGAAAAGCTAGAAAACCCGACCGACATCAATACCATCGCGCGAAAAAAATTACACAAATAGAGGGAAGCACATCCTAGAGCACATTTTTCATGTTCTTGAATATGTTGCCTATGAGACGGACGGTCAAGCGCGCTATCTGTCGTAACCTTGGCACACACACCTTCCATAACAGACTCCAAAAGATGCTGAAATGACAAAAGATAGAAGTGCATGAAAGAATTCTATGATACTTGTGTACAAAAATACCGAACTATTACATTGCAATTAAATTAGTTAAATAACTTGAAATTGAACAAAAT
>JAAXHI010000351.1 GCA_012270875.1 Candidatus Poribacteria bacterium | reverse complement strand
ATATTGTCCAAACTTTAGTATAATTTCAAAAACCTATCCTAATATCAGCAAGTATACCCAAATTCAACTTATTCGTCAAATTTTATTATCAGGTACAATTCCAAAATTCGAGGAGATTCACAAAGCCATAAAAAACCGTGTAGGATAATTATATTTGTAATATGATATATCAAAAATACATGCTCTAATGTGGTTAGTATAGCATACGAAAAAAATTAATCAAGAAAAAACAATATCGTTTCAGAGTCGTTTAGTTTTCAATGATTGGAACCGTCATCACCCCTTTCATGCCTGACCTACCCATGCTTTGAAGTATTCTCAAACTGTCCTACAAGTCCCGTTCCAATTTGGCAGTTGGCATACTTTTTGCTTATAATATACCATTAATCCCGGCCTTTTAGGAAAAATATTTAAAAATCCGTATTTATCTTTGATTTTAGCGGTAATTCCATTAGATTTACCTAAAGCGAGAAAATATAAGGATTTGTCTGCCCTGTGCCGATCATAGCACGGAAAGGGACACAGATGACTGAAAAAGACACCAGACAGACAAAAGAACTCGCCGATATAATTGTAGAAAAGTTCAGAGTTTTAGTTGACTTGGAAAGTAAAGTGCTGGAAGCCAGAGAGCAGATCAACCGAATTGCTGCCAGCCACTATAGTGAAGAACCATCGGATCCGCAAGAAAATCCGACCGCTGAGTATCAGGAAATGCTGACACAGTTGGAATCCGAATTGAAAGAAGGTGTTGCGGAGATGGAGAAAATCATAGATGAACTCAAATCGGCGACACCCTCTCTCAAGACTTATGTCTTACCGCAGATGAGTGAAATTGTCGGAACGCTTAAAGCCAGCGATACAGCAGAACAGAAAGAGCTGTCACAACTTGTAGAGGCACTAATGGATGACGGAAATACGCAGTCTCTTGAACAATTAGAAGCGATCATCATAACCCGGCTCAGAGACAATCTTGAGAAAACGTTCGGTCCTTAGATAGCGAAGCAGGCATATTTCTTGATTAGGTTCAGGTCTCAATTCTATCCAATTTCCACTTTCGGGTGCCCTCAGGCCCCGTTTGCTGTCCAACCTTCCAAAGACCATCCGCAACGAGTGGATACACCTGCCTACTACTACGAGATGGTTCTGATACCCAAAGTATTGCCCATCTAACAAACTCCCGACAAAAATAATATAGGACTTACGCACTGCTTCTTAAAGACCCCTGATAAGGGGGATTTAGGGGGTTAAATACAACAAGATACTCTCACTATACTGCTTCTTAAAGTCCCCCTGATAAGGGGATTTAGGGGGTTAAATACAACAAGATACTCTCACTATGAGGCATTTTCAGCAAAATATACCCTTTCTCTATTCAATTTGCGTAAGTCCTATATGTATCAAAATACACATAGGACGATTGTGAACAATCAACAATTGAGTGATTAAGCAATTTTTGTCCTATACAATTTTTGTCCTATACAATTTTTGTATATTACATCCCTAAATCGTCGCGAGGCTGTTTTCGCTACGGCAACTATAAACAGCATCAACCCATCAGTCAAAGAATAAGTAAAATTTCTTTTTTTAAGCACAATTCACGCATCACTTTACACGAATTATGTTTTAAATCAGCATAAGTTGTGTAATATCCGCTTTTTTTCCATGAGTAGCAGCAATTAATGTTGGCATCAATTTTGCTTACCTACCTTAAGTAAGATTGTCAAACCTTTGGATGAATCTAAGCAGAGGTTCCTGACGCTTATTTGAATGAGGGTTTCGGGTTGTCAATTTACATCATGTAAAGCGTCAACCGTGGAATTCATGTACTACGCAATCTAAAAACTTGAGCAGGATATAGCAATGTATTCTGCTCAAGTCTATCTTATACTGTAAGTACTTAAGGAGAATTTTCAATGCGAAAATATTTATGGATAGCCGTTATTGCGCTCATCACCTGCGCCGTCTATTTCACAAGTTGCGAACGGATACCCAAGGAAATGACGGATACGATCATGCCGGACGCGGATAAGGTGGAACCAACAGAACCGACAGAAATGCCGGAAGAGATGATGGAGATGCCAATTGATTTGGTGGATGTTTTGATCTACACAAATCGTAGTTATTGGATAACACTCGAAGATGTAGAAATGGCAGCAGAAACGACAAAAAATCTTGTGGAATCCGCTGGTTTTTCTGTGGAGATCACGAAAAATCCTGCCCATGTTGCGGAATGGATGCTTCAGACGACCGGTGATGGCAACGTTAACATCATCATCCTTTACGGTGTGTTACCCGACTCAGTCTATGGTGCTGGGAATTCCCAACCCGATGGCTCCATCGCAGAAAATTGGATTGAAACAACCGATGGCGATACCATCCTGAATCACGCCGATTATATAGCCTGGAATAGTGACTTTGAAGTAGGTGAAGTCACCGGAATAGTAAGGACTGAGGACGTAGGAGTAAACCAAGAAGGTGGGTTGCAAAACCTCATGGACAATCCTACTATATCCCTGCGTGACAATAGAGACATTATGTCGCCGAAAACAATGGTTGTCACATCCGACGGCATGGCGTTAGCACCGAGTTTAGTCGATTTTGTATCTTACAGATCCGTTCAGTTAGATCAGCTTCAAGGGGAATGGTTTGCTGAAAAGGTTTTCGCAAGCGATACAGGGACGGATGAGGCGGCGTGTGCGGATCCCGTCATTCTCCGAGACGGAGACCGTGGCAGGATTACAATTATTCACGGGACCTTCGAGCATATAGGTCTTCTAAATGGTGACGTTGCAGCGGAGATCATCATCAACTACCTCTTGGCACCCCCATGATGGAGGCACCGGTAGAAACACCTCCTGAACCGATGGTAAGTCTTAGAAAACTCTACTGGAGTGATTGGGGTACGGAAACTATCCAGCGGTCTGATCCGGATGGCTCAAACATTGAAACCCTGATTACAGGAGTCAAACCGTGGGGTATAGCATTAGATGTTGAAGGCGGTAAAATCTATTGGGTCAGTTTGGCTAATCAGGGTGTGAGGCGTGCAAACTTGGACGGTACCAACGTTGAAGTTATTGTTCAAGGAACGACCGGTCAAGAACTTGCTTTAGACTTGCAAACTGGTAAAGTTTATTGGACAGCTGCTGGTAAAATTCAGCGGGCTAATTTGGACGGGTCCGAGGTTGAAGATGTTATCACAACATCGTTTACCCCTGATGGTATAGCCCTCGATTTGGTAAATGGTAAGGTATACTGGACAGAGTGGGAAGAAATCTCCCCTGGTGCCGAGGAGCTAACTGATACAATACAGCGTGCCAACCTTGATGGTTCAAACGTCGAAGTACTCGTCCGTGGGTTGTATATCCCGCAAGCGATTACTTTGGATCTTGACGCAGGCAAGATGTACTGGACGAATTGGCCCCCGGTAGATAATATACAACGTGCCAATCTTGATGGCACAAACGTCGAGAATATAATTCCTGAATCCGCAAGCGTACATGATATTCTTTTTGATTTTAGTGCAGATAAGTTCTATTGGACAGATACTGGTGATTGGACGAATTTTGGTGACGGGACCATTAAACGCGCCAACTTTGATGGTTCAGAAATTGAAGAAGTTCATACTGGATTAGCCGTTCCGACATCTGTCGCTTTAGATATCGGGCCCATCAACTAACACAGCAGCGTAGATGCTACTGCTTTATCTACGTTTCAACTGTAGGGGCGAGGTCGTCTCGCCCCATACATCTCAACTTTAGAGAAAACAACCGTCTCAGACCCAGACTCGGTAGGTTCGGTTTTGCGGCGTACGCGCCAAAATTCGATCTGAATTCCAACTGCACCGTGTCCTATCCACAAACCTTATATCCTTTAAAACCTTCTCTCCCCCCTGAACAAATGAATTCAATTGAAACCTCCGCCCCAAGGAGATTCATAATGAACAAAAAAATAAGAATGAAAACGTGGTTATTTTCCATATTTTTCACCTTTATCCTGTTTTCAACAGTGTATCTACCTTTGAGCGTTGCCCAAGACTACACAACTTGGCACTTACCCGAAGGCGCGAAAGCGCGCCTCGGTAAAGGGACAGTTTTTGACGTGCAATTTTCGCCAGATGGCACGCGGCTGGCAGTAGCGACTGTCATTGGTGTTTGGCTCTACGATACAGCAACCTATCGAGAGGTCTCCCTGCTCCAAGATCCATTGAACTACGGGCCATTGGGTTACAGTGTGCGTTTTAGTCCAGATGGCAAAACGCTCGTAAGGGGAGGCTCGGGCATACAGTTATGGGATATCGCTACCGGCGAACGCGTGGGGACCTTTACGCAACGTGCGGGCGCAACAATTCAAAGCGTGGACTTCAACCCAAGTGGAACAACCCTCGCAACCGGCGGTACGGATGGCGTTGTCCGTCTGTGGGACGTTAAAACCGGTACGGAGAAGCGTGTTCTCACAGGTCATTCGCGTTGGGTCGCAAGTGTAGCGTTTAGTCCCGATGGTAGTACCCTTGCGAGTGGGAGTTGGGATAAAACTGTCCGTTTATGGGATGTTGCGACGGGCGCACATCAACAAACACTCACTGGACATAAGAATAGGGTCTGGAGTGTCGTATTTAGTCCTGATGGTAACACGCTTGCCAGTGGTGCTCAGGATTCGACAATCCGTCTCTGGAATGGTCACACAGGACAACACAAAGGTACACTTTACCATCTATCTGCCGAGTCTTACGATAATATCAGGTTTAGCGATCTCGCGTTTAGTCCTAATGGTCGTACACTCGCCGCTACCACTGACAGTCCTGCTATCTATCTATGGAATGTCGGTACTCAAGAACTTAAAACCCATATTCGCACACATCCTTCGCTTGTTGACTCCCTCACGTTCAGTCCAGATGGTCACATCATCGCCACTGGGAGTGCGTTCGACACTGTTCGCCTCTGGGATGCTATCACTGGAGCACATAAGAAAAGAATCAATGGGCATATGGGAGAGGTCAATAGTGTATCTGTCAGTCCAGATGGTCAGACCATCGCTACTGGAAGTGCCGATGGTGTAATCCGTTTTTGGGATGCCACCATAGGTGCACATAAGCAAACTCTCGGCACACATGAATTGAGAGTCCATAGCACAGTGTTCAGTCCGGATGGCAGGATCCTCGCCAGTGGCGGTCCAGAAAAAATCCATTTATGGGATGCTGCCACAGGTCTACATAAGCAGACCCTCGCCGATCATA
>JAAXHI010000322.1 GCA_012270875.1 Candidatus Poribacteria bacterium | reverse complement strand
CCACGTCTACGGTGTCGATCACCGACGACGACGTTCCATCTCCTCCGGACAATCCATCTCCTCCGGACAATCCATCTCCTCCGGACAATCCTTCTCCTTCCGGCAATCCCTCTCCTTCGGGCAATCCTCCTCCTTCGGGCAATCCTCCTCCTTCGGGCAATCCTTCTCCATCAGATGATACGTTAGAAATAGGTGCCGGATGTGCGATTGCATTGGGTGGTAATAGAGCAGACCATATACCTGAAAATATCATATTGAACCTGTTTTTGATTATCTTCGTTTTATTGACAGACCAAACTATATCAATCCGCATTTTTCACAGAGATCGAAAATAGCTATTTCGGACTCCGCGTTTTGTTCAGACCTGAACACAAAAACTTTCTGGAAAAAAGAGGCAAATTTAAACTGAACTTCATTTAGCAAAACCGCGTATTGATCAATAATGACGGGGGAATTCGTAAAATCAACCTGTCAGTTTACTGGGAACAAACTCTCTCTACCTAAACCGGACAACTCACGTACTCAAAAACCGGACATATAACTTACTCTCTACATAGGACGGATTTTCGTTGTAGGAATGGTGCACTTCAAAGTTCAAGGAGCGTCTTAAAAGTTACGCTTATTTATGGTAGAATGATCAATCATGATGAAAGGGCGTTTACTGGCAATTCTCGCGATTTTGGTTTTCGCTTTTTCAACTGATACATCCGCGCGTAATTTATTCACCGACGCTTCCTTAGAGGACTCAAGAAAACCCGTCTCCGCTCCCGGAGGATCTCACATGAGAGCTTTTGTAAATCCGGATACAGGAGAGGTTCTAACCTATGAACAGTGGCAAAGTTTTGATTTTGAGGATCAGCGGGAGGAACATCCGCGGCATGATTCCGCCACAGACGCCGAAGAGGTTGCCGAAAGAACGATTGAAGAAAGAACGATTACCCTGCCGGATGGAAGGCAAGTTACAGTTGTCAAAGCGCCAGACTGGATGAAAGTCCACACAAGGGTTCGGTTTGATGACAAAGGAAAGGCTTATCTTACATGCGATTAAACAGGGGACGGCAAAGAGATTTTCCGTGGGGGGGGGGTAAGGAGGGCTCTTTTTTCTTTTCTTCTGGTCTTTTTCTCCGCGCCGCCGTACTGTCTGGCCGTCACAATCACCCCTGACTATGAAGATACCCCGGGAGAAGGGTGGTATGATACGACCCCGCTGACGGAAGGCGAGAAGGAGTTATTAGAGAAGCACGGCAATAGCGCGCAAACTGTTGGAGAGGCGAGAAGAAACGCTTTTGAATATGCTGCCAACTTGCTCGGAAGCAAGCTTGTAGGCAACAGCACACTAGTAGTATACACAAAATTTACCGACCGATTTCCTATTACAACTATTGCCTCCGCGGGGCCCGACTTTTATGCCAAGGGGTTTATTCCTGGCCACCCGGAAGTTTACATCCCCGGCGCGCTGGCGGAAACACTGACCGGATATGACTATGGCTTCACATCTCACATGAGCATAGAGTTTAATGAAGCTTATTCCTATTATTACGGTTTTACGGGAAAGCCGTCTTCGACGCAATTCAGTTTTGTCGAGGCTGCCCTGCACGAAATGATTCATGGATTGGGGTTTCTTGATTCGATAGATAAAAAGGATGGTTCTTATGATGTCGACTGGCTACTGATTTATGATCTGCAGTGCTATTCGGAAAGATATGGAGACTTTCTGGTTAATATTTCAGACAGTGAAAGACTGGAAACCGCTACTTCCGAAACCGGTCTTTTGTGGGACGGAACAACCGACGGGGAGAACTCCTGCAGTTATGGACAACGCGTGGGAGAGCTTAAAACCGGCGGTGTAGATTCGTATAACAGACCCCAACTTTTCGCTCCGTCCTCTATCCAAATTGGCTCCAGCGTTGCGCACCTTCATAGGGGTACGCAAGATGTCATGGAACCTTATGCCGAACCGGAGGACAGGACTCTGGATTTGTCTCTGGGAATGCTCAAGGATATGGGCTGGGATATTAATGACAGTGATTTTCCTCCGGACTGCGCGCCGACCGGAATAACCGTCAGTCCACTTTCGGGGCATGTGACTACCGAGAAGGGCGGAAAGGCTTTTTTCACCGTAAAACTAAACTCAGAACCGATGAGCGGCGTATCGATTCCGGTAAAGAGCAGTGATACGACAGAGGGTTCGGTTTCGATAAGCACCCTTGATTTCACTGCGGACAATTGGGACATAGAGCAGGAAGTGACGGTGACCGGAGTCAATGACAATGAGTCGGACGGGGAGCAGGACTACACTATTATACTTGACACGGTAACCACCGTGGACAGATTCTATGACGGGTTTGACCCTGATGACGTGTCGATAAAGAATATCGAGGGGGACATCAGTCCCACCGTGACCGTGGCATTCGCGGAGGCAAGCTATACTGTCGCCGAAGGCGAGAGCGTGGAAGTGAGCGTGACCCTGAGCGAGGCGCCGGGGCGGGAGGTTGTGATTCCCCTCACGGCGACCAACCAGGGAGGGGCGTCTAGATACGACTACACGGTTCCGGCGAGCCTTACCTTCAGCGCTACGGAGACGTCCAGGAGCTTTACCTTCACCGCCCTGGATGACTTCGTGTATGACGACGGCGAAAGCGTG
>JAAXHI010000189.1 GCA_012270875.1 Candidatus Poribacteria bacterium | reverse complement strand
CTTTGGCAAGAGTCCCTACCTAACCGTAAAGCTAAAAAATACCAAAACGAACCATCCAAACACTGTAGACAGCTGCTGAGAGAGAGAGAGAGAGAGAAAAAATGATACCCACCTAATCTCGGGGAAAGAAGACACCGACTTCTTCATCCGCTTCTTCTAAACGACGTTTAATTGCTGCTATTTTGTTGACTGAGATTTGACAGAGTTCATACATTAATAATGCAACTTTTTGCTTCACATCAATGGTCTCAGAGTCAGTAGTTAATGCCAAAGAGTTGATAAATTCCCTCTCACACTGCTTGTATGACCGTTTAGCAATGGCATGTATCTCGTTTTGCATGCGGAGCTCCCATTCAAACACCACCTGCTTTTGAGACATTTTGCGACTGACTGCCTGGTAAACTCGCAAACTATCTCAAACGAAGTGGGTCAGAATCTAGAGCAGTATGTAGACCGTACAGGTAAAGGGAGTTGAAATAAAGAAGTTTTAGTTGTATACGTTTCATTGAGGACTACTTGCGGTTTTCTCTCTCTATTGTACGTCTGTCTGTCTGTCTGTCTGTCTGTCTTATTTTAGGACCATTTCATACGCATGCGTCTCTATTTTAAGCTTTAGTCTCCTTTTACGACCATGTATTTTTACTCTGTGTACTTTCTATTTTCCCTTCTTTCAAGACCATTACTATAGAAATACGTGTTCCTACCTTCTTTTAGGATCATTTACCAGTTTCAAGGTCAAATTGACTCATTTTAGGACCATTTAAAAATGCATACGGTTGCATTCGTTTTCCGATTATCTCCAACTAAAATACATGAAATGGTCCTAAAATGAGTGAATTTGACCTTGAAACTAGTAAATGGTCCTGAAAGAAGGGAGGAACATGTATTTCTATCGTAATAGTCTGTCTATCTGTCTGTCTGTCTTATTTTAGGACCATTTCATACGCATGTGTAAAATACATGAAATGGTCCTAAAATAAGACAGACAGACAGATAGACAGACTATTACTATAGAAATACATGTTCCTCCCTTCTTTTAGGACCATTTTACTAGTTTCAAGGTCAAATTCGCTCATTTTAGGATCATTCATTTATTTTAGTTGGAGATATCAGAAAACGAATGCAACCGTGTGCATTTATAAATGGTCCTAAAAGAAGGGAGGAACATGTATTTCTATAGTAATAGTCTGTCTATCTGTCTGTCTGTCTTATTTTAGGACCATTTCATACGCATGCGTAAAATACATGAAATGGTCCTAAAATAAGACAGACAGACAGACAGATAATCGGAAAACGAATGCAACCGTATGCATTTTTAAATGGTCCTAAAATGAGTCAATTTGACCTTGAAACTGGTAAATGATCCTAAAAGAAGGTAGGAACACGTATTTCTATAGTAATGGTCTTGAAAGAAGGGAAAATAGAAAGTACACAGAGTAAAAAATACATGGTCGTAAAAGGAGACTAAAGCTTAAAATAGAGACGCATGTGTATGAAATGGTCCTAAAATAAGACAGACAGACAGACAGACAGACAGACAGACGTACAATAGAGAGAGAAAACCGCAAGTAGTCCTCAATGAAACGTATACAACTAAAACTTCTTTATTTCAACTCCCTTCACCTGTACGGTCTACATACTGCTCTAGATTCTGACCCACTTCGTTTGAGATAGTTTGCGAGTTTACCAGGCAGTCAGTCGCAAAAAGGTAAAGGGAGTTGAAATAAAGAAGTTTTAGTTGTATACGTTTCATTGAGGACTACTTGCGGTTTTCTCTCTCTATTGTAC
>JAAXHI010000075.1:820-1179 GCA_012270875.1 Candidatus Poribacteria bacterium | reverse complement strand
CCTACGGGACTGAAGAGGTTTTTGAAGTCTTCAATATTTCCGCGTAGGATCTGGTTCGGTTAGGAAACCGAACCTACCGGGCCTGGGGCCGAGCGGTTTTCCTCTTAAATTGACAGTTATGGTTTGGTCTTCCAACCGCACCTATGCTGAGTGTCCAAGTAATTACTGAATCTACTATAATCCACAATAAAGTTGTCCAAAACTGAGTATAAACGTGAGTTTGATATATGGCAAATTCTAAACATAAGTGAAGATTTTCATAGTACGGGTTAGGTCTCCTAACCCTACGGGCGAGGAAACCTCGCCCCTACGAGAAGCACGAAAATAAAGGAGTCAAAAGATGTCTCGTTACATTTTTT
>JAAXHI010000075.1:0-766 GCA_012270875.1 Candidatus Poribacteria bacterium | reverse complement strand
TATTATCAAGCCATCCTCGCCCTCGAACCCCTCTTGATGAGCGAAGAGAAAAACGAAGCACAAGAAGAAGCACTCTGGTTGGCACACCAGCTGGCGAAAAAGTGTGTGCCTGTGATGCAGGAGGAATACGGGTACTCCGAAACCTTATGGAAGGTCAAAACATCCGAAAAAACCCGTCGGTTAAATCAAATGGTGAAAGGGCAATTTTGGGACTTCGCGATGTACTACTACGATTACGGGTATGGCTTCCTGCAACGGCTGATAGATGAGTACCCCAACACCTCGAAACGTCCCATCGCCGAATACTACCTGATCCAAAAGGGTGCAGTGGTTCTCGGCTATGATGCCGAAACGATACAGGCATACCATGCCTATATTGAGAAATACGAAAAGACAGGACGTGCCGAAGTCTACATGGCGTACCTTGATCTTGCACACATCTATCACGGAATATGGGCAGCACTGACATTTCCCAAAGAATCCAGTGCGGGTATGTGGGCAGGATTTGGTTACGACGGCGATTATAGCTCTGAAGACCCAGAACAGGAAAAAGCTACAGCTGCGGCACACAAGACTGAAGCATTGAAGTACTACGCGCGGTTCCATATCAACCCACATGGTCTGCTGGATAACTCTGATTACGCGTTCTATGGTTTCAATGATGAAACAGGTTATGAACTCTTGAAAAAGAACGCCATTTTTGGTTGGCAGTTTATCCTTTATGGCTGCTAACGACTGTAATGGCAACCCTAACACCCAATGAAAC
>JAAXHI010000047.1:3848-4097 GCA_012270875.1 Candidatus Poribacteria bacterium | reverse complement strand
ATGTATGCCTTCTGTCCACTACACACACATTCATGTTTCTTCAAACAACTCAAACATATGAACCTTTCATTACATAAACCACATCTATACGCTTGCTATCCAGTATGTATTCGCATGTGCACTTTGAGATTATGTTCATAAACAAATTGACGATGACAAGTCCTACACTGATAAGCCTTTAGTCCTGCATGAACCTGCTCATGTCCCTTTAAGACATCCACCCGTTGAAATGTTGCATCACATATTGTG
>JAAXHI010000047.1:747-3725 GCA_012270875.1 Candidatus Poribacteria bacterium | reverse complement strand
TAGATGCGATTTCTCACAGAAAGCTTTGCTACAAATCTCACACCTATAGCATGTCTCCAGTGTGCCTTTTACTATGTCTGTTCAATCCACTCAAGTGTGCATATGATTTCTCACACAGTGTACATTTGTGCACCTTTTCTCCAGTATGTGTGGCGATATGTCCCTTTAATGTATAGTGCACTCGAAACTTCTTCTCACATATGTGACATTCATAAGGCCCTTCTCCACTGTGAATTTTTTGATGAGTTGTCAAATAGTTTTGTATAGCAAATCTTTGACCACATTGCTCACATTGATAAGGCTTTTCTCCTGTGTGACACCTCATGTGTGCCTTCAAATATGGCAATCTCGTATATGCTTTGCTACACAGCTGACACCGATAAGGCTTTTTCCCTGAATGAGTGATACTGTGCTGCCGTAACTTTGCCTGTGTACAGAATGGCCTGCCACATATTTCACATTCATAAAGTGGTTCTTGTCTATGAACTTGTCTGTGTTTCTTGAACCATGTCACTTGTTTGAACAACTTTCCACATATCTCACATTCGTACCGTTTCTCACCACAGATCTGCCTCATGTTCACCTGCAATCAAAATAAGTTACAAAGAGCTACATCTCATCATCTCCACATGAAATCTCACATCTCAGCATATTTATTCACATTCATCTCTTCATTATATGTCACCTAGTCACCTAAAATGACTCACACGAAATGCAACATCTGTGAACAAGTGTGTGTGAACAGGTATGTATGAAATTTCACATAACCTCATCACACATAAATCCTTCCATATCAAATGTCAGACACAGTATCACTCAGCACTCAGTCATATTACACACATAATATCTTACTAGCACACATCAACAACACATATATGTCATACACGTCATACACTTGTGCGTTGGTCCAGGCTTAGTGCAATGAGAGGTCAACAACTCTACGCAGAGTTCTCTTTAAGAATTCTATTTTTAGCACATCTGTGTACACCACACATCCGTGGCAACACCACGGGATTCTACCTTGTATTAACACAACATCACATCACATGATTTCTGTGAACTGGATCATACCGATATTCTGTTCCCTGATGTTGAAGCCATACAACAGATATTCACCAAGTTCCAATGGAATTTGCTGCATACGTACTAGGTGATCAACTTTTGTAAATAGACTATACGGGGGGTTGCTCACCAGCAAGTGAGTACGTACAGCCCTACGTGCGATTGCTCTCAATGTAAAATTATGTTCATGTATATATCTAATGAACTGCGAAGATCTCTCTTTATCTCTGTGATTTTGCACAGTACGAACTGTGTCATCATCTTCTTCCCGATATATAAAATTTCTCACATATGTATTCACTCGTTCTCTTGATATGTCAGTAGGTAAGAGAATTTTGCGTAAAAACCACTCACAGCCCAACTCACTGAATTCTTTGAGGAACTCCAAAGACTCAAAATAATCCAGTTGTTCTCCTGCAATATACAACAAAACATAACATGGTGGGACACATGAGTCCTTATGGAAGCGTGTTATATTGTTACCAATGAGATCCTTTGCTGTGATACCCTTCGCTATATTTACAAATGCATTCTTTCGTAGTAGATATTGTGTCAGTTGTGGCCATCCAATCCATGCACTCATTGTTAGCGGACACCCTTGCGCAGATACAACATTAATCTCTGCACCTGCACCAAGTAGCATCAGCACAATATGGTGACACTTCCTAAATAAGGCACTGGTCAATGGGTAAGCACCATATCTCTCCCCACTAGTCCACGATGGGATATTCAGCTTTGCACCAGCCTCTAGCAGAAATATCACTGAATCTTCCTTTCCTCTCCTTGCAGCATAATGTAACGCCGTCTCACCATTTCTACTCAAACCATCTACATCTGCACCATATGACATCAACCATCCTGCTGCCACTTTCGACTGTTGTTCAACAGCATGTATGAGTGGAGTATCACCTATGACACACCCTTTACCAGCATCAGCACCTGCCTCTAGCAATGCATGTAGTATATGTATGTATTCTGGTGTCTCTAATGACAAACTCTGCAGTGACAAGCACACAGGAGTTACTCCCTCCTTTGTTGGTAAGTTCACATCAGCACCAGCAGATATGAGCTTCTGGACATAACTGATATCCATGTTGGATATCGCAATGATCAAAGGTGTGGCACGAGAATTTAGATAGTCATTCACACATTCGCCTTTACTAAGCATATCTTGTATGTCAGCCTTGAAGTCATAGTCCACAGTATCTTCACATAGCTGCAAGTGACAGATCAAGTATGAACAACTCTTCATATCATACTTCACATACAACTAAATCAGTATCATCTTTCATTCACCCATTACATTACCCACACAACTTACAAATGAATTGTTTTCAGCCTCACTGATTACATCAACTTCACTATTGCTAGCATGTATGTCATCCACTTCATCATCAGATGTATCAGATTCCTGCAACAGATAGGTGAAACATTCTTCAGTCGCAGCACCATATATCACTTGAAGAGCTATGCAATCATATGTACTACAGACAATACATTCACCCGCACCCTTGACCTCTCAACTTACAGATGAACTGCTTTCAGTATCACTTCCTGTAGCACCTACACTGTCAGCTGCACTACTTTCACTCTCACTATTGCTGGCAGATAAGTCATTGCCTTCATCATGTGAACCATCTTCATTGTCACAATCATCTTCAAATTCCTGTTAGTACATAGTCAGTACTTCAAACCCTTAACATCATGGCTCATATAAGACACATGTCTGTATAATATGTAGCAAATTCCATAACATCACTTATTCATCCACATCATTCCTACACGGCTCCCAGATGAGCTGCTCATAGCTCCACTGCCTCTAGCAATTTCATTCTTACTAGCAGATAGGTCACTCCATGCATAGCTGGGACCATCCTCACATCCAATATAATAAAGGCCACAACGGTGCTCGAGCT
>JAAXHI010000047.1:0-732 GCA_012270875.1 Candidatus Poribacteria bacterium | reverse complement strand
TCAACAGCTGTACACAGAGTTCTATTTTTAGCACATCTTTGTACACCACACATCCCGTGGCTTGCCACGGGAGATCCACTTTGTTCATACAGATAAGTAAAACCAACTTACAACTACACTGCTCTCCGCTTCACTTTCTGTAGACACTTCACTGTTACCAACAGGCACAGCTACATCACTATTGTCATGTTCTGACATGTTCATCTCCAGCACAGA
This sequence comes from Candidatus Poribacteria bacterium, assembly GCA_012270875.1. Lineage (GTDB taxonomy): Bacteria > Poribacteria > WGA-4E > WGA-4E > WGA-3G > WGA-3G. Next base: position 516 of record JAAXHI010000047.1, on the reverse strand, counting down.
TGTATGCCATCAACACATGTATATCATATTACTTTGTTCACAGCAGCTGCAATGACAACACAACACATATGACAAATACACGAGCAGCAAACATATCCTGATAAACAACGTTCATTTTAGGTATCACATACAGACATATCATTTCACAGGCTCTCGAAAGGGGAGGGGGCCTCCGGCATCAGCTATCCCCTTGCCAATACAACTCTATTGCCCTCTGACTACATACAGTCTACTCCACTCTAGCAGTAGACTCAAAACAAAATTGGAAACCAAACACAATTAAATCTTCCACAACAACACTACAAATCTCTAGAAAAACTATTTATTTCTCAAACAAATCGAAAAACTATTTATTTCTCAAACAACTTCTACCCATTACAATAACAAGGTAGAATCCTGTGGGGTTGCCACGGATGTGTGGTGTACAAAGATGTGCTAAAAATAGAACTCTCTGTACAGCTGTTGACCTCTCACTACACTAAACCTGCACCAACACAAAGGTCACTATATAGAACA
>JAAXHI010000195.1 GCA_012270875.1 Candidatus Poribacteria bacterium | reverse complement strand
TCCTATAATATATGTACGGACAAAACTGAGAGAAACGGTTCTCATCTGTGGTAAACTTATTTCCAAAGCGGCATGGCTAATTCGTTCTGCGCATTGTCGCCATCAAAGGACTGCCACCGCTTTGGGAATACCAAATGACACAATAAGAATGTTGCGATAATCGCTTTTGATAGGAATGCCATAACTCTACCACAGAGGAGTCGAATAATGAATGCCTTTTGTTTTGTCGGTCTGGATATTGGACACTACAACATCGCCGTGTACATCATTGATGAGGCGGAAAACAAGCTGGCTAACTTTACCATTAAGCAGACGCATCAAGACTACCAGCAACTCATTGACAAACTGCTTCAACTCAAGGCAGATGGGTTGATACCTATTGTGGCCTCCGAGGGACATGATGGGAATTTAGCTCCACTTGATGAATACCTCCTTAATGAAGCCATTCTGTTCAAGCCATTGCACCCGACAGCAGTGAATCGGTATAAGGACTTCTTAGGCGCTCGCCATAAGACCGACGACTACGATGCCTATGTGATCGCTGACTTCCTCCGAACTCAACATGCCAAGATTCCGGTGCATCAGCATCAGAAGAATAGTGCCGAGTTCAAGAATTTGTCGAGGACATATAAGACGTTTTCCAAGACCAAAACCCAGTTCACCAATCAGTTGCGCTGTGAATTGATGAGCTATTTCCCGGAATTGGTTACCGATTCCATATGTTCAACCATCACCAGCAAGACCTTCTTGCACCTGCTTGTTGAGTATCCAACGCCCGAACACGTCCGAAACTCATCTGTAGAGGAATTAACCGTGTTCATCGGCAAACATAGCAAGAACCGATTAGGACGACGATCGGCTGAAAAACTAATGCAACTTGCAGAATCTGTACATCGCTATCCCTCACATCTTGACACTAAGGCGCTTGTTGTGCAGACACTCGCACAGCAGATTCTCACTCTTACGCAGAATCTAACTCAGTTGGAGAAGCAACTCAAAACGTTAGCCAAGGAATCGTTGGAGATTCAACGTATCACTTCAATTCCCGGAGCTTCTGTGATTACCGCCGCCCGTCTTCTGGGCGAATTATGCAACATGAATCGATTTAAGACCGAGGCGAAACTGGCTATGTACTGTGGTCTTTCCCCTGTCTCCGACGACTCAGGCAAGCGAAAAGGATTCCACAGAACCACTCATCGTGCCAATAAAGTAGCTAAAGATGCTATCATGCAAATAGCTGAATCTAATCGACGCTATTGTGCATCTTCTACCAGGTATTACCTCAAGAAACGGGAAGCAGGGCTTTCTCATTGGCAAGCAGTCAAGTGTTTGGCTCGCCAACTCATACGGGTCATCTTTGCTCTATTTCGCGATGACACGTTCTTTTGTCACCAGAGCTGAAACGCCACATGAGACCTTTTTTCTTGACACTCATACTATAGAATGTCC
>JAAXHI010000538.1:1371-2328 GCA_012270875.1 Candidatus Poribacteria bacterium | reverse complement strand
GAAGAAATCCACAAAGGCCGAACCGAGGTGTCGATCCAGTTCCACCGCTAATGGGACAGGGTGGACAAGCCGTAACCAGGGGGACAACAAACTAGAAGCTGCTGGTGTGGGAGGCTATGACACATCAGCTGTTGTTACATCACTAGATACCATAGCCAAAGATGATGAGACGGTGAAAATGGAGAATGCTGAGTGTGAGGATGGTAAGTATGGTGAGTATAAGAGTACAATTGGTGAGTATAGTGTAAATAGTACTAATAGTGAAGATGAGATAACCAGAGAAATGAATGTTGATTGCACACTGCACCAGGCGCGAACTGATATAGCTCCAGTTGTAAAGAAATCCAAATTAGCTGACTCAGTGGGTCTATCGAAGGGTTTGTCAAGAGAGAAAGGTGATCGATCACATGAAAATCTAAGGAAGAGCCTTAGTCCCCAGTTAAGCCCAGATCCCCCAGAGATTCCTGTGTTACATGATTGCTGTGTGGCAGATCAAGCGCCTGTGGACAGTGTTGGTTCCCCTGTATTGTGTCGGAATATAGGACTGAACGCACTCGAGGGTTGTACACAGAAGTGGCAAAGGACCGATAGATGCCAAGGAGTTCAGCAAACCCCCCAGAGTAGAGAATGTAAGAAAAAACCCCGTTCAGAAAGTAGAGAGCAGAGACGACCACAGATTAACGGGAGCTATATCCTGGGCCAGCTGCAAGGCCTAGATTGTATATATACTGTAGATTCCGGCGCTGGCGAATCTATTGTTTCATTTGATGTGTATAACAGAATACCCGAGAGTAGAAGACCCAAATTGACAGAATGTAATGTAGAAGCAGAAGGTGCGAGTGGTGAGGCTATTCGCATATATGGAAAGTGTTTGTTCAAGTTGAATTTAGGCCCTGTTGAGATTGAACGCAACCTGTTGGTTGGTTCCATAAGTGATGAAGTAATATTTGGAGACAA
>JAAXHI010000538.1:348-1202 GCA_012270875.1 Candidatus Poribacteria bacterium | reverse complement strand
TCAATGGATAATGTAACTGTACCAGGAATGGCCGAGATGGTAGTAAATGCATTGATTAAGAGACCTGAAGTATATGAAGAATGTAATGAAGAAAGTTTAGTTGCAGAGACAGATTATCAGTTTAATGTGAATCATGGTTGTTTGCTTTCACCGACAGTAACGAGTATCAAAGACCAAGTAAGTACGAAGATTCGAATCTTTAATCCGTTTGTTGGACCAGTCTCTATTGCAGGAAATACAGTTTTAGGTACCCTAGAGAGAGTGGTTATACAGGGAATGGTGGAAAAGCAGGAACATCCAGATGACCATGAGAATCACAGTAATTGCAGGAGACTAAAATTGGAGTGCACTTGTTGCACTTCGAAACGGAGGAGGCCTTGGAAAGGTCAAACTCCAAGACGATCCAGACCCCAGAGACAGCAGCAGGTGACGATCCGAAGAGCCAGGAAGCAGGACGAAGAAGAAGAAGTAGAAGTACCCCCACATCTAGTGGAACTGGCCCAGAATGCAGAAAGAGGGTGGAGTAAAGAAGAACGCAAGGCCATTCGTAAGCTGCTCCGAGACTACGAAGATGTCTTTTCAAAGTCTGAATTCGACCTTGGTCGGACACACTTGATAGAACATCGAATAGAAACTGGAGATGCAGCACCAGTAAAGTTACCCCCAAGAAGAACACCAGTTGCCCTAGCTGAAGCAGAAAGAAAAACTCTGCAATCGCTATGGGAGAAAGATGTTATTGAACCCTCAACCTCACCTTGGGCTGCACCGCTGGTTTTGGTTAAGAAACCCGATGGTTCTACAAGAATCTGTGTAGATTACAGACAACACAATAAAATAATAGTCATGGACTCGTA
>JAAXHI010000538.1:0-202 GCA_012270875.1 Candidatus Poribacteria bacterium | reverse complement strand
AGACTAGTCCTGCCACCTATCAGAGATTAATGGAATTAGTCTTGATGAATTTACAGTGGCAAAGTTGCATAGCATTTTTAGATGATTTCCTCGTCTTTTCCGCAGATTTTGGTGAACATTGCAAAAGACTGAGAGAGGTCCTACAGCGTTTCCGTAATGCTGGTTTGAAACTAAAGCCAAAGAAATGTAATTTCTTTCAACG
>JAAXHI010000017.1 GCA_012270875.1 Candidatus Poribacteria bacterium | reverse complement strand
AAGAGGTTACTGGAAAACATTTCTGGAAACATAGAGAGTCACATGATACATGAGAAAATGGGTCTCCTGCATATCCTGCGCTCTTGCTGGTTCTCTTCTGATGTGACTGCTGTGACCGATGTGTAAGTGATGTGATTTGCAAAAAAGCTGAGCTGCATTGAAACTTGTCATAAACACATGAAAATTTCCTGTATTGTCATGGTAATGATGATGTACAAACAATGTCATTGAAAAATTTGAGTCATAGATTGAAGTGCAACAGCTGCAAATGTTATGAAGTGTAAGCAGATTTATGTGTTTTAGACCTAGGACATCTGAAAATGATTGGAGCGATGATGATGATGATGATGTTCATGAGAGTTGTGAGAGTAGGGATGATCATGACGAGTGCTACGATGATCATGATGATGGCAGGGGTATACATCATCATGTGTCCACTGTGTGTGACATACAAAGTGTACGTGACAGGGTGAATTTGCGATACGTTTACAGGTAAGCACTTGTGTGATGGTCGTCTTGTAGTTACAGGAACAAGATATACATATGAAATGATGATGTTTGGTGCATGTTCAGTCATGAGATATATATGTGATCACATGAAAATGTCAAGATCTGTGTACATACAAGCATGTTTGAACTGAATTGGATAATAGATGATGTTTGTGAATTATTCAACATTTATGAATGAGATATGCAGGTCATCCTGATTTTTGCAGTGACAGGACAAAGGGTGCAAATCATTGTGAACTACTGGTGAGGAGAATCATTAACCATGTATGGGATGAACATAAATATCGAAGTGAGCGTGAAATGGATTTATATGTGAATGGGTAAATATTGATTTTTCTGTGCTTTGTGTCTCGGAGATGAGATGATTAGTACCTGTTTTTTAAGCCTCTCACAAGTTGTTAGATTGGTAATGTGTGCTACACTGTGCAATTGTTGTAGTTTTTGCGAACAATTGTCGTTGGTAATGTTTGGTAGACTGTTCAATTGTTGTAGTTTTTGCGAACAACTGTCATGTTCATGTCAATATATATGTGTGGTTATCCTTATCAGAAAATGTTTTAAGAGCTGTTTTCGTAACTGCTTTGGACGGGAAAAGGTGATGAAACTACTGAGCTTAGCAATCAGAAATTCTACACACCAAGCGCGCAATGAATATCAGAAACGTGAAGATGTTCGTCACATTTACAGAAGGTAACAAAATCAGATATATGTAAAAACACCAGTGACCTTTCGCAATATATGTAAGAAAGTGAAGTCTCATGAGTTTGGTGTCCACAGAAGAAACATGTAAGAATGAGTACCATGTTGTGTTTCTGATGACACAAAATGTGCATGTTCCATAAATTGTTTTGTGTGGAAGGAGGCAATGGATGGGGGTAAGTATACTCGTGGTGTGCTTGTCTGCCTGGTGATTGCAACTTGATTGCACCTGTATTCAATACAATCTACCATGTGCAAGATCCAGATACAGTGGTGCAGAGAGGATAGATAGGTATGAGGTTCAAATATGGTAACAGGAAATTGTTGCACGTGATATTGTATATTGTATGTTCTTGCTATGAATTTGCAGATTCCGATATCCCATTGGTCTGACAATCAGCAGAGAAAAATCATATACACTGCAACTCATCATGACAAAGCCCTTTCACAGACCTGATAGTGCATACCGGATTGTCACTGCTTATCCAATTAATGCAGATGAAGCAAGGTAAAGATGTGTTTTATTCTGATCAGTGTTTTGTCATATGATAAAATAGTTACATCATGAGTTTGGTATCTTATGACTGAATATGAGTTGATAGAGCCTCTGCCGAAAGGCAATCTCTGGTGGATACCATGGCAGATATGATAACATGTGGATATAATGTTTTACCAGATTTTATGAAGTACATGATGATGACTTCATTGACATGGACAACAGTGATGACGATGAGTGCTGCCGAAGAACGAACTGCAACAAGTGTGAATAGTGATTTGTCGGATGTCATTGTTCTCTGCTCAACTGAAATGTGTCTATCTGACTGTCGCCCAGCAGTTGATGATCACCGTGTAACTGTGTAGTATTTTGTGGCGTTACACACATTAAATGTTAGTGTTCATAGATTGCCTAATTTTGAACAGTTTTTAGCAGCACATAAAGCATATGATATCGGGTGCAAGAAGTTTTGAGCAGCATGTGAAGGTATCATTTGGAATCTCTTTATATAATTAGACGAATGTTTGTCCGTACGTACATAACCTAGCAGCAGCTGTGCTGTGTAGTGTGTATACACAGAATGCAGGTCATGAACTAGAACACACAGGGCTTCTGCAATTGGTGTGCACTACATTTTA
>JAAXHI010000124.1:1428-2494 GCA_012270875.1 Candidatus Poribacteria bacterium | reverse complement strand
AGTTTGATGATGATGAAATTGGACGATATACTAGGGCACAAAGCAAATATGTGGAGTTTCCAGATGCTGTACCTATTCAGCGGATGCAGGTGATTTTTGATGTAAAAGGTTGTGAAGGTGTCCAAATTGCGCGTACCCAGTTCCCCCTGGGACTTGCATGGGCTGTGAACATTTACAAAGTGCAAAGTGTTGTCCTGCCACAGATAGTTGTTGATATGCAATGGGAAAAGGGAAGATATGAAGCAGGAATGGCATATATTGCATTTAGTTGCGTGAGAAGGCTGGAGGATTTATATATTGCTCACTATGACAGAAGACAAATGAAAGTGAATCAGAATGCTGCTGTTGAGGTAAGGCGTGCGGGCCAAAAAATGATTCCGCTTATGTCATGTCCACTGATGTTGACGTGTACATTTCAGGAACACCTAGCTATTGCTCAGCTTAATGTGCAAGGGTTGTTGGAGAAGATTGCTGACTTACAAGTGTGCAGAGAGCTAATGATGGCAGATGTGATTTGCTTGTCTCAAACACATTTGGTAGCAGGGCAAAGTGTGGATGATACAGATATTGGTCTATCTAATGCAGGATATGATGTGTTTCGCTTGGACACAGGGAAATCTGATGGTGGATTGCTGATGTTTGTGAGACGACAGTTTGACGCAGTGCAAATACATGTTGGCGTAGAGGGATTACCTGTGATGTTACTGGTCAAGATATCAGTAGAAATGCGTGACCTGTATTTATGTTATATATCCAGGTTGCAAGGCGAGGAAGCCAAGGGGTGGTCTGATGCTCTGCTCTCGAGTCTCCATGGTTTTGATGGGAGTCCAATTTGTGTGTTCGGGGATATGAATGAGGACTTGCTGGATAATGATGTTGGTCACCCAGTACATGATGTCATGTTACAGGATGGCTTCTGTCAACATGTCAGTGACCCTACAACAGATTATGGTGCCATGCGTGATCTTGTGTACACAAAGGACATTAGTGAACAGGCTGTGGTGACAGAAGTTCTTGATTGCTACTATAGTACACATGATATGACAACATGTGTGATAGCAAAGGG
>JAAXHI010000124.1:403-1350 GCA_012270875.1 Candidatus Poribacteria bacterium | reverse complement strand
AAAGTCTTGGTGGAGTTTTTGTTAAAAACATTTTGTTCTGTTTCAACAGAGGACATGCAGTGATATGTGTGATGTACGCATGAGGAAATGTATCAACAGAGGCGATGAGCTGATGTGGAGGATGAGATATGAAGAGATTGGTGAATGAGATCACATGAATAGATGAGAGACTATGGAAAAGTAACGATGTGATGTGTGAGTGACGACGAATTGTAGCAGGGAGATGAAGAATGTAATTTCATCTGATAACATAGAATCATGGGTAAAATAATTGTGAGGAGGATCATACGTAAACGAAAGACTGATGAAAGTGCAGACAAAACTGTGCGTAAGTGTCATTCACAGTTACCACGTAGTTTAGTTGGATATCAATCACCATTGTTAATAACTGCAGTAGCTTTTGGCCATGAGGCTGTTGCAAGATATTATATACAACATGGTGGCTCTATGTATGGAGAATCAGGAGGGATGAGTATATTAGAATTGGCGTTGCAAAGTAAGTCTTTGGAAGTCATTAAGTGTATGATGGGATACAATTTTGATGTACGCACAGTAAACCCGCAGCACATTACACGGCTGCTTGCAAAACTAATGACTTATGAGCATTCCAGTCAAGATGCTGGTGAACATGGTGACAGGATTTTTGTTGAGAATGCTCAGAGATTGTTAACAGCGAGTGGTGTTGAATTGCAAAAGAAGAAGAGATCTGTGTACTCGTTACAAGATATCACAGCTGTTTGTGTAAGAAGGTGTCTGAATCAAAATGGTGGAAACACATTTACAAAAGTGCCATTATTGTGTATGGTTAAGGATGAGGATGGACTGCCGATTGTGACGAAGCGTGCAATTGATATTTTAGTAAATGATATTGAATTTGCAAATTTTGCAGATTGCTGGGTTGAAAATTGTTGTCAATTTTGAAGGTAGTGGTGGACTGATTCTTGAGT
>JAAXHI010000124.1:0-336 GCA_012270875.1 Candidatus Poribacteria bacterium | reverse complement strand
ATATAGGTCGTCATGGTAGATATTGTAATTGTGGTTCGAAGGAAAATCTCCTGAGGTTGCTGAGCACATAGCTGAAGAAATTGAAACTTGGGAGCAGAAGACTGAAAGGAATGTGTCATTATGTGTGAATTCTAATTCGTGAAAATGGATACGATAACACAGAGTAATGAGGAGCAACTGGTGACATTTGTGAAAGAGGATGTTGTGCAGTGCTGTGTTAAATCTGCATATGAACACAGAGAGATGTGTCAGTTGGTAACTGGAAGACTGACAGTCAAACGGAGTAGAGTCGTACATACAGGTGAGAGAGTGATACCTGTGAAAAGTTGGAGAGGA
>JAAXHI010000121.1:833-1370 GCA_012270875.1 Candidatus Poribacteria bacterium | reverse complement strand
TAAAGAAACAAATTAAGTTATGATATCATTTTATAAATGCAGTGAAATGTGTCAGACATGAACCTTAAATTCATCAAGGGAGCAGGGTATCATTCTCTCCGGCTTGTTATGTGTTACACAAACATCAAACGTATAAATGTAATCCTTGTGACTAAAATAAACTAAAATCATCTTCACTGCTTGTTTCAGTTTCTGAACTTGTATCAGTTGCCAAATCAGGAACGTCTTCATTTTCGTCAATGTCAGAGGTCTCCAAATCAGGAAGGGAATCATTGTCATGACTCATTGAACAATTACTTCTTTTATTTACATGATCACCACTTGGTTCTTTGTATACTTCACTATCGTTTTCAAATACTGGCACTGACTCATGTTTTGCCCTATTCTTTTCGTTCACCTGAAGGTCTGACTGATATTGTGATAGGACTTCCCTTGTTAGTTTATAATTCTCAGTACAGTAACAGGTCCTAAAAATGCAGCACTTTTTATGATTCATAGTTCTCAACAGGCGAACAGTTCTCAGGTTCCTATTCTAGT
>JAAXHI010000121.1:0-799 GCA_012270875.1 Candidatus Poribacteria bacterium | reverse complement strand
TCAGCAATCCTATGAAACGACAGCATACACTCTATAATGTATTAGGGTCACGATATGGTGGAACTTGTAAAGCTTAAAATTGAAGCCACACATCAAATGAAATGATGATTCTAATCGTAACTCATCATTCAATCCAACTTAAGGCCATACGTAAGCATTTTTCTAATTCCAATGGGAAGTCCTGTTTTTGGAGCTAATAAGAAAAGATTACTCTTTCGGTTGATTTTCAGTTCCAGTCTGATTACTTCCACAGTTTGCTTTTCTAATCTTTCTGGTCTTTTGATTTCTCGGAGAGCTTTCCTATTTTCAATGAAACGTTCATAGGAAATTGCTCCAGCTGCTTCTAACCAATGTATGAACAGCGTTCTCTTTTCTGTTTCCGATTCTGGAATGAAAGGAAGAACGTCTTTATCAATCAGAATCGGTCGAACGTTTAATCCATGTCTTAAAAGGTTTTTAATCAAATCTATGTCTACGCAGCTAGGTATTTGCATGCTGAGTGCCAACACTGATTCATTTTGACAGCTATTCGCATTTACATCGGCACCATGTTCAATCAGTATTAATGCACATTCTGCATTCCGATTCTTCAACGCATGGACAAGTGGAGTTCCTTTGAAAGCACTCGAACAAACACTATTGACTTGTCCTCCGGCGCTGAGTAAAAGTTTTAAGCACTCTGGTTGGTTAAAGACTGCTGCAGCATGCGTACACGTCCAAGCCCGATCAGACGTGTTGACATCATATCCTAAATTAATTAATCTTCGAAGCTCTGTGGCATTTCCATCCAAAGTGGCCT
>JAAXHI010000555.1 GCA_012270875.1 Candidatus Poribacteria bacterium | reverse complement strand
ACACTAACAATGGATGATGAAGGAGTATTTCATTTCATGAAATACGAACACCCTGACCCCGAGGGTATTGTATACATATTTTACAAAAAAGGTAAAATATGGTTTATAATTGATGTATATCTGGGGGATATATCCTAAAAAAGTATGATCATATAGTGGAATTATTAATATGCATGCTTAAGAAGTAATTAAAATTAAAAGAAAAAAGTGGACCATGCAATTGTTACCACTAACTCTCGGAGATAAAAATTAAGAATCCTGCAGATTATGAAAACAATGCAAAGTCTTAGGGACTAAAAACTACCAGGTGCTTTCTAGTCAATGTCCTAGAAAACCCTCCGCCAGGGGATTAAAATTAATTTCTTGTAAGAAGAGAATAAGAATGAAGTGAATAATTGTATAACAATTATACTTGGGAAAGGGAGGGAAATGGAAGGGTCTAAAGTCCCATTTAGCCGATGGCTGCTGCGGCCTGTCAACACATGACAGAGCAGTGGCAGCTATGTTTACCCTATCTAATCTAGGACTGGCTGTTACCACTTGTTAGAGAGTTAGTTGGGATTTGGATTTGCTTGAGGCAACACTTGAGGTTTGTACCACCTATCCTGTATTGGATTTAAATGGGTACCTATGCGTTGAGGGGACTCCGCATAGTTTAACTATCACTTACGTGAGGTAACTCCGTTGGTGATGAGCCTAGCCAAAGGCGATATAGGAGCGTAGCCTGACCTGGGTTGTGGTCGCGTGTATTACTACACTGCAGATCCTCAGAGTATTGTGTGCACCTCCGCCCCAGCTCGGGTTTACTTGCACTCTTAGTTATGAGAGTGTGAGTGTTTATACATTCGATAAGCGTTGCTGTGATAATGTGTCACGGTGGGTACTGACACATGTTGAATGCAGGTCTGCGAGTTTATTAGTGTTCCTGTATATTTTTGGAACGTGTCTGCGACTGTGGACACGTGTTAATAAACACTGATAGACTAGCCTATGGTGTTATTCTCTATTAGCGCGAGGCGGTAGCCAATCCTCACTCGACACTAACTGGATTTAAAAAGAGAAGTACTACCACAAAAAGACTAAAGGACTAAACTCAATATTTATTAGAGTAGAACGACAACAACACCTTTCATAAGGGAGGGATGAAACCTCCCAGAAATTTGGTGCCGTGACCAGGATTTTAAAGTGTCACGTCCACAGAGTGAGGTGCCGTGGAGAATACAGAAGGACAATTTAGAGACTTACAGAATAACTAAAGGACTATTGGTGGATTTATTGAAAGAGGATACCTGATAGTGTTCCCCCCATT
>JAAXHI010000229.1 GCA_012270875.1 Candidatus Poribacteria bacterium | reverse complement strand
CTACAACAGACCAGCAAAAGCCATCAAATACAACCGTACTCTTCCTGAATGCAAGGCCATGAAAGAACTAAAAGAAAACAAGGACATCATCATTAAGCCTGCTGATAAGGGTGGGAAAATAGTCATACTGAACAGATCCGATTACATCCTAGAATGTGAGCGACAGTTAAAGAACACTGAACACTACAAAATCCTTGGAGAGGACCCAACTAAAAGATTCAATGAAGACATACAAAAAACCTTGAGAGAAGCTTATTATCGTGACATCATCACCCAAGACACAATGGACAACCTGACAGTAAAGAATCCAAGAACAGCCACCTTCTACTGCCTACCCAAAATCCACAAGAAAGGGAATCCAGGAAGACCCATTGTCTCAGGAATCGGAACTATCACTGAAAAGATCTCCTGCTTCGTAGACGAAACTATTAAACATCTGAGTAAGGGAGTGAACTCCTACATCAAAGACACAAGCCATTTCCTCAACATCATCAAAGACATAACCATTGAAGATCAAGACATCCTGTGCACCGTGGATGTATCAGCACTCTACACAAACATAAAGCACTCCGAAGGGATACAATTCCTAACATCATACATGACACAAAAAGGAGTCGATGCGAACACAGTATGGCTGGTGAAAGAACTAACAACCCACGTCTTGAAGAAGAATTACTTCAGATTTAACAACAGAACATATTACCAAGTCCAAGGAACAGCAATGGGAACCCGCTTAGCCCCCAATTATGCAATTATTTATATGGCAGTCTTGGAAGAGAAGATCCTAAAAGAAGCCCCACTCCAACCCAAGGTGTGGAGACGTTTCATTGATGATGTGTTTATGATATGGAACCATGGAGAAGAAAAATTACAACAATTCCTGAATTACCTCAACAACTACCATGACACCATTAAATTCACAAGCGAACATAGCAGAGAACAAATTCCCTTCTTGGACACTGTAGTATTCAAAGATGGCAAGAAACTAGGAACTAAAGTCTATCACAAGAGCACTGACTTCAAAATGTACCTTCATTGGCAAAGCAACCACCCATTTTACATGAAGAGATCAATACCCTACTCACTACTAATCAGAGCCAAACGCATTTGCACCAGAGAAGAAGACTTCATCCTTGAAGCCGGCCAAATAATGGAGAAATTGAGAATGAGGAAGTATCCAGAGGAAACACTACAAAGAGCACTCCAAAGAGCCACAGCCACAAGCCGAGAAACACTTCTAATAGAAAAGAAGAAAACCAAACAGGATAAGAAAATTCGCTGCATCTCTACCTACAATCCTAATAACCCTGACTTGAGAGAAATAATAGCACATCACGAACATCATTTATATGCAACAAAGAAACAATGTATTCAACCTGGAGACCTACAACTAGTTTACAGAAGAGGGAGGAACCTCAGAGATAGTCTCACATCAAGCCAATTGGACCAAAAGAAAAAGAAGCCACACACTGGACCTTGTAAGAAACCATGCCTTACCTGCCCACATATGCGCGAAACCTCAGTCACAACAGA
>JAAXHI010000186.1 GCA_012270875.1 Candidatus Poribacteria bacterium | reverse complement strand
CAAAGCCTGATTACTCTTTAATTTGGCATATTTCTTGCATGTGTTTTTTTCTAGTACATTGAAAATAGCTTTTACTATACCTCACTTTTGTTCTTTTAACATCAATTCCTGTGTATCTGATGTAATTCACTAAAAAACAAAACCCGATCAACTCTCTGACCCGATCAGTCCCAGTTGTAATGGCCCTCAATGGAGGGGGGCCTAGGGGTCTCATGGGTAGGCTATCCCCTTGCCGATTACAACTTTATTGCCCCTCTGACTAAATAGATACTGCTCGTTGACGGCAGTATCAATAAGACAGAGGCAAAAAGGCTACTACTTGTTTGTGTATTTTACTGGGATATCTGGGTGATGTGTCAAAGGTGGAGGCAAGATGTGTGTGAGTTCTGTTTCCCTGCATGTTTTGATGAAATATTGTGATGTTTCATTGGCAGAGTCAATCAACATATCAAATGGTGTAGAAGACACTGTGCTAGTAAAGGAAGAAGTTGATGAGTGGAATGCTACAGAAAACACATGTGTTCATGTCAGAACTGGTGACTCAAGGACGCATAGTCGAACAAATTGGACTGAACCGTGGGCTGTTGAAACAGGTGTGAAATTTGATCATTTGAGGCTGAGTGATATGTGTGCAATATTTGTGGTTTGTGAGATGTATTCATAACATGTGACTGTGTATTTGCAGAGGAGGCTACGATGTTGCATAGTGGAGGTGAAAATTTTATGGTAAAGCAGGAAGATAATGATGAGTGGTATGGGAATGGAGATATATGTGATAATGTGAGAAATGAACATGGTCGAGGACAACATGATATGAATAGGGTATCATCAATGGATCTGCAAGGGTGTGTGGCAAGTGAAGATGTGGTGAATGATGTCAGGAATGACGAGAACACAGCAGGGAGTACTGTCAATGGAAGTGAAGTGATGAAGGTGAGATTGTGTGTGAAAAATCAGGACAGAAGCAAATGTACTTTATGTAACATGTGTAAACGAGCTGTTCTATCATGTATTTCGGCTGCTGATACTGATTTACATAATGCAGTAAAATTATCTGGTACTCGGAACACGATGTGTTGTGTAACATGTGTTGACAATGAAGATGAAGTGATATACAACAATACAAAGGATCAATTGTGTGTATGTAGTGTGAATGTCGGGCTTGACCTAGTGGTTGTAGAAGATGCAGACCAATTGTTGGCTGATGCAGTGCGAGGTTTGGTGGAAGTCCGAGATGGCAGCTCAGTGCACACATGTGATACGTCATTAGTGGATGATCTTAAGCATGTGAAGCGTGCATTGGATGCTGGAGCAAGAGTGAGTGATGCAGTGATAACTGCTGCTGTGATACGAAATGATGTTCACATTCTGCATGAGTTGTTAGTGAATGGTGGAAATCCAAATGCGGTGGCAGATGCAGCAGGTGCAAAGTTAGGGTTCTGTACAGTTCTGGGATATGCTGTGAAATATGGTGACATAGGTGTTGTAACTGCTCTATTAAATGCCGGTGCTAATGTAGATGGTCGTCAGACAATGCAGATGACACCATTAATGTGGGCGAGTCTTGCCAATCGCACCTCTTATGTAGAAGTGCTACTCAATGGTGGTGCTAATGTGAATGCAGTAGATAGTGTGGGGCGTTCTGCTTTACTGCTAGGTGCTGCTGATGGATGCACTGCTATCATAAAATTGTTGCTTGATGCTGGTGCCAATCCAAATCTGCATGATGTAAAATATACTACACCACTCATGAATGCATCTGGTTATGGTATAAGACCTTGGGTTGCACGTGAGCCACGGTGGGAAGTTGCCAAATTGTTGCTAGCTGCTGGGGCTGCTGTGAATGTCATTGATGATTACGGTGATACATGTCTACTAATTGCAACAAAATATGATGTGAAGAAGGTGGGTCAGACTGTCAACATGACTGAAATGAGGAAATATATTGAGTGTTTGTTGAGGGCAGGAGCTGCTGTGAATGCAGTTGGTTTTAGTGGTTATACACCACTGTTGAATGCATGTGTGTCAGACTTGAGTCAAGGTGAAGATGTCATCAAGCTGTTGCTTGATGCTGGTGCAGATATACATGCTAAAAGTAAATTTGGCTTGACATGTTTGATGAAAGCTGTAGGTCACAGTTCACCAGATATTGTACAAGTATTGTTGCAGAGAGGTGCACGAGTCAATGATATATGTAGATATGGCAACACTGCACTTGCTATTG
>JAAXHI010000041.1:24291-32742 GCA_012270875.1 Candidatus Poribacteria bacterium | reverse complement strand
CACATCACTGCCGTCGTGGTAGACTTTCTGGATATTTGCGTTCAGCATTCTGATTGCTTGTAATGCGACCCCTTCAGCGATGGGATGGTACTTCGTTGCGACATACGCCTCAATACCGTGCGTGATGGCATCCATACCCGTTGCAGCGGTGAGTGCGGGTGGCATACCGAGCGTTATCCCCGGATCGAGGAGTGCAATATTCGACATGTTGAACGGCGTAACGATTGCCCGTTTTCGCCATCGATCGGTTGTGTTTAGCGATGTGTCCGTAATGATCGCGCCTTGTGAGACTTCACTGCCAGTGCCTGCGGTTGTTGGCACACATATCAGTGGTGGCATGTCGCCGCGAATCCGTTCAAGTCCGCCGACATCGGCGTAGTACGGTTCTAAAGGGGGTTCATGGGTTGTCAAGAGACGGATGGCTTTGGCAGCATCCATCACGCTTCCACCACCGACAGCGATGACGACATCGCACGCTTCTGATTTGTAGGCTTCTACGCCGTGTGTGATACTGAGATCCGTTGGATTCGGTTCGATATCTGAATATATCGCATGCGGTAAACCACTTGCGTCTAAAGCCTCTATCGCTTTGGTAAGAATACCGGCGTTAATAACACCTGCATCGCTTACCAAGAGCGGTTTTTTGCCTTCAAACGCTTTGACGTGTTCACCTAAATTTTGGATGGCACCGTCACCAAATTCGATTCGAGGGGGTGAAAAATAGTTTTGCATCTGAAATTTTTGCATAAAGGTAGCGCGAGGCGATGGTCCCTCGCGCTATAGGTTATTAACAGTGTTCAAACTCTATAAGAATTTACGCGAAAAGCAGTAGTTTCGGTATATTTAACCCCCTAAATCCCCCTTATCAGGGGGACTTCAAGAGGAGATATATGAGTCCTATCTATTTTGTGGATTTGAGATGTGCCCAAGTTGTTGCAAGCTTGCTTTGTGCATCAACTGGCAACGACGGCCCATCGGGTCCATAAACGATGACATCATCGTATTTTGCGACTGTGCTCCATGTTGCGAGACCGACTCTACCGACACCGTCTTCGGTGTTATCGTCTACCTTCGCGACTTCTTCATCGTTGAGGAAAAGCGTGTAACTACCGGGTTCATTGACGATCTTGATGCTATACCAGTCATCATCTTCTATAGTGTGATTGCTATTCGCACCACCTTTGCCACCCCAAGATTCAACCTGTGAGCGTGTGTTTCCCCAACCGCCGAGGTTCCACCAGTACTCCAATGACGGTTTGAGTTTCTCCATACGTGGTGGATGGTCTTCGAGTGCTTGACCACGGGGTTGCATCAAGCCTTGGCACCGGAACATAATCAGGAAGCCTTCAGCACCACTGATTTTACTCCCTCTCACTTCAAAAGTGTAATCATTCCATTTGTCATCCCAGAATTCGTCAGCGACGACGCTCATACAGTTGGGTGAATTTTGGAGTTGATGGTATTCATCACCTTTGAGTTCCCAGTCTCCAAAGAGGGCGACCCATTTCTTTTCAGATTCCTTTGGGTCATCAAAATTATCTTCAAAATAGGTCTGCGACATCGCAAGTGCGGCGATACCGAGGGTAATACCGCAGATAGCGATGAACAGATTACGTCTGTTCATAATGCAATTCTCCTTTTATTTGTATTTCGTGTAGCATAGCCTGTTAGGCTGTGCATCTTTCCTCTGTAGCATAGGAAACCGTTAGCCTGTGCAAACTAATGGTTGAGCGAAAATTCGGCTGAATTTAACAGGACCCAGTAGAGGTCTTCGTAAGCCAAGTCTTTGTTCCGATAGAGGCTGCGTTCCATATAACGTTGGAAATAGGTTTTCTCTTTAGCGGTAGGTAACCGAGAGAGGACGTTGAGATAGATATACTCCAAACGGTCCGCCGGTTCGCGCCATTTTTGCAAAACATAATTTACGAAGCTGCCGCGTTCTTCGTGGCTTGCACTGTCGTTCACGATGTCTCCGTTAATCATCATGAGTGCTTGTGGCACGGTTCCATTGAAGGCTTCAATCTCTTCCATCTCACCGTTATCGAGTAGGAATAGGAATTTGTTGAGATGCTCACGTTTCCTCCGTTCCAGTTCCCGCAGCATACCTATGCGGTCCTCGCCGCTTTCTCTATTGTTCCCCTTCATTTTGACCTGCTGAAATCTTTCAAAACCGGTAGCCTGAAGTAGTGAATAGAAAAACTGTTCAGCACTCAAGGGTTTCACGTAGGCATGTGAGTAATAAATTTCGTCTTCCTTGTTACTCTTATTCGTTTGTGAGGTACGCTGATAAGTTTCAGAATTAAGGATTGTCCGCATCAAGTGTTGTAAGTCATAGTCGTAAATGATGAGATCTTCGGCGAGCCAGTCTAACAATTCTGGGTTGGTAGGTAGATTCTCTTCGCCGAATCCGTCAATAGGCTCGACAAAGGCGCGTCCCATGAAGTGTTTCCAGACGCGGTTGACGATGGCTCGGCTAAAATATGGATTTGATTTATCGGTCATCCACTGTGCGAGTGCTTCACGTTTCTTAAGGAGAGTGCCTTTGTATGCTGTGCCGCCGAGGAAGCGTGGTGGGATCTCTGCGTTAAGTCTTTCTACCCAGATAGCCTTCCTTGGTTCGTTGGTAATGAGATAGTTGTCCATCCGTTTCTCATTACCTCCCATGTCCATTGTCTGGATATATCCTTTTTGTTCACTGTTAATTCCACCGAAGAAAGCGGCGATGCCGTAGAAATCCTCTTGGCTCCACGCTTCAGTTTTATGATCGTGGCATTCGGCACACTGCATAGGCAGCCCTAAAAAGAGTCGTGAACTATGCGAAGTCAGAACGGCTGGTGCCCTATCGTAACGCATGATATAGTTTCCGGCACCGTTATCTTTTAACTCGCCATCAGCCGTGATGAGTTCTTGGACAAACTGATGGTAAGGCATGTTTTTCGTCAGGGCATCTTGTACCCAAGTGGTCAATCCGACGCGCCGATCATCGCTATCACCGCGCCTGCCGATTAACCAGTTCACCCACAATCCGGTCCAATAGTTGACATACGCCTCGCTTCCAAGCAATTGGTCAATTTTTTTGGGGCGTTTGCTTGGAGAAGCGTCCTTGAGAAAATCTAAGACTTGTTCAGGCGTTGGAATTTTTCCGGTGAGATCCAGATGGACACGGCGTAAAAACTCTGTGTCTTCTGATGTTCCTGAAGGTTGAATCCCTTCCTTTTTAAGTACAGCGTTGATATGTCGGTCGAGGTGCTTCGTGCTTGACGATACATATCGTGTCGGTGTGACCGTAACTTTTGTGCAGTTTAGTGCCAAGAAGGCAAAAGCCAGTAGGATGAGCGAGTAAAAAGAGGTTATTCCAAAGTTTTTTTTCACGGTAGATGGACCTCCTTGGGACACGATTTCGGGTTGAATGTGTTTTTAAAAGTTTAATCTATTTTTCACGGTATGTCAAGGAAAAGCATCGGAGGGTGATTGTTATACCATTTCTAAATGTTGATCGGACATTACCAGTTTTCATGTAATGTCTGGCGATGCGGAACAAACTGGAAGTTTATTCTACATAAAGAGGGATTTATTAACAGAAATGGTATTAGTTCCACCGAATGCCTGTCGGGATAATGCCGACATCTTCCCCGCGGCGCATTGCTTCGGCGGCATCAAGGATACTCGCTAAGTCGTGTTGTGGTTCATAGTCCAATAGCGTTTTGATTTTGCTTAGATCAAATTCAAAATGGAGGGGTTGCGTGAGTTTCACATCAACGAAATCCATCTGGTAGCGTTCAGATAGGTATGGCATAACCTCTTCGTGTTTGAAAACGCCGTTTCCACCGAGTGTGAATTCTTCACCGACGGCGGCATCTTTTTCGATACCGAGTACCAATCCTTGTACAATATCGCGGACATCGGTGAAATGTTCTTTGTAGGGGTATCCGTTAGGGTTGCGCTTGAGTATGAATTTCTCTTGTCCGTCCCAGAGGCGTTTGACGGTCTCCGCGGTCTCTAATTCAGTTGGATCGTCGCCTTTATAGTTTTTGTACCTGTTATAGATATTACTAAAGACGAACTGTTTTGGTAATCCGTCGTCATTGAGGAATTCACTCGGTTCGATAACGGTTGTGAACCGAAAAACTGTAGAGGGGACACCGTACTGGTGGTGATAGGTCATACACAATTCCTCGCCGATCCATTTGGTGAGAAAATAGGGCATGTGATGGTATTTAGCGACCATATCTTCGGTGATCAATTTATCGAAAAATCTGCCTTTTTCAGTGAGTTCCCAATAGATCGCTTCGGTACAGGCATAAACGAGACGATGAATATTCGGGTTAAACTCGCGGATACATTCTAAAATGTTGAGTGTTCCCATGCCGTTGATTGCCAAGTATTGGCGGTTATCAAATGGTCCCCCAAAGGCAGCGGCGATGTGATAGATGGCATCAACGCCTTCAACGGCTTTCTTAACATCCTCGTATTCGCGTAGATCGCCGAGAACGGTTTCAACGCGTTCGTCGCCGTCCCATCTTCCGACACGATTGACATCACCCGGATAGGTAAAGCTGCGGATCTCGTGTCCTTTTTCGAGTAATTTTTTGACGAGGTTTGATCCAATACGACCTGTACCCCCTGTGACCAGTATTTTCATGTTTTTATTTTACCTTGCGGAGTGATGCGCGTAGTTTCGTGTTTGATGTCCTTTTGCGTGGAGCCAGCACGGCACGTTGTTTGCGCTTAGGTTTTCGAGGACATTTTTTTAAGGATAGGCTAAAACGTAACAGCGTATCCATCAGTTCTCGGATCGGATCCGCCGATGAGCGCGCCAGATTCGGGATGTACCATGATCGCCTGCGCGCTGCCCGGACCACCCCAATCCCCAACGATTTGGAGTTCATGTCCTCTCTCCGCTAATCCATCCTTGGTATCTGAAGGGAACCGGGTTTCTAATTGGAGGTCGTTCGAGCAGGTGTGTGGGATCGTGGATTCCATTGGGTTCTGTAGACTGCGCCAGCGCGGTGCGGAGACTGCTTCCTGCGGTGTCATTCCGAAATCAACCATGTGCGTAACGAGTTGTAGGTTCGTCTGAACCTGTGTGTCTGCGCCTGGGGTACCGCACGTCAAGAAGGGTTGACCGTCTTTTGTAACAATGACAGGATTCATGGTATGACGGACGCGTTTGCCCGGCATCAAGCAGTTCGGATGTCCCTCTTCCAGATGCCAATAGGTCATGCGATTGTTTAAAAGGACACCTGTGTCGCCTGCGACGAGGCTGGAACCGAATCCTGATTGGATACTTTGCAGGACACAGACGAGGTTTCCGGCGCGGTCTGCGGTGCAGAAACAGGTTGTATCTTCGTGTGCTTCTGGTCCACCAGCAGGTACATCAAAAGCCGCCTTCTCTAAGTCGATACGTTCTGCTTGTTCGGCGGCGTAGGATTTGGATAGCATCCCTTCTATCGGAACATCCACCCATTCGGGATCCGCCATATATTTCTCTCGATCAGCAAAGGCGAGTTTTTTCGCTTCAACCATCAGATGCACGCTTTCGGCGGTATTGCATCCCAACGCTTGCAGATCAAAGCGTTCAACCATGTTCAATTCTTGGAGCAAGATATGACCGCTTGAATTGGGAGGCATCTCATAGACTTCGTATCCGCGGTAGTTGACATGGATCGGTTCAGCCCAGTGTGCGTGGAAGTCAGCGAGATCTTCAGCGGTTAGGAGTCCATCGTGGGCGCGGCTGAATTCACCGATAGCCTTAGCGATTTCACCTTTGTAGAATATATCTCTGCCATGTTTTGCGATCTTTCGGAGTGTGGCACCGAGATTGGGGTTGGCGATGAACTGACCGGCGGGGATGGGTTCACCATCGTTTGTGAAGATAGCGCGGCTGTCTGGTTCGGCGGCGAAACGTTCGTTCTCACCCCTAAGTCCACCCGCGAGTCTATGACTGACAGGGAATCCGTCTTCACACAGCGAGATTGCGGGCGCGAAAACGTCCTCTAACTTGAGTGTCCCGTAGCGTTCGTGTGCGAGGAGCCATGCGTCAACGATCCCCGGCACTGAAACACTCCGTATCCCTTTCATCGGGATCCCACCGTCCTTGAGGTAGGTTTCCCGGGTTGCGGCGCGTGGTGCGGGTCCGGTTCCGTTTACGGCTTCGACTTTCCCGGTTTCTGCCCAATAGATGAGGATGAATCCGTCGCCACCGAGTCCAGAACCAGCAGGTTCAACCATACCAAGCGCGACGGCGGTTGCGATGGCTGCATCAACGGCGTTGCCGCCTGCCATCATTGTCTGAATGCCTGCCTGTGAGGCGAGTACGTGTCCAGATGTAACCATTCCGTTCCTACCCATTACAGATGGACGGAACGCTGAGCCGTGTGGAGATTGCATGTTTTTAAATTTCCTTGCGGTTCGATATTTTTAAGTTTCCTTGCGGTTCGGTTAGGTGCGTTGAAGCTTGAAAGTCTTTCTCCGTATATCCGCCCTCCATTTCATTACGGGCTACGCGCTTTTTATAGTAGATTTTGTAATTACTTAGACACTCGTATGGTAGCGCGAACCGTGAAGTTGCATCTATGCCGGCACAGGAAGCTACCGGTTTCCTATGCTACAAGTGTAGACTTGTTTTCAAAATTTACTATAAAATAGGAAGAAGGCAAATTTGAGAATTTGAAAGTTTCATCTTTTGATTAAGCAAGCATCTTCTTAGCGAATGCTTCGACATCAACGCGTTCGTGTGTTCGCGCCGATTCGTTGCAGGCTTCCATCAATATCCATGTGCCGAGTGTTGTGTCCTGCACCCAGTCTCGATCGGTGCCGTTGGCGATCGCTTGTGCGAAGGCATCGAATTGGAGTCTGTCATCCTCTATAAGTCCGGCGTGTAAATCTTGGAGCGTTAATTCTTCTATGGACTTGCCGAGTCGGAAGAGTTGGAGATGTCCTCCGTCTCGTCGGAGATCGCCATCTTCACCATGAAAACTCCAGCTGCCGCTCCAACCGAAGGGACCGGTATGTCCTGCGCGCGTGCCAGCGTAAGAGAACGGTGCGCCGTTTGCGTACTCCATAAGCGCGTTGCCACCGGCGGTTCCCCAAGCGTCAATTTGTCCGAGTTCGGGATCTCGACGGTTGTGGACATGCGCCGTGACGTATTTCGGGAGTCCCTTCGCGGCGACGAGTTGATCGAGTTGATGGCTCGTGCCAGCGTGAAAGAAAAGCCCATCCACGTAAGCATCGGGTTGCCGAGAATCGGGTCCGGTATAGAGGTTTTGACGAATCCAAAATCGACACTCACCGGCTAACATTTCGCCGATACCACCATCTTCGCGGAGCCATTCCCGCATTTTCGCGGCGGCGGGGTTCCAGCGTTTGTTTTGCCCTTGAACGAGCATTAAGCCGGGGTTGGCTTTATGTGCGCGGATGATGTCGTGGAATTCTGCCTGCGTTGTCGCGATCGGTTTGACACAGAGCGTATGCATACCGAGGTTCAGACTTTCGACGATTAATTTGGCGTGAACGGTCGTCGAGGCATAGATGAGGCAAGCCTGTGCATCGTGTTTTTCTTTTGCCTCGGTGATGGTCGTGTAGATACGCTCTTCCAAGCCTTCAGGTGCACCGTTTATTGATGATACGCCATCCCGTGCGGCTTCGAGGTTGATGTCCACACAGGCGACAGGTTCTAACCCGTGCGAGTTGATCTGTGCTTGTAGTCGACCGTGCGCGAAATGGGTGCATCCCACATGAATTGTTGGGATAGGCATTCGTGGAACTCCTTGATTTGGTGTAAGTTTGCGGTCAGGAAACCTCGACAGCAGGAGGATTGATGAAATCGTGATATTTCTGTGCGACTTTTCCAACAGCGGCATCGCCTGCATGGATCAAGACACGGAATCGGAAGTGCATCTCTTCACCTTGTTTGAGCGTGTAGGCACCGTCCTTATCCGGATCTTTTTCAAAGGTGCCGCTACCGAAGATGTTCGTGCCCATTAACCCGTAGTTACGTACATGCCAATACGTCGGATAGCGTGGATTGACGATATGATCGAAGACAGCGATCCCGACAGGTGTTCCGTCAACAACACCAGAATAATCGCACCAGTTCGCACGTTTACCCCAAGTTTCCGGCTGATTGATACCGCCGAAAGCGTTCTCTATCTTCCCACCATCCGAAGCGTTCATCGAGGGGTGGACTCGAATTGTAATAATACCGCCCTCCTTGGTATCTCCGAAATGAACGTCGCCGGTTGAGGCGATAAAACTGAGGTCTAAGTCGATAAGTGCAGCGTCTTCTGGGAGGTTATAGATCCTGAAGTTCTGCTTGTCCGTCATCAAGACATCGCCTGCCTGTGTCTCCCAATTATTTTCTGCATAAATTCGACCGACGACAGCACCGCCTTGTTTCTGTGTGAAGTTTTGATGCACAACTCTTCCAGAATTGCCCCCTTCACCCCATAG
>JAAXHI010000041.1:0-24285 GCA_012270875.1 Candidatus Poribacteria bacterium | reverse complement strand
TTTCACCGCGCGTTACTTCGCGTCCATCGGGACCGAGGACGGGGAAGAAGTAGGGACGGAATTGCGTTTTCGCGTAGCGCAATGTTGTAAAGTGCCGGTCGTTGATCGTGACGGCGATCGTTTCGGATTCTTCGTTTAGCTGAACGCCTGATTCGCCATTAACGCTGCCTTCTGAAAGCGTGTAGGTTCGCGATTCACCGGCGGCGAGTCCATCAAGTATCCAGTTTAAGGTTGTGATACCATCCTCGTCGGCGAAGCACTGCGCTGAGATGGTATTACCAGATGCCGTATCTGTTAAAGTGACGGCATGATCGTGAAGTTGGCTGACACTGGGATGGTCAACACTGACACTGACCGGACATCCGTCTCGGTCGTGGAAGCCAGCATTAACAGTCAACGTCGGGAGGTTCTGATTTGCCATAGATTTCCTTTTCCGTATCTTGGTTTCTCTGAAAAATTCGCGTAAATGTGCAAGATATGGCTCCGTGTTATCGGAGCCATTCAGTCTTAACTACAGGCGCGTAAATAGGGAACTAAATGGCTCTATCGCGTCCATTAACTCTCTTCAGAGGTTAGCGCGAGGATTCCCTCTTCTTCGCTGTTGTAAGTTTCAAAGACAGTCATTAAGCGTCCGAGGATAAGGAGGTTGCGGATATGTGCACCGGCGTTGACGAGTGCTGTCCGTCCGCCTTTACGAGAGACAGTCACATTCACAGAGACGAGCGTGCCAAGTCCGCTACTGTCCATACGGGTGACATTTTCAAGATTAAAGATNNCCGATCATGCGTCCGGTGGGTCGAATAACGATGACCCCTTCTCTTTGACGTATTTCTGCTAACATCTATTTTCCTTTCATGCTGAGTCGCATAATTATTAAAGTATGCGGGCTTACGAGTTATGCCCTAACGAAGATATTCCAGTAAATAATACGACTTACGCAGCGGTTTCAAAATTCCCTGATCGGGGAATTTAGGGGGTTAAAAACGTTTGAATATCTACTTTTTACGTGCAAAATATCCATTTTCTACTAAATTTGCATAAGTCCTAAAATAATATAGTTGATTTCCGAAATTTTGTCAAGATGTCCAGCACATTTTTCCAAAGCCATTCAGTTTCCTGAGAATTTTAGAGGAGGCATTGTGATTGGGAAATTGCTTCTACAGCGAAAATTTTGGATAGATCCTAACTATAGGATTCTCAAGATTTATGGCTAACAATTGCTCCAATGTCTACGCTGCCCAATCCTTACATAACACCTCGGCTTGTTCTAAGACGGTTTCAGAAGCCTTTTCCTGTTTGTTGGGTGGATAGCCGTGTTTGCGAAGGATACGTTTTACCATTCTTCGTATATTCGCGCGGGAGCTCTCTTTTATTGTCCAATCAATACTCACATTCCGTCGAACGGTTTCCACGAGTTCAATGGTGATGGTTCTCAGGGTTTCGTCCGCCAACACTTTGACCGCGCTATCATTCGTTTCAAGTGCGTCATAGAACGCCAACTCCTCATCTGAAAGCCCTAAATCATCACCGCGTTCTTGTGATTGACGCATCTCTTTCGCAATCTCAATGAGTTTCTCAATTACTTGGGATGCCTCAATTGCACGATTCCGATAGGCACGAATTGAATGCTCCAACATGTCGGCAAACGAACGCCCTTGTACGACGTTTTTCTGTGAGTGGGTTCTAATTTCATCGCCAAGTAGTCTCTCCAAAAGTTCAACTGCCACGTTTTTATGCGACAGATCTCGGACTTCGGCGAGGAATTCGTCGGAGAGAATTGAGACATCAGGCTTTTCGATTCCGGCGGCGGTAAAGATGTCAACTACGCCTTCAGAAATGACTGATTTGGATACCAATTGTTTAATTGCTTGTTCTGTGGCTTCAGACTGTGCTTCTTCGGTAGCCAATGGTTTTGCCAAGACCCCTCTTACTGCCTGAAAAAAGGCGACATCGTCGCGAATCTCAGTTGTTTTTTCATGTGGGACAGCCAATGCAAACGCTTTGGAGAGCTCAGTGACCGTGCCTAATAAACGTTTTTTGCCATCTTTTTGCGCTAATATATGTTCTTGTGCTGACGGTAGTAGTCTAATCCGGTCTTCAGCGTTTCCAATAGTCCAGGGCAACCAGTCAAAGCCGTGAAAAAGTCCGCAGCAGATCTCGTATTTCTCCAACATCACAGCAACAGCGTCAGCTTTATTAAGGGTAGCATTTCCTTTTCCACCACTCTGGGTATAATTTTGTAATGCCTGCCTCAGATGGTAAGCAAGTCCTATGTAGTCTACAATCAAACCTCCGGGTTTGTCTCGGTATACGCGATTGACACGGGCAATTGCTTGCATCAGTCCGTGCCCTTGCATCGGTTTGTCTACATACATGGTGTGTAAACTTGGCGCGTCAAATCCGGTTAACCACATATCACGGACAATAACAAGTTTAAACGGATCTTTTGCATTTTTGAATCGAACTGCCATTTCCTCGCGCCGCGCCTTGTTTCGGATATGCGGCTGCCATAACGTATCATCGGAAGCAGAGCCTGTCATCACAACTTTTATTACCCCTTTCTTGTCATCGTCATTGTGCCACTCTGGACGGCGTTTGATAATCGCATTATAAAGATCAACACAGATACGGCGGCTCATACAGACGATCATCCCTTTGCCATCCATTGCCTCTAATCGTTCATCAAAATGTGCGATTATATCATCGGCAATAAGTCCGAGTCGTTTTTCTGTTCCGACTAACGCCTCAAGTTGCGCCCATTTGGTTTTGAGTTTTTCTTTCTGTGTCACTTCCTCAGTTTCGGTCACTTCCTCAAATTCTGGATCAATATGAGGTTTTTCGTCTTCGTCAAGTTCGATTTTGGCGAGGCGGGTCTCATAGAAGATTGGAACAGTAGCTCCATCATCAACTGCTTGTTGGATATCGTAGATGCTGATGTAATTCCCAAAAACAGCAAC
This sequence comes from Candidatus Poribacteria bacterium, assembly GCA_012270875.1. Lineage (GTDB taxonomy): Bacteria > Poribacteria > WGA-4E > WGA-4E > WGA-3G > WGA-3G. Next base: position 21,328 of record JAAXHI010000041.1, on the reverse strand, counting down.
GGTATTGCGATCCGTTAATTCAATCGGCGTGCCGGTAAAACCGATAAAAGAGGCGTTGGGAAGCGCGTCGCGGATATGGCGGGCAAATCCGTCTATGAAGCCGTACTGGCTACGGTGCGCCTCGTCAGCAATAAGCACGATGTTTCGGCGATCGGACAATTGCGGAAAACGGGTCTCTTCACCTTCAGGAAAAAACTTTTGAACCGTAGTAAAGATCACGCCACCAGCGGCAACTTTCAGGAGTTCGCGTAAGTGTCGTCTTGATTTTGCTTGTGTTGGTTTCTGCCGTAAAAGTTGGTGACATCGAGCGAATGTTCCGAAGAGTTGGTCGTCAAGGTCATTTGTGTCGGTAATAATGACAAGGGTCGGATTTTCCATCTGTGGGTGTTGGACGATGCTGCCGGCGTAAAAAGCCATCGTCAAACTTTTGCCGGAGCCTTGTGTGTGCCAAACAACACCGCACTGTTGATCGCCTTCGGGGTGTGATGCTTTTAGTGTTGTCTCCACCGCTGTTTGGACGGCATGGTATTGATGATAACCGGCGATTTTTTTGGTAATCGCTCCGCTCTCAGTTTCTTCAAAAACGATGAAATGTTTGAGATAACGCAGAAATTGGTCTTTCTGAAAAGCACCTTTAATCAATACCTCTAACGCTAATTCGGTTGATGGTGCTTCGTCCTCCCCTTCAATTGTCCGCCACGGTAGAAACCATTCCGTATCGGCAGTTAAAGAACCAATGCGTGCCTCTAATCCGTCAGAGATGGCGATCGCTTCGTTGTAGGTAAACAGCGTAGGAATTTCCTGTTTGTAGGTCTGGATTTGGCGAAACGCTGATAAGACGGTGGCTTTCTCGTCGGTCGGGTTTTTGAGTTCAATTACGGCTAACGGAAGCCCGTTGACGAACAGTACGATGTCAGGACGGCGTTCGCTTGTTTCTACGACTGTGAACTGGTTAACTGCTAACCAGTCGTTGTTTTCTGGCGTATCAAAATCGACTAACTGCACGCGATCGCCGCGGATTCTACCATCTAACTGTCGATATTCGACCTCTATACCCTCAATGAGCATCTGATGGAATGCACGGTTGTTTTGTACCAAAGTGTGAGAATCTGGGTTAAGTACTTTGCGGATGGCTTCTTGTTGTGCCTCGGGAGGTATGTTTGGATTTAGGCGGGCGACTATATCCCGTAAACGACGCGTCAAAACGGTTTCTTTGTAAGTAGAACGCTCAGCATTTGGCGCGTCCGGTGCGATGTCAGGACCGTGCAAAACGGTGTAACCCAAGTCAGCAAGCCAGTCAAGTGAGGCTTCTTCTATGTCGGATTCGTAAATTGTATTGAGATTCATGTTGTTTGTTCCAAGTGCGCTAAACTAACAATTCTTCTCCTACGCATGCTTTAATCCCCGCAACAAACACCTGAAAACTTTTCGATCTATTCCGATTTGGTTCCATGTGTCGTGCGATATTCCCTGCTACTGTAACCTTAGGTAATTTTCCCGTGTAGTAACGTGCTCGGACCAATAAACGTTCCAATGCTTCATACGTGCCTCCCGGGACTGCATCGGGATTTCTGTATCTTGCCTGATATTGCAGGGTCTTTGGAACTTTCGGATAAGCTTTTCGCAAAGCCTCAATGTCTCCAAAGAACCACGCCTCTAACTCCTCAACTGCTAACCGATTGACAACTTGAAAATTGCCCTCTGAAGTTGTACTGGATTTTGTTCGAAGGCCTGCTTCGCGTGCTGCTTTCTCTAACTTTTCTTTCATTTGGAGACAATCTTTTCTATCTTCATCAATAAGTACTATAATTCGCCAGTCATCAGGGATCCATCGGCGGTACCCTTTCAATCGCTTTGGCAGTTCTTTAAGCAAGTTGTCCTTACCACCAAAGACATGCAAGCCATAACCGACATTACCAGATAGAATCTTGGGCAAAATACATTTTAACGCTTCTTCAGCGGAACGTTCCTCCAAGAGGAATTCAATATGCATGCTTACCTCCTCCTTGGACCGCCCGAGTTAGTCAGTGGGTCACCAAATTCAAAGTAACCTTCCATCCAGAGCTGGCCCAATTTCGCACCCGCTTCCAGAAATTCATTGATTCCCTGCATCTCCGACGTGCGTTTACACACTGTAAATCCCTGATCATCCCGATATAGAACCCACACCTCATTGGCCCTAAATTCGTTAATAAAATGAGGTGAATGTGTGGTAATCATGAGCTGAGACAACGCTGAAACCTCGTGGCACTCCTCTGCCAGTCCAGATAATAGCCGCGGATGCAGGTAATTTTCGGGTTCCTCAATCCCAATCAATTGCGGAGGTTCTGGATCATATAACAAGGTTAGGTATGATAGCATCTTTAACGTACCATCGGAGGCGAACTTTGCCAAGATAGGTTGGTCAAAAGGAGCATCCTTAATCTGTAGTAAAAGACGGCCATCTGTCATCAGTTCCGCGTCAACCTTTTCCAAGCGCGGAACCCGATCCGACAGAATTGAAAGAATTTCATCCAAACGATCTGGGTATCGTTCTTGCAGATACTGAATAACATTAGGTAGATTGTCACCTGTTTCGGATAGTCGCTCTTGCGGTCCCGATTCGGTAACCCCACGTGTTGCATCAGCAGAAAGGTAAGAGAGGTGCCAACCCGTAATAAAACGCCGAAGGGCACTCACACGAGGATGCCTTGCCAACTGCCCCAGCGTACTGACAGCAAGCGTTGATGGATCATCAAGTTGTTCATCAATGCGGGTATCTGCCTCATCCGGCATTTCACCGGTGATGACACTACCTCCACCTTGACGAAAATCAAGGAAACGAAACGGTTTTCCATGGCTACCGCGTCGCCATTGCAACGATTCAGTCTCAATGTACGGGGATCCTTTTTCTTCATTGATTGCTAACTGGTAGGTAATGATAGGGGTCCTCGGTTTCTCACGATATTTTAATTCAAACTCAATTGGTCCATCACTTCCGCGTGTTCGCAGTTCTTTGAAACGACCTCTTTTATCCCATGCACGTCGCATTCCGTCTGTAAAACATTCTGCCAGAAATGCAAACACATCAAAAAGAGTTGATTTACCACTGCCGTTGGATCCTAAAAAGGCGGTTAGCGGTGTAATTTTTTTCAATTCCACGTCACGTAACGCGCGGTAATTTTTCACGCGTAATGACTCAATACGGGGAACAGTCTGTTGTAGCACTTAAACTTCCTCCAAATGTTTATCTATATTGTTCACACGAATTTCACCGGACAATAACTTTGGGAGTAGCGTGTCTCGGGTTTTAGCAAGCGTACGGGATTCGTTTTCGTTAGACTCAATTTTAGCGAAAAGTGGCTCTACAACCGAATCAAAAAGATGTCGTATTTTTTTGGGTGGTAAGGCAAATTGATAACTTGGTACACCATCTTTGCTTAAATGTAAAACAGTTGTTCCATCAGCATACCCGTATATATGAGATTGAAAATGCCGCTCTCGAAAAAGGCAATAGAGAAACCAAACGGAAACAGTCGATTCCAGAGAACGGATAATACCTAAATCCAAAGATGCAACAAGCGTTTGGTATTTTTTATCTCCTCTAACAATTGCGGGTTTGCCTACTACCTCCGCTTCTTGTGTAACATCAGTATAGGAGACAACAAGTTCACCAGGAGTTATAATCTGTTCAGGTTTATATTTTCCAGTATAAGGTTTCAAGCCATCTGGACGGTAGCCACCACCGCGCATAATTGATTTAAGTGTAACTAAAGCAGTATTCGATTCCGTTAGTTCTCTACTGCGATAAGATCGTCCTTTGACTATTTCAACAAGATTACCAATCTTTTCAACTTCCCATCCTTGTGGAATCTTCCCTAATGGAGAATCTTGGAACGCTGATGGAAATAGTGCAGTAGTTTCAGCTTCCATGTATGGCGGTTTACGTCCTTCTACTTTTGCTTTCACGGGATTAAAGTTCACAAACCATGACTTGAAAATCGCGCGCGCCGTTGCCTCCAATGTTTCATTTAGCTGTCGGTTGAGTTCGATTTTTTCGTCAAGTGTGCTGAGAATGTGAACGATGCGGCGTTGTTCAGAAAGAGGGGGCAAAGGGATTTTGTATCGTGATACCCATTCCCATTGGGCACGCGGCATCCGTGTGCCTTCAGAACCGGAGTCTGCAAAGTTAACAAAAGATTGAGATGCCATGCAATAATAGAGGAAATTTTGGTCTACTTCTTCTTTGGCGCGCGTAACCCAAATATCTGTCGAACATACACCATCAAAGGGTGCTCTAACGACTTTACGGAAATAACATCTCAATTTTCCGAAAAGGATATCACCTTCCCTGAAACGAGACTTTGTACTTGTGACATCACTTGCTACACCTGTTCCTACAAGGGATAGGGTACTTTCTCCAATGTGTTCAAGTCCAACGTACGGTGTATCACCTAAATCAGATGGTGAAACAGGATCACGTACAAGCGTTGCACAATCACCGAAAGTTTTTATTTTCCATTTAATTTCTACGGTCGATTTCCCACAACTCTCTCTGGATTCTCCGTTCTCTTTAACACGTTGTGCCTGCTGTATCACCTCGTATTGCGCAGCAATTATTCTCTTGAAACCTTCTGATATTGCATACCAATCCACAATATCAACCCTGATCGGGAGATTAGATTCCTCAAATGCTTCTGTCAATCGATGCATCTCTCTCAAGTTGAATCGCCTACTCCCAATAACAGCGAGATCAAGATCGGAATAGTCTTTCGCAGTCCATTTTACGCGTGATCCGAAGGCACGGACTTCGCATCCGGGAACATATTCCGCCAGTATATGCTGAACCGTTTTAAGATGCCTGGGATTGAGGTCAATCATTATGTCCCTCCAGTATTCTTAGAAGTCGTTTGGCATCATGGACGAACTCAATGGCTTCCTCAAAGACACTTTGGGCAATATCTTCATCGTAGGTGTGGGAAGTCCGGTTCCGCGCTTCATGATACTCCATCCACCGATCTACATCGGTGATGATAAGACTTTCTGCTGCCCGACGGAACAGTTCGCGACGAGTGCGAACATTAACATAGACAGTACCGACATTTTCTTCGAGCCACCGTTCCATCATTTTCCAAGACTGTTCGTAGACTACCTCAAAATTTTGAATAACTCCAGCGCGAACTGCTTCTTGTAAATCCGCATCAGAAGCATCAAGCCTATTTGTTGTTTTGATAACGCGTTCCAGAGCCTTTATAGATTTCGCCAAGTTATTGAAATATAAATTCATTCTTCACCCCTATATCCCAATGCTTCCAGATTTTTCTTGATAGTCGTTCCAAGTCTCTCGGATTCAGCCAACTGTTCATGGAGTTTAGTGGAAAGCTGCGTCATCTGCTCCTCAAAAGGAATTTCATCATCCTTAATATCTTCAATCCCTACATACCTCCCCGGTGTCAGGACGTAGTTCTGTTCCTGAATTTCCTCAAACGTCGCGTTTTTGCAGAAACCGGGCGTGTCTGCATATTCACCCGCGCCTCCATCGCCGCGCCATGCATGGTAAGTTTCAGCAATTCGCGTCATTTCCGAATGTGTTAATTCGCGATGTACGCGGTCAATCATCTTCCCTAACCTGCGAGCATCTATAAAAAGTGTTTCGCCGGTTCGTTTACGATATTGATGGTTTTCTTTGTTTCTCGCGATGAACCAAAGACAAACGGGAATGGATGTGGAATAAAATAGCTGCCCAGGCAATGCCACCATGCAGTCCACTAAATCAGCTTCAAGAATCTTCTTGCGGATTTCGCCTTCGGTTGCGGTGTTGCTACTCATAGAACCGTTTGCCAACACAAATCCAGCGACACCGTTTGGCGCGAGATGATAGATAAAGTGTTGTACCCAAGCGAAGTTGGCGTTGCCGGGAGGTGGAGTACCGTAGACCCAACGTTTATCTTCACGTAACCTGTCACCGCCCCAGTCGCTGCTGTTGAACGGCGGATTGGCGAGAATATAATCGACTTTCAGGTCTGGATGCAGATCATGGTGGAAACTGTCAGCGTGTTCCCATCCGAGGTTAGCCTCAATCCTGCGAATTGCGAGATTCATCAGTGCTAATTGGCGTGTAGTGGGGTTGGATTCCTGCCCGAAGATCGAGATGTCGTCGCGCTGCCCACCGTGCTCTTCAACAAATGCCTCGCTCTGGACAAACATACCTCCTGAACCACAGCATGGATCGTAAACCCGTCCCTTGTAGGGTGCGAGCATCCCAACGAGCAGTTGTACCACACAGCGAGGTGTGTAGAACTGACCGCCTCTTTTGCCCTCAGCACTGGCGAATTGTGCAAGGAAGTATTCGTAGACTCTGCCCAATATGTCCTTGGAACGCGACTCTTTTCCACCTAAGCCAATTGTGCCGATGAGGTCCACAAGTTCACCGAGCTGTCTTTTGTCAAGCTCTGGTCGTGCATAGTTTTTTGGCAGGACGCCTTTGAGTTGTGAATTTTCCTGCTCAATCGCATGCATTGCGTTATCAATCAGTGTTCCAATCTGCGGTTGTTTGGCATTTGCTTGTAAATAAGACCAGCGTGCTTCTTTCGGGACATCGAAGATATTTTCTGCCCGATATTCATCTTTATCCTCAGCACTTTGGGCGCGAATGGTTTCATCTTTGATATAGAATTCACTTTGAGGATTGGCAAATTCTTTAAGAAGTGAATCGCGCTTCTCCTCAAAAGCATCCGAGATGTACTTGAGGAAGATCAGCCCCAATACAACATGTTTGTATTCGGCAGCGTCCATATTGTTGCGGAGTTTGTCGGCGGCTTGGTATAACTTTGCTTCAAAGCCGAGGGTTGCGCCGTTTTTATCGGTGTTTTTGTCTGATTTTTTCTTTCCCATAATTTTTTCAGAAAGTCCTACTTTGGTGATTTCATAAGATGCCCGGCGCGGTTGCAAACCACGTCTACCAGCAGGTGTCTACATATTTTACGCGTTTGGCAGATCGCAAACTACCTTGTTTTTGTCCAATAAGTGCGGGAAACCATATCATCTCTGATGAGACACAAACCCGCACACCTATTGAGAAAGTAACACCTTAAAAAGTCTCAAAGAACTTCTACATACCTTTGCACACCTTTGAGACGAAAAGGAAACCAAAATCGCAATTTTTATCGCTTTTTCCAGCACGAAAGTTGCTTTGAAAAAGTTGATGCCCAGTTATGATAAGGGTTTCAAAGGTACGGTGTTGTGATTTGAGACCTTTTTGACTCCTCTTGAAAGCAGATGGGGACTGGGATTGATAGCCTTTCATTGATCAACCGGATCCCGATGTACTTGGACGAAAACAAGGAAACTAACAGTTTGCGGTACACAAACGCCTTGAATAATGAACCAACTTCGTTAAAATGATACCACATTTGGCGTGAAAAATCAACGGTTTTAATTGGGAAATGTGGGTGTTGATTGTCGGAATTATAGATTTAAGCGGATAGTAGAAAGGAAGTAGGTTGGGTGGTGCGGTTGGAACCGCACCTACCGCTTTAAAGATGTTATTCAACGCCCAGTAGATGGCTGTGGGGGCCAGTGGAGTCCGCGTTGGCCGGATAAGGCTCGGTTGGGAGACGGACGATATTCGCGGTCGGGTAGACCGACGAGTTTGCCATCTTCTACCCATTTTTCGTCGCTGCCGTAGAGTTCATCTATGAGGAGATCCGTTAATCGTTCAAGGCGTTCGGCGTGTGCTGGCGAATTGGCGAGGTCGTTTAGCTCTCGTGGATCTGCTTCCAGATCAAAGAGTTGTCGGTAATTGCCGGTGGCGTAGTAGATGAGTTTGAAGCGTCCCTCGTGAATCATTCGGGTCGCACTTCCGCCTTCACCACATTCGCCGTATAACCACTCCCGTTTTTCGTCGCCTACCATGGGTATCCCGTCCACAGTATCTGGGATGTCGATTCCAGCGAGGTGGAGGAGCGTCGGCATAACGTCTTGCCATCCGACGAGCCGGTCATCGACTCTGTGATGCCCTACGCGTTCATCGCCTGCGGTGCCAACGAGAATCATGGGGACGTTGGCGGAATCTTCATAATAGAGCCGTTTTGCCCATAGATGATGGTTTCCGAGCATATCACCGTGATCGGATGTGAACAGCAGAATCGTGTTGTTTAACAGCCCTTCTTCGCGTAAAGTACCGATGACGACGCGTAACTGATGGTCGATGTGCGTGCAAAGCGCGTAGAAGGCTTGACGTGCTGAACGGACGAGATCTTCATTAAAGTGTTCGTCTTGCTTCTGCCGTCCTTTTATCGGTAAAGGGAGTGCCTCGTTCTGCTTTGCCCATTCGCCGCAATAGGGCATATCCACGTCAATATTACGATACATGTCCATGTAACACTGGAGCGGTGCTAAAGGTGGATGGGGGTGGCAATAGGAGAGATACCAAAATCCGGGACGGGTTGGGTCTCGACGCTTAATCATCCTGACCATCTGCTGTGTGCTCCAGTTCGTAACGTGGCAATCTTCGGGGAGATGCCAAGGACGGTTGAGGTAATCGTTGTTGCACATCCCGTGTGCGAACTGCTGACCGGCATAGCCTCTATCGCCGAGGAAGAGTTCGTAGTCGTCAATCGCGCCGTATTGTAATCTGCCTTCCTCACCTAACAGTACATCGTCAAATCCGATGCGGTCACGTTGCGGATAGACGTGCAGTTTGCCGACGGCGTAAGCCTGATACCCGGCATTGCGAAACGTCTGCGCGATTGTGGGGAGTCCGTCTATTCCCTTCTTATCGTTGAAAACGCGATCTTTGTGGGTTCGCGTTGTTGCACCGGTCATCAATGTTTTTCGTGCGGGGACGCAGACGGGACATTCGCTGTATCCGCGCGTGAAGCGGGTACCGGCTCGTGCGAGCGAATCAAGCGTCGGCGTTTGGATGGCGGGATGTCCGCTGACACCTAAAAGTGAGTTGGGCCAATGGTCGGTTGAGATGAGCAGAACGTGTGGTTTATCAGCCATAGTCATTCCTTTTAGCGATCGTAACGTGCGAAATAGAAAGTTTTGAGCGGTTCATCTGTATCATTGATTAGGCTATGCCCTGGATTCGATGAAGCCACAGAGACGGCATCGCCCGGCATTTGCCGATATACATTCCTACTGACAACGTGGATGCCGTTGCCTTCGAGCATATACCACACCTCGTCCATATCGGGACCGTGCCCGTGGGTATCAGGCGTTTGCATCGCTTCAATTCGCACCATGAGTACGGAGTGGAGTGTCACTAAGCCGTCGTCTGGCCCGAAGATTGGATGTACGAGATGCGTCCAGTGTCCTTGCCCTAACGGACGTTCGCGATAGTTTCGGATGAGTGCATCCTTGCGTGGAGCCTCTACGCCGTCCGAAAGCACCTCTTCCAATATCAAAAACTCCAGGGGTGTATTCTCCGAGTTGCTCAAAACATGGTTGAGACCGGGTGGCACAAGGATAGCATCCCCTTCGCTGATTTGCTGCTTCAGGTCTCCCGCCTCAAATGTGCCAGCACCGTCAACGATGTAAAAAATAAGCTGCCGGTCATCAAGCGCGGTGGGAACTGAAGCGATCTTCGGTTCGAGGTAGCACCGAGAGAAGCTATCGACATATCTTAGGATTGCGCCCTCTTTGTCTGTGGCATCTTCTGTCCGTTTGCTAAAAATCTCACGTTTGATGATGTTGCCGTGTGTTAGGCTTGAAGGACTCTGTAACCAATGTCGCATATACATTGTGAGTTACCTCCGATGTATATCATAGGACTTATGTGCATTTAGCAGGAGACGGGTATTTTACACGTATAAAGTAGATATTCAAACGTTCTTAACCCCCTAAATCCCCCTTATCAGGGGGACTTTTTCCGGTAACCCCCTAAATCCCCCTTATCAGGGGACTTTTGAAGCCGCTACGTAAGTCCTATATCAATTGGATAGACACTACTCTCAAAATTTCGTTCGCATCATCTTATCAGAAGATTTGACAATTAGCAAGAGAAAAAGTTTTAATGGCAGTCGGCTGTCAGCAATCAGCGGTCAGCAAAGCGTCCATTGGAGGAAGATTGAAATTAAGGTAGCCTGAATAGCTCTGTACATAACGGAGGGTTTTGGCTATATCTGCATTACAGTGGTGTTTGTTAGATAGGGGGAATCAAATTCTGTCAGGCAGTCCGCGTTGCAGCCGGGGACCGGAAAAAGACGTACGGATAGCGGTTTGTTTAACTGTGTAGAGAGCGTGGCAACGTCAGTGAGAATAGCGGCAATCTGAGCAGTAGTGGCATCGCCCGGTATAGGTATAGTATCCAACCCGGTGCCGCAGACAGAAGAATAGAGGAGTAGGCTGTCCAGATTAAAGTAGCCTGCTTCACTGCGCTCTCCCAATCCGACATCTTCAAGTACGGGGAGCATTAATCCCGAATATCCACAGAGGGGCAGATCGAGAGAGCGGAGGGTCCGTGTCAGACCCGCAGCGACCGTTAATGTACCGCGCTCGCCGAAATAACCGGGGAGTTGCTGTTCCATGGCGTAAGCGATACTTTCATCACCCATCGGTGCGGGTGACACGTCTATACCGACAAATTTTATGCCCCACGCCTGTGCGAGTGTTTGTGCGAGTGCTACAATCTTCTGCCCTTCCGCTTCCATGACGGTTTTCAGGTTTTGCAAGCCGACTTCTAAATTCGGTGCGTCCGTGAAGGCGTGTTGTACAAGGTCTGCCGCCTGCCATCCGATGCCGAAGTTCGTTCTCGTGTCGTGCCAGTATGCTGCTGGGAAGAAGGGGGTGTTCGGTGGACAGTTCATCAGTGCTGCGAAGCGGAGGTTTCCGTAGCCTGCCTCGGTTTGATGTGCTATCTGTCGAATAATGTCTGCGGTACTTTCGGTAATCTCTGATATTACATTTCCAGATTGGGTCGTAAGGGTGACGGTGGCAAAGAGTGTCTCGCTTTGGACGATCACATCAGCGACGTGCGCGAGCTGCGTTTCTGTGTGCCGTTTCTCTGGTAGGATTGTCCCCAAGTTAAGGAAGTCGATTCCTAATGCTTGTGCTTCAGACTCTAATTTAAGGATTGCCTTTACATCTCGCGTCTCGTCCCAGATTTGGGAGCTGACACGTGTTGTTTGGACTTCGTAACCGTTGGTTTCAAAGTGAGTTTGGCAGGCAGCATTAAATTTTGCAGCGCGTTGAAGTTGGTAAGGGGAAAAAGGCAATGGAATGCCTGTCGTAATCGTTCGGATTTTCATGTGATGTGCATTAGTTCATCAAGCAGTATCTTCGCCGTAAAGTCCGATATGCCGATACCGTTCATATCTTTGTTGGACAAGTTGTTGAGGGGTCATCTGCATCAGTTCGGTAAGATGCTTACGGATTGAGCGTTTGACGGCACGCGCTGCGGCTTCGGGATCTCTGTGCGCACCGCCGAGCGGTTCACGGACGACTTGGTCGATGATACCTAACTTGAGCAGATCCGGGGCAGTCGGTTTATAGCCTTCGGTTGCTTCTGGTGCGTGTTCGCCTTTGTCTTTCCAAACGATACCGCTGCAGGCTTCGGGTGGCGCGACGCAGTAGACGGCGTACTCCATCATTAAAACGCGGTTTCCGACAGCAATTGCTAACGCACCGCCGCTCCCGCCTTCACCGATAATAACGACGAGGATGGGTACACGGAGCTGCATCATCTCAGCGAGATTTTCAGCGATCGCCATTGCCTGTCCGTATTCTTCGGAACGGAGGTCAAAGTGCGCTCCGGGTGTATCCACAAAACAGATGATGGGACGGTTGAACTTATTTGCCAACTGCATCAACCTTTTTGCTTTGCGATAGCCTTCCGGGTGCGTGTAACCGAAGTTCATCTCCTGCCGTTCTTCAAGGTTCGTGCCTTTCTGTTGCGCGAGATAGACGAGCGGTTGTTCATCAAACCACGCGAAACCGCCGATGAGTGCGCGATCGTCGCCATAGAGCTTATCGCCGTGGAGTTCGGTGGGTTCATCAAGGAGCGCGTTGATATAAAAGGCGGCTTGTGGACGTTGTGCATGGCGTGCCAATCTCACTTTGTCCCAGCGACTCAGTTTTTGGAACGTCTGCTTTGTAAGCGTATCGGTGTTCTGCTTTAGCGCGTCAATCCCTTCTGTGAGGTCCAACTCAGGATGTTCTTGCGCGAACGCTTCCAGTTCCACGAGGTGATTTTCTAATTCGATGAGAGGTTTTTCAAATTCCAGTTCTGTTGCATTCATATTTATAGACTTTCAGCTTTCGGCGGTTGGTTAAGAGATGTATGACGCAATCAAAACCTCTTAACCGACTGCCGAGAACTTGTAACCGTTTTTCCGACTGTTCTCACTGCGAAGCGTGTTGACAGCCGATTGTTATTCAGATTGACGGACTTCTTTGCTAAGTCCGATCCAGACACAGACCGCCATGCCTAATAGCACAATCGCGAAAGGGAACCCCGTCGCGAGAGAAGCGGCTTGTAATGCTTTTAGCCCTCCGCCAAGTAAAAGTGCGATAGCGACTAAGCCTTCCGCAGTGCACCAAAAGACGCGTTGCGGTATTGGGGCATCAACTTTGCCACCGGCTGCGATGATGTCAATAATCAAGGAACCGGAGTCCGAGGAAGTAACGAAAAAGATGATTGTTAACGTCATAGCGACGCAGGAGAGCAGCGTTGTCCACGGGAGTCCTTCAAACATTTTAAACAGGGCAAGTTCATAAGTATATGTCTCAACGTTTTCGGTTACGCCGGTGTAACCGTCAGTGAGGAACTGGTGGAGTGCAGTGCCACCAAAGGCACTGAACCAGATCAAACATAGCAACGTTGGTAGCAGCAAGACAAAGATTACGAATTCGCGCACTGTGCGTCCCTTTGAAATGCGAGCGATGAAGGTGCCGATGAAGGGTGCCCAAGCGATCCACCATGCCCAGTAGAACGTTGTCCAATCGTGGAAGAATCCAGTGTCTTCACGTCCAATCCAGTTGCCGAGCGGGACAATCTTCATGACATAGGTGCCAAGTCCAGTGAAAAGTGTCTTCAAAATATAGAGCGTTGGACCGAGAAGGATAATAGCCGCCAGTAATAAAAAGGCGAGAATTATGTTGAATTGACTGAGACGTTTGATACCGACATTAATACCGGTCATCACCGAGATCAGCGCGATGGAGGTAATCCCGACAATTAGGAGAACCATGGTGAGGGAGTTCGCTGGTATTCCAAACAGATGGTTGAGACCGGATGTCACCTGCTGTACCCCTAAGCCGAGGGAGGTGGCGAGCCCAAATATCCCTGCGAATATGGCGAAGGTGTCAATGATGTGTCCGGGCCACCCCCATATCCGGTCGCCGAGTATGGGATGAAAAGCGGATCGGATCAGGAGCGGTAGACCGCGATTGTAGGCGAAAAATGCGAGGGCAAGTCCGACGACACCGTAGATCGCCCATCCTTGCAGTCCCCAGTGGAAGACCGTCGTCGCTATACCCAAGGAAGCTGCTGTTTGAACCTTAGGATCCCCGGCATCAGGGACATTTTCGGCGTTGTAGACCGTTTCTGGGTCGTAAACCGTTTCTGCCCCCAGCGGTGAATAGTTACCACCTTGAAAATAGGTAACTGGCTCCGACACGCCAAAGAAGAGAAGCCCGATGCCCACGCCTGCCGCGAAAATCATGGCAAGCCAAGTTAGATAAGAGTATTCGGGTTTTGCGTCTGTACCTCCGAGACGTACTTTTCCGAGTGGCGAAAACGCCACGACCAGACAGAAAAGAAAAACAAGGTTGGTAGAGATCATGAACAACCAATCGAGGTTGGTGGTAAGCCAGACTCTGAGACTACTAAAGAGTTCAGTCGCACCTTTTTGGAAAATGAGAGATCCGATAATAAAGACAACAATAGCGATACTGGAAATCACGAATACAGGTGTTAAATAAATATCTAAACCGAATAATTTCCTATATTCCCTTTCCCTCATAGGTTGCGGTTGTTTTCCTTCTTCGTTCATTTCAAGATTCTCCTTTTTTGATGGCTGTCAGCAGTCGGTTTCCGTCGGCTTTCAGCAAAGAGGTTTTCTCGTTTCCAATGGTTTTTGAAAGTCGATAGCCGGAAACCGTTTAGAAATAATACCCGAAGTTGAAATTAAGTCGCCAATTCAGAGCGTTATTGCCGTTAGCACCAACATCACCAGCACCTTCGTAGATGTTACCGTAATCCTCTTTTTTCCCGTCACTTGTCCTATTACCGACAAAAGAATTGCCGTCGGAGAGTGCGAAATCACTATAGACATACAGTGCCCCTAAGACTGTCCAACTCGCACCGAGTGTCACAAGCATACTGGGGTTATAGTCATCTACCGTTTTCAGGATAGTGCTCCACTCTGCATAGGGTGTAACACTGTCGATCCATGAGATGCTTGAGGTATCTATGCCGCCATATCGTAGCGAGAGTGCTGGTATTAATCCCTTAGAGGCGACGGGCCAGGCGAAATCGTAAGCCCCATTGGAATTAGTTCACCAGTGCCCCAAGGTGTGTCATCGGTGATATTATGTGCGTAATAAGAGAATTGTGAAAAGAGGGTGAAGTCAGCGAAAGTATTCTTGGCGTGTGCGGAAAACGCGTAGTGGTTCCCGCTATCATCGTCTCCTACATTTGTTCCTTTTAGCAAGCCGTATTGCGCCGAGATACCGAAATCGCCGATGTTCTCAAGTGCGTAGATTGCGCGGAGGTTAAATTGTAAGAGTTCATCATATCCGTTTTCACCGGCACCCCACTCAACGTTTCCCTTTGCATCGGCTTTTTCTTCCCATTTGACGACATCATAGCTGTATCGCGAACTTGCCAGACTGCCATACTGTATCAGTTGCGGTTCGCTCGTAAGGAAGCAGCCTACGTCAAGTGTCAGTTTATCAAGGGTATCATTCCATGTGATGCCTAAGTCCATGTCGTCGGCGAGTCCGACATAAAAATGCTGGTCAAAGAACCAGCTTGTAGAAACACCATAGGCGGTCGGTCCGAAGGGTGCCCGCACAATACCTGCTTTAAGTGTACCGAGATCACCGAGATTATAGCCGAGCCATGCGGTATGTATCATGCTGTAGCCGTCATACCACCGGTATTCAAGCCGACTGATGATGTTGTGATAGTCAAGGTCGGCATTGAGACGGAATATCTCAAGGTCAACGTCCCCGATTTTTTCGCCTCGGGGATGTGGGTTATCCTCATCGCCGTAAGTGCCGTAGGCGTAGTTTACGCGCATCGCCCCACCAATTTTAATGGGACTTTTCTCTGGAACTGCAGCCTCAGCAGCTTCAGTTGTCTCTTCGGTCGTATCAGCAATAACATAAGAGGAGGTGATTAGCAAAAGAGCGATGCTGAAGCCGAAGATGTATTGGTATTTCCGAATTTTCATATTTAAAGAATTATGTGCCTTCTACATTTAGGCACTAAATTTCCTCCTTGGTTAGGTAATACCGTATAGTTGTAATAAAAAATAATAATTCGCCCACAACTGGGTTGCGGGCGAGTTAGAGACACGTTTATTGCATCTGTCCCATACTCTGCATCATCACTATCATCTGGATGACCTGCTTGAAGTCGCCGAGGGTGAGCAGTAACGTTGTGTCAATCCCATGCTCTTGGACTTTAGCGGAGAGACCGATGCTATAGCTTTCTGGCATGTTCATAAACATACCACTGAACATTTGCATTGCTGCAGCAGCGTTCGGATCTGCTTTCGATATAATAGGTATGAGACTTTTAACCAGCGTAATCGGGGAAAGTGCCAAAAGTAGGTTATTGTCTGTTCCGAACACTTCGGCAAGTTTCTGATAACTCGGATTTCCAGCGAAGTTGTCGCCCATTCCGGCTTTTCTATCTAACGCCTCCTTAATGGGTTCGGCACTTCCCATAACAAGGAACAGTTGGTCTTCATGAAAGGCATAGTGCCAGTTCCATTCTTCCGGCATCAGCGTGGCAGCTTCAGGCGGTAACTCCCCAAAAATTGAACCAAAATTGGGGAAGATGTAACTTTTAATCTCAACGTCGTTATGCATGAGTGACGGACCAGCGTGCGCGCCGTCGTATATGTCCAACTGTGGCACATTGCCCATCATTTCCTTCATGATTTGCATTGTCGTGTGGAATTGTTCAAGGAACATCTCTTCCATATAGGTTTCTGCCTTTTGTTTATCTTCCACCTCATAGATGATTAGATAGTTAGGCATAAAGCTATCGCTAAAACTGACAGTAAAACCCCACTCTTTACCGAGGGATTCATAAAAGGTTGTCATCTGTTGGGTCAGTGCGTCCAGTTTGGCTTGCTGTTCTTCTGAAGGATTTGCTGCAAGCATTTTGATCCATAGCATACCCATTTCAAGCATCAATTGTTGATTCCCTTGAAATGCGCCATTTATAAAAGCGAGATTTGGAAGATCTTCGTGAACTGTCAATTCATCAGGCATCATCTTTTTCAAGGTTTGCTGAATTTCGCTACCGTTTTTGAATGCTAAGGAGGGTGCGAGTTGTATATCTGTTCCCTTTACTTCAAGCGTTGCGCTTAGGGATTCGAGTTGTTCAAGCGTGTCTATGGCTGTATCGAACATACTTACAATAAAAGGAGCCACCGCCATAGTAGCGGGATCGGGATCGCTTTCGAGGGTGTCCCGCATTGATTCCGATTCTTCCTTAAGCGAAGCACTGGCGATAGGAGCGATTGATTTAAGATCAAAGTGAAGTGCGAGTTGTGCTTCACCCTTCAGAATAGTCGCGAGGAATGTACTGTAGTCGGGATTGGCAACAACAGACTGCTTGGTGCCCTTATAGGCATCAATAGCATTTTCACACACTTCAGCGGATTGCGAGAAGACGAGTGTATTCTGCAAGATAGCGAAATGACCGCCGCCGGTCGCGCTCCAATAAGTTTCACCGTTATACTCGGTAGGAGCACTTCCTTCACTTTCCGCTGCAATCACTTGTTTCATGGCTTCGGGGTCGGTTAGGTGTACGATCGCGGAAAGATCCGGTGGCATCAAGTTAGCCGTAAAGACAGCAAAATCTTGGTTTAAATCCAACCCGATTTCCTCTAACTCGGCGAGGTTTTCAAATCCGGCTCCAAAACTGTCTGCTAAGATTTTGGCGAGGATCTCTGGATTCTCGACTGTTGGCATTAAGTCTGTTGCCAACGTATTAATCCGATAATCTAATTCAAGTAAACTCGGACAATAGATAATTCCTATTGCGTGCTCTGGAATCAGGTGCAGCACGCTACCTCTCGGAATATCCATCATTTCAGATTCAGTTTCGTGGGGTGTTTCTTCAGCAACCTCGTGTTCTACGGTTTCTTCAGCGGTTTCGTGTTCTTCTTCAGATTCGTGTTCTGCGATTTCTTCAGCGGTTTCTTCAGCAGTTTCGTGTTCCTCTTCAGATTCATGTTCTACTGTTTCTTCTGTAGTTTCGTGTTCTTCTTCAGATTCGTGTTCTGCTGTTTCTTCATCGTGCTCTTCAACCTCGTGTTCTGCCATTTCCTCTTCAGATTCGTGTTCTGCGGTTTCTTCGGCAGATTCACTTGGTTCGTGCATTTCTTGAGCGTCTTGTGCGGGTGGTGCCTCGGCGGTAGTTGTGGTTGTAACGGGAGGTGTCTCTTTTGCACCACAACCGATGCATATAAACATCGTGAAGAGTGCTAACGCGATGAGGGGTAAGTACAAACATTTTTTCATTTTTATTTCTCCTGAGATGTGGGGTCGTCTATTGACGTATCCTCACTGGGTTCATGACAATCAATTTTGGGTTTTTTCGATTTTTTCTTGGAGTGCATCGATCTCCGCGTTGGAGGTTAGCACACCGATTTCGACTTCGTAATGTCTGCGACCACCAGGTTCGATATGTTGTAGTGTGCCGCGTTCGCGTTCCTTTGCTCTACCTTCTACACCGCAGTTTGACGGTTCCAAGCCGAGGACGTAAGTGCCTTCACCGCACATTTTCCATTGGACAAAGTTTGGGAATTGTGTTTTGTGATAGCGTACGGATACACCGATACCTTGTCCATTGTTGAAGCTGCGGTTGACAAGTGCGACGTGGATGTGATTATCGACATCTGGTTCCATTTCATGATAGAAAGCTTGCTCTTGAAAATCGACGGTTGGTGGTTCGCAAAGGTTATAATTATTCAAGTTTGCGGCAGCGGGTTCGTCGCGAGGTGTGACCTGTGAAGAGGGTGCGAGCAATTCGCTGTCTTGCGTGAGAATTGGAAATCCGATGTTAATATGGAAGAGGTACATGTGTGGCGAATCTTGGTATCCGAGATTTTCAACAATATCTTCGATATGCAACGTACGCGATCCCAACTCAGTCCAGATTCTGCGGGTGCGAGAGAGGTTTTCGCCTAAAGCGGCTGTCTCTTTAACTTTGCCCTGTGCCCATAACATGTAGCGGTGTCCTTCCCACCGGCTGTCGACCCAAACGTTTTTTGCGGGGATGTGTGAAACCCTGCCGTGAAGTCCGAGTGCTTCATCGTCATCTTCGTTAGGTACACCGACTTGTCGCATACCGCAGGTTGTGAGTAGCCCGCCGTAAAAGCCGCGTAGCCAACCGAGTCCTTCGGGTTCATAATGTGCGGGATTGACATCACCGGTGCTTGAACGCCAGCAGAGTGGAATCCCTTGATATTCGGCATACGAGACATCTAACCCGCGACTCGGTAGTACGGTGAAATGTAAGCCGCTACCGGTTCGGAAGTCAATCGCGTCAACACCTTTTTCGTTGCCATCTGTCAGTTGATACATTTTGGCGTGGGCGATTTGTGATATATCTCCGACGTGGCGAAGCAGTTGTATTCTGTCATACGTTGCTCCATATAGGTTCATTAAATAAGGTTCTCCTTTTTGGTGCAGCTTGATGATTTTAATTTTTTAAGGACGTTATTTTCAAGTTTATATTGAGAGGACGGATCAAAATTTTCTGTATACTGAAAAGAATTGTAACATAGACAGGAAAAAAAAGCAAGTTTTCGTTTTGGGCTGCGTAGAAGTGTTCACACTATCGGTATCGGATGCAACTTTCAATTGTCTCGACTTCAGTTTTGTGGTATTCTTAATACGGATGCTGGACGCTATTTGATTGTATTCTTCATTCAGAAACCGGACAATCTCGCACTTATTTTGAGTGCGCGACATGGATCAAAAGGAGAGAAGATATGAAAAAAAATAAGGATGAACAGGTTACCAGTATATCCAAGGCAAAAACATTAGAAGAAATAACTGATTTCTGGGATACGCATAGTTTGGATGATCATTGGGATGAAACGCATGAAGTCAATTTTGAGGTGCGGATGCAGCGGAGGTGCCGTGTAACACTCACGCCAGAGATCTATGAAAAGATTGAAAGCGCAGCGGGTTCGTAGAAGACTGGAACGGCTATGCGAAAATCCTGACAATGAGCGTCACAAAGCATTGAAAGGTAAATACAAAGGAAAATTTAGTTTAAGAGTTGCTAAACACTATCGGATTATTTATTCTTTGGATAGAAGTGCCAGAGAGGTAACTGTTCACCAAATTGGGCATCGGAGCAAAGTCTACTCGGTCGGTTCTATTTGTGACAAATTTAAAACTATGCAAAACTTAACACAACTTCCGTTTTATGTAAGTTATATTACCATTGACATGGTTCATTGGTTCCTTGATCTCTTTGATGAGCTCGGTATCAAAGTTTGGATTGATGGTGGATGGGGTGTTGATGCGTTGTTAGGTGAATGTACTCGGGAGCATTCAGATTTGGATATTATTATCTCATGGGAAGATTCAGCAATACTCACCGAGGCACTCTCCGCGCGAGGCTTTGTTGACATCCATACTGATGACCGTAAGGATCGAAACTTCGTTATGGGACACCGATTGCACGGAAAGATTGACTTTCATGTAATTGAACGAACCGAGAATGGAGGCGCGGTCTATGGGCCCGGAGAGATTGATTGGATCATCACTGAATCGGAGTTGGACGCTGTAGGTTCTATCGGAGGACGGAAAGTACGGTGTCTATCGGTAGATTACCAGGTGCGTTCACACACTGGATACATTTTGACGGACACAGACTTCGCTGACCTGCGTGCATTGCAAAAGAAGTACGACGTTAAGTTGCTCCCTACGCAGATTAAGGAAGCATCATGATTATCGTATACGGCATCAGAGAAAAATTGAACCCAATAAAGACAAAACTATCAAATGTCATTCACGGGTGTATGCAGTCTGTGCTTGGGATGCCAGAAGATAAACGTGCACACCGCTTTGTGCCTATGGAGAAGGAAGATTTTTACTATCCGGGGGGTCGTTCAGACGCGTATACTGTCATCGAAATTAATATGATGGCGGGTCGTCAAGTAGAAACACAAAAAAGACTTATCAAAACACTCTTCAAAGAAATCGAAAGCCAGCTGTCCATTTCCCCTACAGACGTTGAAATTACGATAAAAGAACAAGCACCGCACTGCTGGGGCTTTCGTGGCATAACAGGTGATGAAGTTAACGATCTGAAGTACAAAATCAATGTTTAGCGAGGGAGTTCAGGACTTACTTAGCATTCGGATTAAGGTTTTGCTTTTTAACCCCCTAAATCCCCCTTATCAGGGGGACTTTAAGAGGAAGTGCTTCAGTCCTATTAATGCTTCCAGAAAAAGGTGACAATACCGGCAATCATCAGCGCGATGGACCACAACAGATCCAGATTAAACCATGCTTTGCGTAGCAGCGCAAGCCCTACCACTTCGTAAACAACAACTGCTACAATTCCCATCACAACGAAAAAACTGAGGGTATGTACCCCGACTGCGGAGAGTAACATCACAGCGTTATCTGTCATGCCCATTGATGCGTGTTGCATGTGTCCTGAAGCCTCAGCAGCAGGCATTCGCAACAGAAAGGGTACCAGCATCAAACCGGCACCGTGTGCGGATGCCATCAGAAAGGACCAAATTGTTAAATCTTTGAAGCCAACACGCATTCCGACCCATTTCGGATGTCTTGCGCTGAAAAATTTATATACCCCGAAACCGAATAGGACAGCTGCACAAGCAATACGAAGAACATCCTTCGGGAGTTGTTGTTGTGCCAATGCGATGACGAAAACCACAGCGGCAATGGATATCGCGTGTCCGAGTGCCATTGGAAAAAGCGCACCGATCACTGCGCTTCTCCGTTTTTCTTGCATGCCTAAAGCAACAGCAAAAAGCCACCCCATTCCCGGATTAATGCCGTGATAAACACCCATGAGTGTGTAGCTTAACCATGAGCCAGTATCCATAAAAACGCCTTTCTGAATATAGAAACATCAAAATGTTTTTTAAATAGGGGTTGGGGGATTTAGTCT
>JAAXHI010000354.1 GCA_012270875.1 Candidatus Poribacteria bacterium | reverse complement strand
TGGTTCTCCTTTTGCTTCCTATCATGAATATTGTTTTTTACAGATGTTTGCTGTTTTGTTGTAGTGATATGAATATCAGACAAGTAGTTCATAGTGGAGCATTTTTGTGAGAGATTGGAGTGATTCAGTTTTATTCTGATATCGTTGCAACTGATGGTAAGTAGAATTGGAATTTTTAAAGAATTGTATAAATTATGATATGCTATGAGCGTGTCATGTGTGAGAGTGCTGAGGTATTTAATGGTAGAATTTGAATATAAGAATTTTGGGGTAAGGTAATAAAAATGTGTTTGTTTGTTGAATTGTAGTGCGATATTGGATGAGAATTGTACTTGTCTAGGGTATTGTGGAGGATTGAGTCGTAGTCATCGCATCTATACATAATTGAGGACATCATCACATCTAGCTGTAATTTGTGGAGAGAAGTAGCGGTGAGTATCACAGTGTTGTCTTTTGGAGTGATTGGTGATTTGAATAGCGGTATGGAGGGTGAAGTTGTTTAGTGTGAGTTTTTGTTGAGTTTAGAGAGTAAAGGGTGGTTCATTGGTTGTAGGGAGATGGCCATTATGACTCTGCAGGCACTGGCATTAATGGTTGCCAAGAAACAAAATTCTAGATGTTGTGTTTGGCCTGCAGCCTTTCATGGCTTACGAGATTTCACTGCAGTGGAGATGATGATGGCTGTGCCAAATATGGCTGCAAGGATTGTGTTAAGTGTTCTGTATCCACATACATCGTGTATTGCTGGAGGATATGGTGCGTACAAATGTGGATTAACGACACAGCATGGAGATATTGATGTGTTTATTGGTGTGAGTCCAGGGAGAAGTTTGCAAGTAGCAAAGGAGATTGCACGATATCTTTCATGTGTTCGATGTATACCTGTGGGCACGGGACCTGTGCGGATATATCCAAGTCGTAAGAGCCCAAAGTATGTGGTGAAGGTGCCAGCATTATTGTCTGTTCATCCATCATATGTGTGCAATGATACAGTGAGTTGTGACATTGTGGTGGTGGAAATTGATACAAATTTAGATAACAAGGCTGCTGTGATATGTGCAATTGTTGATGAGTTTGACTTAGATGTGTGCAGGTGTGTAGGGGTACCTATACAACAAGGACAATGTTGGAGTGAAGGCGAAGGTTGTGTAGTTTTCACACCGGTAGTGTTTGGTAGTAACATTATGAAAAATTTGTGTAGTCATCGTTTGTGTGAATGTCCATTGTTACATGAACAAATATTGAAAGGTTTTAGAAACGTATATCTTAGTGGAATGGGAGGTCCAGAGTTGAGAAAAGCTATGATGCGAGATGTTTATGGTAAATGTTTGAGACATGCATTGGTACAATCTGCAGTAGCACATTATCATAGTGGTTATTTCTCTGGCTTGGAGGAGAAAACTGCAGCTGCAGTTAAATGTTATATGTGTCTTGTTGGAGAGCTAGGAAGGTCATATGCACAACAACATGCAATCAAGAAATTTGAAGATGAGTTGCTTGAGAGGATTATTATAGTGGATAGTGATGATGATGATGATATGAATGCAGGGTTAGTGGGAGAGCAATGTGTAGGCGGAGTTGATCAATGTTTGAAAGGAGATGAATGTAAAAATGTGGGAGAAGTGAATCTGCAAAATATTGCTGATGAAGTTAGTCCATGTGTCTCTGACTATCAGAAACCAGTGAAGAATCAGAGTCATGTGAAGGGGAACAAGAATGTGGAAACAATGAGGATCATGTTACAAAGGGTGTGTGTAAAAGGAAAGGGAAAAGCTGGTGGTAGAGGAGGTAGGGCAAAAAATCCAGGTGTGAAGACATATGTTGATGTAGATTGTGTAGCTGATTGTTGTGTAGGTGATTGTTGTGTGAATAACATGAGGAAGAGGAAATATCAGAGGCGTTTGTCAGCGAGATTGGAGAGATATGGTGATGTTGATGCAACATTGCAGAGTGCTGCTGTATATATTTTGAATATGATTTAAACTTTGTAAGTTTACGTATATGTAATTTATTGTTGGTGAACATATCAGAGATGAGAATGTAGTTGGGAGTTTTGGTTTGTATAGTTTTCTTGAGTAGATGCAATAAATATAGATATGAATGTTGTTAGGTGATGGTGCATAATGATATGAAATATGATAGATGTGAAGTGAAATATTGATATTGAAAGCAATTGTGTTATTTGGTCATAGGTCATGCAGGGATAATTTGACAGGAAGGTATGGCTAGGACAGAACCTGGATACACACGGAGTTTGTTTGCAGAAGCTATTGTGTCAGATGATGTGGATGGTCTTGCAAATGCTGTTGCGGTTGGTGGTCGGTTAAGCAACGAGTTGCTCATTTATGCACTCATCATAGGCAGTCATAAAAGTGTTGCATGGCTGCTAAACAAGAATATCAGTGCAGATGTGATTGAGGGAGGCTTGCGTGGTGATATATTGGGTGAGAAGTTGGAGGTGATTGGGCGAAAGACTGGAACATATATGCAATTGAAAAAAGTATTGTGTCGTAAAGGGGTTGGTGAGCCTGGACAAGAATCACTAGTCGTGACAGATCTGACACCATTAATGTTGGCTGCTGTACAGAACCATGCAAGGTGTGCTGAGCTATTGATTGCAAGTGGTGCTTGTGTAGATCGTATTGATGATGATGGTCAATCTGCATTGATGACAGGAGTATACCATGGGGCATTAGCTACTGTGAAGTGTTTGGTGAATGCTGGTGCTAATGTGAACTTGAGATCTCGGAGAGGATTAACACCATTAATTGCAGCATGTATATTTAGAAGCGAGTCAAAAAGTGAAGTGATGAGCAAAATGATTGATTTTTTGCTAAGTAATGGTGCAGATATCAATGCAGCTGATGAAGATTGTGACACAGCACTGATGCTTGTATTAAGAGAAAATTTTTATGAGAATGTGAGAGGCCTGTGTGACACAGCAAGGAAGATTTTTTTGGTGCGACAATTGGTTGAAGGTGGTGCAGATGTGAATGTGAGAGGCATTAGGGGTAGGACACCTTTAATGGATGTGTGCAGATTTGCACGGAGAGGCGGTGATATTCTAACAAATTATTTGTTAGATCATGGTGCAAATATCAATGCTCAGTGTGATAATGGTTGGACACCTTTGATGGAAGCTGCATCGTGTAATTCTGCACAGTTAGTTGGATTGCTACTGGAGAGGGGAGCAGATATCAATATGTGTAATGATAGAGGAAAAAGTGCTATAGAAGTGGTGTGTCAGAGAGATGCTGCAATAGTTGCACAATATCTGCAATGCTGTAGAAGTAATGAAAGGAGGACATTGGCAACATTGATAGTTGGTGGAGCTGATTTGAGATCAGTTGATATTTGCAAATATGTTGCAGTAAAAAAAGTGTGGAAGAGGCGACAAGAGATGAAGATGCAATTGCGACATTTATGTAGAGAAGTCATACGGAAACACTTGGGACAGTTGTATCCTGGTGAGCTGCTTGAGAAAACCATTTTAAAGATACAGGCAACTGAGTGTCAAAAAGGTTTGCCGAGTGAGATGATAGAGTTTGTTGCTGATACAGATCGATTTGTGGTAAATATATATTGTTGTTCTTTGCCCTGAGTCATGATATCATGGTGTGATTGTTGTGTGGTTTAATTGGCAAGTGAAGTAAGAAATATCATATTTAGATTGCGATATATGATATAGTTGTCACATACAGATTGGTGATTTATGTGACATATTGTTGTAGATGGCG
>JAAXHI010000436.1 GCA_012270875.1 Candidatus Poribacteria bacterium | reverse complement strand
TAACGATTTATGAAACACCCTCAGATTTAACTAACTTAAAGCCTATGGAATAAAGTCCATGTGTTAAATAATAGCATTTTTCTGTGTAATTTTCAAGGAATTTTGCATATTGACGCTATACCTACAACACACCTAAAAATTATGAGATACGCTTTACTTATTTTGTAGCATTGTAGCAAATTTCGTGCCGATCTGAACAGTATCACACTGATAGGATACTTCGGACAACAACCGTAAAATCCTGCACAAAATAGGGCATACTTTGGTGCAAAACTGCACGAAATGGGGCAGATCCATCGGATTTTGGAACGTCGGGATTCGGGGACCTCTGCTACAAGGAAATTGAATAGCTCGGGAATTCTATACCGGTTTTTCTTGATTTTTCTTCAGGAGTGTTGTATACTTTATTGAAAAGTGTCTGAACTTTGTTTCTCGTAGCGAACGTAGCACCATTATCGAACCGAATATCCGTGAAACTTTATACCACTTTTGAGAAGCGCACGATGGAATTTATTTTAGTGAAAAAAAAGAGTACTACCATTCCTTTGATTGGGTTACTCATCTATCTTACCATTATCCCGACGCAGCTGTCCAACTATGTTCTATGCATCGGCGCAGACGGTCACGTCGCACTCGAAGTCTCTACCAATGGACATTGCACCGACACGCATGCTATTGACCCAGAACACACGGAACCCACGATCACTGGAGCTGCCTCGGAAGAAGATCACTGTGGTTCGTGTATAGACCTCACCATCTTCCTTCCATTAAACACTGACCGATACCTTGTTCCTATAAACAACGTGTCAATACCCCCCATGGTTTTCTCACTTGCCCTTGGAACATGTCAG
Source organism: Candidatus Poribacteria bacterium (assembly GCA_012270875.1). Taxonomy (GTDB): domain Bacteria; phylum Poribacteria; class WGA-4E; order WGA-4E; family WGA-3G; genus WGA-3G. The sequence continues at coordinate 2,545 of JAAXHI010000436.1, read as the reverse complement.
AAACGTTCCGCTACAATTCTAATTCCTACTCCCTGTGAGAGTATCCCTTCATTCATTGATCCGACACTGATATCTCTTCAGACGATAACACTTCTCATTTAAGCCCTATCTATGCCCGATAACTGTTGTGTCTGGATATTCAAGAAATAGGTATTAACTCGTGCTGATTTGATTATCATCAACTATGCACCGAGTATCCACAAACGCATCATCGATATTTAGAAACACCCACGGACTCAGCAATTCCAGAGAATACAGACAGAAAGTCTTAATTCATTTCTTTATTTCATACGGAGGTGAGCATTGCGTATGAAAACTACATTCAACGACATTTTTATCATTGTCGGAATTTGTCTGTCAATATTAAGCATGACACAAATACCGGCTGCGTTCTCAAATGAAGAACGCAAAATTTTACTTGAAGTCGCAATCGAGACCGCACTGCGCGAGAATCCAGAACTCAACGCTGTTCGCGAACAGGTTAAAGTGGCGCGCGCTCGAATTGACGGGATTGCACTGCTTGGAAACCCGGCACTCGAAACCAAGTTTCTTGGAGGCTCCCACGCTGAACAGACCCTTGAATTAACCAAGACTTTTCAACTCGGTGGACAGCGCGGGCATCGGAAACAAATTGCAAAGACACAACTCGAAAAAGTGAACGCCGAACTTACTGAAGCGTCACGATCACTCACGCAATCGGTAAAAATTGCTTTTTATGAACTACTACTTATCCAAGAAAAACTTAAGTTAACCAGAGAGATCGTCGCACACAATGAACAGATGCACGACATCGCTCAGACTCGACTTGAAGCGGGTGACATTTCGGTTACACAGATAAATCTGGCGAATATCCAGCTACAATCGGCACTGCGTGAAGTAGCAACGTTAGAGCACAAATTACAACTGGCGCAACTAACACTAAACGGATTGATGGGTACACCACTCGTAACAGCACGTATCGCTGTCGGCGATCTGCATAAAAAAATATCACCAGACGCCTCTCAAAACTGGACGCTTGAGACCTTGAAAACGCAAGGACTCGCGCACCGTGCTGACTTGAAATCGCTCCGATTAAACGCGCAATTGACTGAAAGTGAACTGCGACTTGCGAAAGCGTCGAATATCCCAGGTCTGGGTGTCGGGGCAATTGCCGAACGCAGCACACATGAAAATGCGTTCGGTGTGAAATTTTCAATACCGTTGCCACTCTTCGATCGGAACCGTGCCGAGATAAACGCTGCAAAAGCCCAGCAGCGGGTGGATACTGTCGAAATTGGCACGCGTGAGCGAAAAATCGAACGAGAAGTGATAGCGGCATTCATTTCGCTGCGTACTGCGCAAGAAACACTGAAATTTTATGAAGGCGATTCGCTGAAGTTACTCAATGAAAATCTCGAGTTGACACGTACCGCCTATGAATTGGGAGAAGCAGAACTTTTAGAGGTCATTTTGATGCAGAACGAGTTCATCAAAACACGATTTGCCTACCTCGACGTACTCGGCGCGTATCATAAGGCGTTGGCTGAACTTGAAGCCGCTGTAGGCATATCTCTCGAATCCGCACCATAAACTCGCAATGATTGATGGTCAATATAAGGAGAAATCAAAATGTTCCGTTATTCTCATATCACACCATTTTGGACAGTCCTCATTGTCGCAATAGGGGGCTTAGTTTCACTAACTCTCATACTTACATTGACGTGGGCTGAAGATACAGCTGAAGATACGCATGTCCATAATGAACAAACACATACCCACGATGGACAAGTTGGACAGGCACAAAGCCAAGAAAATACAGTGACGCTCACCGACAAAGCAAAAATCAATATCGGTCTAAAGACCGATGAAGCGGACATTCGGGCAATTGAGACGGTTGTGCCTGTTCACGGAAACGTAATAGCACATCCTAAACGACAGGCAATTGTTACACCAAGAACCGGTGGTATTGTGAAACGTATCCATTTCAATGTTGGTGAAACGGTTAAAAAAGGGGATACGCTGCTCGAATTGGAGAGCCTCGACTTACAGATAGCACAGATCGAACTTATTGAAGCAGCATCTCAACAGAAATCGCTGGTATCCAAATTGACGAGACTGACAGAGGTTTTCGCCAAACAGATTCGTCGGGAATTACAAACTCGGCAGATTGACTATTTACAATCGCTCTCTGAATTACAGCAGCTGCAAACGACAGTTGAAAAGCGTAAAGTCTTCACCGTAACGCAAACGATCTCAGCATTAGAACAGATGCGCTTTAGATTGATCAAGGCTGACGTTGAACGCCAATTGCTTGAGCTTCCACTCAACAGGATTAAAAACCTCGTAGAAAAGGGTATCTCGGCACAGAAGGAGCTGATTGCGAAACAAGCAGAATACAAGAAAGCGAAAAATGAATTAGCAGATGCGAAACGACAATTCCATATCCTTGACATCAGTGAACAGACGCTGGAAAAGATCCTACGTGACAACGCGGACACATCAATCCTTTCTCTGTTGGATATAGAGAGCCTTGACTCAGAAACTTTACTTAAAAGATATACTGTGC
>JAAXHI010000414.1 GCA_012270875.1 Candidatus Poribacteria bacterium | reverse complement strand
ATATCGACTGAATCAACTGCGACGACGGTTGCATCGCCTGTGCCAAATCGTTTCGTTAACCCGGTGCCCTCTACTACTGATGCCATCTATATTTCTCCCCGGAAAGCGATCATCGGATCCACCGCGACTGCCTTCCGCGCCGCCAGATAACCGCTGCCACAACACACAACAAAACTGATGCACGCAACGATAATGGATTCAATAAAATTAATAGCGACAAAGATCGGTGCTGCCGCCGCAAATACATAGGAGAGGATGAGTCCAAGGCATACACCGACAGCAGAGATTAGAACCACCTGTTTTAGTATAAGTCCCATCACATAGTTGTTGGAACCGCCGATAGCTTTCAATACCCCGATTTCTTGGGTCTTTTCAAGCATCGTCACATAAGTAATCATTCCGATAAGGGTACCCGCCACTAACCACAACATCACCCGTAGGAATTGCACTGCTTTCATCGGTTCGTCAACATAGTACGCAATGATGTCCCTGAGCGTCTGTTTTAAGGTGCGGGCTTCGATGGTTTCTAATGCGTCTAAACCGGCAGCTGCCTGTACAGGTTGCTCATTTTTTTCTGTTTTGGCGATCATCATATTGACATGTGGTGTGTTGCCGAGCAGTAACTTCTGAGCAATGCGGACATCCATAAAGAGCAACGGTGTATCCAAGACGAACATTAGGCTTTTCGCCTTTCCAACCACCCGGACCTTTTCATTTCCAAGGGTAATCTGTTCTCCGATTTCCAACCCCATCTTCTCGTCAACGACCACCTCGTATGGAACTGGGTCTTCGGGTCTGTAGTCTTCAAAGTTGCTTCGAGTGAACATTCTTCCTTCAATGACTTGTTTGGGACCGCCGAGTTGGCCCAATTTGTAACCGACAACAATCGCCTTGGTGGACTTTCCACGGACGGTTGGACGCGCTTGCGCAAAAACCAGAGGCGCGGCGGAGTCAGGGGTTAAGCCGCGTGCTGAATTCAGAAATGCCATGTATTCCTCAACGACCATAGAGAACCCAATAAATGCGCCACCAGAGCCTTCAGCAGATATCCAGATGTCCGCACCGGTAGATTCCACGTATTGCCGCGCTTGGATGCGCATACCGTTCATGATACCGCCTAATAGCAGGATCAATGAAATCAGCACTGTGATACTGAGTGCCGTTAGCACAACCCTCGTTTGGCGATAGCGCATGTCTTTGAGGAATAATGTTTTCATTTTTCTACTTTTCCTTGCGGTTCGGTGAGGTGGGTTAGAGCATTAAAGTGGCACTCCGTAGAACCGCCTTCCACTTCGTTTCAGGCTACAAACTTTGGAAACCTTAATCAACGTTGTTGGCTTCTACAAGTTTTCGGAGAGCCTTTCATGCATTGTCTGACGTTTGCGACGATGCAATTGAACGTGTTCCAGATATGTGCCTTCATCTGCCTCAACGCCTGTGTCGCGTTCAAGGAAAAGTGGGAAATCCGATGCGGGCGGTTTGGCGTTGTGGTAAGCACTACTATAACTCCGCATGATAATACGCTGTTCGCGATTGAGCGTCTCCAACCATTCAGGTGAGGAATGGAACCGATCCGCAGGCGTAAGCCATGACGGGCAGTAGGCAACAAAAATATTGTAGCGGACCACATCGCTCTCGTTCGGTTCCACGCGATGCCAGATGCTCGAATGCATCACCGTCATTGTCCCTTTACGCGGGCAGACGACCATTTCCCCCGGAAGGCTCTCGTGTGTATCGTAGCCGTCCATATACTGTTGGCGATGGCTCCCCGGTAACACAACAAGGTTACCCATCTTCTCTCGTGGCAGATCCGTCAGCCAGTATCCAATTTTGATTTGCAGGGGCAGTTCGGGTGAGAAGACACCGTAAGGGAGCACGCGTGCACCGTCTGGATGCCACTGGTTGTATTGTTTGCCACCGGGCGGTCTCAGGAAAATCTGGCTGATGTGGAGTTTGAGGAGTTCACCAAACAGGTCATAAGCATAACCGACATGCCGTTCATGATCGATGAGTCCCGCGAACACAGGGTCGCGTTCGACGATGTTTTGCATGCCAAGATACCCCCCTGGCTTGTATTTTGGCTTGGTTGCAGCAGCGCGGTTTATTGCGTCAATATAGGTCTGAATGTCTTCATCAGAAATGGCATCCTCAATGAAGATGATACCGTCTTCGTTAAAGGTTTTCCACTGTTCTGGTGTAAATCCTGGGGGTGCGACACGATATTTTTGCTCAGTTTCCATTGGAGGACTCCTTTCGTCTGATTTGTAGCAAATTCCGTGCCAATCTGGATAATACCACGCTCTCCTATTTTTTGTAAGGCGTGCCTAAATAACCGCACAGAATAGGGCAGATTTTGTATCCGTTAGCACAAAATGGGGCAAT
>JAAXHI010000083.1 GCA_012270875.1 Candidatus Poribacteria bacterium | reverse complement strand
GATTCCTTCCCTTGCGGCTCAGGACCCGCATCATGAACAAGATCCTCATTACCGCCCAGAAGCATGATGTTATGCAGGATGTCGTCATCTGGAACAATCAAAAACATCGGGCACGTCCGAAGCTTTGCAGTGGTGACGGTCCTATTGGGAAGTATCGGCGCTACTGCAAGCAGTTCTATCCGGACGGTCAGTATTATAACCCGTAGAGGGATATACGGATGTTTATGCCGAAATCGACATGACATTCAGTCTTTCCATGCCGCTTGAGTGACATCTGCTAGGTTGTTGACCTCCTGTCGGGACGCATAGTCGTCTATTCGATTGAGCCTCTCAATCGCTGCCTGATCTCCTCGCTGGTTTCCTTGGTCTCGTCAAGCAGCATCAGAAGTGGCGGAAGGAAGAGAAAATCTGCCACTAGAGCAATAATTACTGTTATTCCCACCAACAGACCAAGCACTTGGTTTGCCACCACCCCGGACGCTCCAAATACCATGAAGCCCAGCCCAAACACTATTGTAGTTGTGAATAGCGACCTGCCCACCGAGCGGAAGGCCATTTGAACGGACTCCGAAGGCAATTTTCCCGCTTTTCTGCTTTCTGTATATTTTGTCATGAAATGGATCGTGTCGTCCACAATGATGCCGAATGCTATAGCGGTGACGACCGCCGCCGGAACTCCTACCTCTCCCACCAAATACCCCCACAGTCCCATGGCCATGGCGGCCGGAATGAAATTTGGGATCAGACTGATCAGCCCCAGGCGTATGCTTCTGAATATGGCGAACAGCATCAGGGAGACGATTGCCATCGCCACAAAAGTGCCCGACAACATGTTTTCAATGTTCCTCTGAATCGAATAAGTCCCCACAATCGAAATTCCTGTAGCGGCGGTTTCCAGGCTAGGGGCATTTTGCCGCAACCAAGCACGCGCACGATTGTCGAGATTGATCTTTTCCATACTGGACATACTTTTCAGTGAGACCGTTACGCGTGTTGATTTCCGATCGTGGTCGATTAGATTGTTCAGGTCGCGGCCTACCGGAAGAGAGAATTCGTAAAGCAAAAGATACTGCGCGGCAAGTTCAGGATCGTCGGGAAGCGTGTAGTAATCCGGGTTGTCACCATGCAGGTTCTTGTTCAGACGCTTCATGATATCGGCAATTGAGAAGATATGGACAAATTCCGGTTGCGCCCGGTACCACTCCGCAAACGCATCGACCTGTTCCAAGTATTCTATGTCCGTGA
>JAAXHI010000364.1:1729-2185 GCA_012270875.1 Candidatus Poribacteria bacterium | reverse complement strand
AGATTATGGCCTACAAGAAATGGGCAAGAAGCAGGATAGTCGTGAGTTCATGTTTAATTTCATCAACCTACATTTCCCGGACTTAAGAGCATTGATTCCATTGGAATACACGCAGTATTTGACATGTACAGTTTGTCAAAATGTTAGCAGTCGAAATGACATGGATATCATGCTAAGCATGCCCACTCACTGTCAAAGTGTACAACAATTTATGGATTTGTTCTTCGGACAAGACTTGGTGGAGGATTTTCATTGTAGTTGTAAATCAGTATGTAATCAAGTAGCTCGTAGGATTGGGAATAAATTTCCTAAAATCCTTATGATTCATAATATCAATGGACACGGAGTAACCATCAATGAGGATATCAACCTCTTAGTTGTGAAATATTTCCTACTAGGATTTATCAAAGTGTACGGCAGAAGAGACAATACAAGGCACTATACATGTGTTAGACG
>JAAXHI010000364.1:0-1656 GCA_012270875.1 Candidatus Poribacteria bacterium | reverse complement strand
CAAAAAAGAAGGTACCTTGTTACATATTGCTCTATTGTTCCTACGTGGAATGGTCTGATCCCAGAAGCGATCAAGCTGTCTTTCCCGAGGATCAAACAACTTCAGGATTTGTGGGTGGATTTCAAAAATTCCTATCCACCAGGAAGGATGAACCACCCAAGATAACGGAAATGGATAGGGCAGCAGTTAGATCACAAAATGTAGGTGGCTTTGAACACATGCGACAAGTCTTCAGCCAAATGCAAGTCAATCCGACGGAAAATAAAAGCTTAAGACCAGTTTCATCCACGGTGTCTAAACCTCAAGAAGATGAAGAAATGTTTGATTCAACATTGAAGCAGCTTGAAGGTACATCTGAAAATCAGCCATATGTTGCATCTTCGGAAAAACCACCTCTCGAAGCAGCTGAGCCTACTGAACAATTAGAAACGCACGAGAATCCGACGCAAATTCCAACATTCACAGCTGATTCATCCAGATTATCTAAGGATACTGATTATGGCGAAATGATAGATTCCTCGTTGAATCTGCCTGATGTTAACTATCCACATGTAGCACTTGTTGGAACTTCTGGAAAAACACCGGAACCTGGAGAAGAAATAGACGAACTTGAAAATATATTAGAAAAACAAGTTTCCGAATATGACAAAGTTTTGCAAGCAAAGTTGGACGCAAAAGACCAGGAAATACAACAAACATTAGATAAAAATGACAATGTGGTGGAAAGACCTCTAAATTTGACCAAACACGACCAAATTAGAGATGATACAGTTACGAGTGAAATCAGTAATGTACAGGAAGAACCACTGAACTTACAAAAAAAACAATCCGACGAAAGTGTACAAAAAACCAAAGATTTGGTTTTAGTCGAGATAGAAGATCTGGGACCTGAAGATGACGAAGATTTATCTAAAGATAAACAACAGCCTGAAGTGGTTACAGAAGATAAAGTTTCTGACGAGCAAAATAAAGCGACCAAATCAAGTGAAACATCGTCGTCGGATTATAACGTATACGTTTCGTATGAGGACAATGAAGGAAAGAAAATCATTCATATTTTAGACCAACATGGCAATCTCACTAGATTTATAGATAAGAAAAGGGAAAAATCGGATAAAAGTGTGCCACCTAAAAAAAGACATTATCCTCCAGAACAAGTTGAGCGTGAAATTAAGCCAAGTATAGTCTCTACTTTCGTCCACATGGACAGTGCGTTAAGAGATATCAGTGGCATTAAAGAAAAACTTAGCAAGAAAGCTCTGTTAAGGAAACAGAAAGAGAAAGAACAAAAGAAACAAAGTAAACAGAAAACACCTACAAAAAGGAAAGAGAATCCATCACGTGAAGATGAACCCGTGAAAAAGAGAGGGAGACCAAGAAAAATACAATCCGACGAACAAGCTATTCCAACCAAACCTAAAGGAAAAAGACGAATTGATTCTTCAGACGAAGAAGAAGACACACCAATGAAAAAGAAGAAAAATAGAGGAAGGCCTAGAAAAAGAATAATTGAATCATCTTCTGATGAAGAAGACAGAGATGAAGAAGAGAGACCAATGAAGAGAAAAAGAGGTAGACCACGAAAGGATAGCGACTGACAAATCTGAAATAACAATTTCAAAAAGAAAAATAGTCGGAAAATCATCAGGACAAAAC
>JAAXHI010000026.1 GCA_012270875.1 Candidatus Poribacteria bacterium | reverse complement strand
CCTGTCAAGGCAGGTTTAGTAGACACATGGGAAAAGTGGCAATGGAGTTATTATAGACAGAAACACCTACCGTAACCTAATCTTCGTACCGCAAAATCTTTGTACCACGGGGAATGCCATTGGGCGAATGCGCGCATGGCATTCGCCATGATTCATACCGTTGATTTTACTTCAGTTTGCGTCTTAAGGTAGTCTCTTTGTACCGCAAACTTCAGTTTGCGTCCCACAGATACACAAACTAAAGTTTCTGCTACATAGGAAAATATATAATGCCTGAACAATTTCTTCATGAACAACTTAATATTGCATTTGACTACGGCGCGCCGAAGCCCGAAATACCCGATAGCATCACGCAAAATTTAAATCCCACTTATGAACTGCGTCCCTATCAAGTAGAAGCATTTTCAAGGTTCATTCACTGCTTAAACAACGATTTTCCCGGCAAGCAAAACCCGTTACACCTACTGTTCAACATGGCAACAGGCAGCGGTAAAACGCTTATCATGGCAGGATTGATCCTCTATCTCTACGAACAGGGATACCGTAACTTCCTATTCTTCGTCAATGCCGACAACATCATTGAAAAAACAAAAGACAACTTCCTCAACCCAGCATCCTCAAAATACCTTTTCAATAGTCCAATCTATTTTAGAGGCGATCAGGTAGACGTAACGGAAGTGGAAAACTTTGAGGGTGTCAACGAAAACGACATCAACATCCGATTCGCCACAATCCAGAAGTTACACAGCGATACACTCAATAAATTTGCCAGACTTCTTATTGGTGTGAAGCAGAAAAGTCCACCTGCTTTCACACCAATAATTTATTTACATTTTAAGGAGAAATCAAATGAAAACCAAATGGTTTGTATTTATAGCAATCGTAGCAACTGTTACAATAAGCGGTATTATCTTTCAACAAGCAACAGCCCAATTACGTGACCGATCTGAACGTAGGTTAGGCGGCGCAGATGCCCGAGAGGGACAGTTGATGGAAACCGCATTAGATGCCTTTGTCAACAACGCTTGGACAGACCTCTCCTTTGTCTTGAAAGTAGACGATGAAACGCTCATAAAAGCACGTCCTATCCATCAAGCAGCCTACGATGAGATTCAAGAAAAAAGACAAAAAGCACGTGAATCTGACGACAGCCGCGCCGCTTTACAAGAATTAGCTGGCATGCGCGAAACTGCTAAAAAATCTATTGAAACGGCTGAAACTGAGTTTGATACGAAACTCGCAACAGTCCTAACCGAAGAACAGCTAACAAAACTCAAAGAATTGCGTAAAGATCGACGTGAAGAGCTGCAAGAACGCCGCGACGATGATGACACAGATTTTGACAGTATCGTCCGAGCGATGGACGCCCCAGAAATAGAGAATATCCTTATCAATATGGCACCAGGGCTCAAAACAGGACAACTTGAAAAATTTGCACGCGCCGTTAAAGGATATACAGATAGAGATGATATAGAAGGCGCGAAAGAATATATTATCAATCAAATCGGCATCGGGTTAGGAGAAGAAAGAAAAAAACAGATAGAAGGCAGACGCCTACTTTCTGCAGATTTAGATGCTATGGTGGATATGATGGCTGAAGCACAAGCAAAAGGATGGAAACCCGGTTTCTGGAAAAAGAGCCCTGAAGCAACTCAATTTGACATAGCTATGAAAACAGCGATGGCAAATTTCAGATACCACATGACAGACACCCAATTCGGACCAAAGGAAGCCGAATTCTTTGAAGGGTTATTTTCCGACCTCGGTAAAAATACTGAGAAAAACTTAGCTGTCATCAAACAGTTTAAAGAAGGCCTCCATAGACATCAACACATCACGTTTATGGAAGTTATTGGCGACGCAGACCTCGTCCGATGGTTACATGTACCCGAGACACAGGAAACAGCAGCAGGGGAAATGCAAGGAACAGACACGATCCAAAATATACAATGGAACGCAACACATATCCAAGTTTGGCGAGACAACGATGTTTCAGATGAAGAAATACGAATATTTTTAGAAAGACGCGGACTCGCTCCTGAAGAAATTGATGCACTTCTGAAAACATCCGAAGCAAAAGAAAATGAGGAAACCGAATAGATGACAGAAGCAAGAGAAAAAGAACTCATCCAGATGCTCGAAACAGACACGGAGCCCCCCGTATTACCATCAGATAGAGAAAAAGAACTCATCCAGATGCTGGAAACCCGAACCCGAGCAAGAACGCTACGAAATGGTAGGGGTGGGCGCGCCTGGCATGAAAAGACTCAAAGAAACACCCGAACCGCCCGGGTACGTACCGCCCGGCAACCTCCGATTTGTGGAGGCATTGGCATACGGCAGAAAAAACTGGGGCGAGTCATGGAAAGGAAAACGATATTATGAACTTAGCGAAAATCTGTATTGAACGTCCCGTCTTAGCAGTCATGCTTAATCTTGTGTTTATCTTTTTAGGTGTTGTTGCGTTTGCTACACTCACAATGGACTTATTCCCGAAAGTTGATACTCCTGTCGTCAACGTCCGGACAATTTGGGGCGGCGCGGGACCGAAAGAGGTTGAAAGTCAAATTACCAAAGAGATAGAAGATGCTGTTGCCACGATTAGTGGTATCAAAAGCCTTGAATCTTCCTCACTTGAGAGTGTCTCTACTGTTACCATACGTTTTGTCTCCGGCACCGATGTGAATTTCGCACATATTGATGTCAAAGACAAGGTGGATGCCATACTCGGCAGATTGCCAGACGGTATCATCCCGCCAGTTGTAGCAAAGTTCGATCTGGGGGCTTCTCCGCTTATGGAGCTGATACTGACAGGTGAGCGTCCGCTGCGTGAGTTGTATGAGTATGCTGAGGGTGATGTTAAAGATGCATTATCGCGTGTGCAAGGCGTTGCCAACGTTGATGTTTTAGGTGGTGAAAAACGGGAGATACAAGTCAACCTTTCTAAAGAACGATTGAAAGGGTATGGACTCTCTATTACCGATGTCGTGCGGGCAATAGATGCGGGCAATCGGTCAGTCCCAGCTGGACGCATCACGCAATCCAAAGATGAATTTACTGTCCG
>JAAXHI010000554.1 GCA_012270875.1 Candidatus Poribacteria bacterium | reverse complement strand
GGCGAGAAATCTCCCTCACTGACGAAGTTTTCCGGGAAAAAGCGTTAGAAATTGTTCCGATTGAGCACGCGGAACTTCATGACCTTAGTGCTGAATTATTAGTTCCGGGACAACTACCAGGATTGTGGCAAGGTGGTAATGTTCCAATAGTGGTAGGGGCAATTCGAGAATTCTTTGACGGGGACGAAGCACCGAAACTCGCTTCCGACAACGTGCTTTCGGAGGCAATTCAGTCTGCTATTCAAAATAATTTACTGATGGCGCGCCATAAAGATAAAGCATATCTTAAAGAACCCATTCGTGAGGCTGAGATAACCGACGATCTGGAATTACTCACGCCGTTAGAACCTATCAGCAGTTCAGAAATTAGCCACAAAACTCTGCCGGACGCGTGGGAGAACGAAACATCATCTGTCGGCAAGATAATGCGCGCGTTAGCAGTACTCAAAGGTTCACCAATTCCGTGGTCCTTGGTTGTTGATGCTGTTAATAACGCTCAAGATAAAAAACTCTTTGACTTCACTGATGGTAGTCCATCGTGGCCTTGTGCTGTTGAAGAAGCCGATAAGGTTGGTTTAAAAGTTTCACAAGCGACCATGAAAATAGGACCAAAAGACCTTATTGGAACTGATGCAAAAGCCGCGTGGGAATCTGGAAATCCTACACTTAGATTGATTAAAGAGACACTGGAATCCAATATAGGTGCCACTATACCGGATCACGTATTTCTTGAAGCTGCCAGAGGTGCTATTGACGGTCGCTTAATCGTTTCGGATGGATCATTAACTGATAACTTCTATCATGTTCGGGTGCGTCAGGCAGCGTGGGTCAATCATGCTGAATCCCATCTCACCGAAATTGAAATCCAAGATTTGGCTGAAGCCGTTGCTGATTTGGCTGATGTTGCTCCTGAACTCGACTTCCAATTTCGTATCACAATTACCGCTGAGGGTGAACCTCCATCAAGTGAAGTGTTGGAAAAGATAAACCAAGCACTCCAGAAGGTCACAGATAAACTGAAATTTGATTAATAAGGCTTGTTAGTCTTGATTAACTGGAAAAACCGAATTGGTATAATTAATCAAGCGAAAACTCACTATTTACAAGGGTTTTCGACGTTTTTTTATAGGCTAAAGGAGTTTAAAATGGGTTTAGGATCGTTTTATGAGGATATTTTGGATAGGCAAGGTGATAGAGGTCCGATATTTATTCGGAAACCTGATCCGTGTCTGCATCGTCAGAAAAAATCTGTAGAAACATCTGTTACCTCTGATGAAATTCGTCCGCTACTGGGGTTGTATGCATATAATAGCCAGAGAGGATACGATAAAGACCAGAGAAGTTCTGGTAAAGATGAGAAAGCCTCTGATAAAAATCGGAAAGAATCTGATAAAAAAGAGAATGCGTTTATCCGTTTCTTTAGATCGTTTTTTAACTTCAGGGATAATCCTTGGAAAAGTGAAATTTTAGAGTATGTTATCGCTATCCTTATCCTTTTAGTATTGTTACGATTAGGTAAGGATGAATAAGGTTAGTTAATTTTACCACCCCTTACCCCGCTAAATCCTTATATTTATTAGGTTTAGCAGGTACTTGCAACTTTTTGCAAGTCCAAAACGACTAATTCCGAACCGAAAAGCCGGTGCTATAATTCTAAAATCGGAGGAAGCGGATGCCAAAACATGGAATCCCGAAGCAAAAAAAAATGAGAGGCATGAACAAGCATCAGAAGAAGGCACACCGCCGACGTGAAGATCGGCTGCGCGGTAATGAGGTGGAATACTACCTTGAACTTGCCTACTCTTCCAACCCCGACGATCGCGTTGAGGCGATGGATAATCTCTGTCCTTGCCACGTTCGGAAACGGATTGACGCAGTCTGGGTAGCACTCTACAAAGGCATGGTCGATCCAGACGTGCGCGTCCGAAAAGCCGCATGGCATACACTTGATGACGGCGGAAATCCGAACGATCCGAGACTCCAACCGCTCCT
>JAAXHI010000149.1:1253-1493 GCA_012270875.1 Candidatus Poribacteria bacterium | reverse complement strand
CAATTGTTAATTAAAGATACAAAAGATTTATTTAATGCTGCTCAACAATTAGGTACAAGAATCTTAGCAAGACAACCTGAAAAAGAAAAGAAAGATCCAATGGAGAAATCTACCTTAGAAAAAGATAAAATAAAAGATCCTTATCCTTGGTTAGATAAAGAAGATCCCAGAAGAAATATGACAGATGATGAAATTCTAAGGAAGTATTTAAATTTAGAAGGTGCTTGTATATCAGAGAAG
>JAAXHI010000149.1:0-1226 GCA_012270875.1 Candidatus Poribacteria bacterium | reverse complement strand
AAGGAACATTTTTATAAAGTAGCTTTAAAATATAAAAATGTTTTCTCATTAAGAGATGAGATTGGTACTTGCCCACATATGGAAGTTGAGTTGGAATTAACTGACACAACCCCTTTCTTTATTAGACCATTTCCTATTAAGGAGACTGATAAAGCTATTGTAGATAAAGAAATGAGAAAAGGAGTCTTATTAGGAATTTTAAAGAAAGGAATGAGTTCTTATAGTAGTCCTATAATGTTAATACCTAGAAAATTAACTGGCATACCAAGAATAGTTACAGATTTTAGACATTTGAACTCAAGGCTAGTAACTATTAATCCTAGTATCCCATTAGTTAGAGATGCAATTCAGATGATAGGTGCTTCAGGATGTGAACAATTATCTGTTGTAGATTTAAGAGATGCTTACCATACTTTGAGATTGTCTAAAAGGTCACAGCAATTTTGTGGAATTACACCATATTATGGTTCTGATACTTATTTATATAAGAGATTAGGCATGGGTCTTAGTGTTTCACCAGCCATCTGGCAAAACTTTATTAATAAGGTATTAAATGAAATCCCAGATAGACAACATCATTTGGCTATCATGGATGATTGTTTGGTGCATTCAAAGAAGAGAGATCATTTGAAACATTTAACAGCTTTATTTAAAGCATTATTGAACAATGGCTTAAAAATCTCTCCAAAGAAATGTCAGCTGTTTAGACAAGAATTAGTTTATATGGGTCATAAAATGATGATTAAAGAAGGAGTACCTTGCATTACTCCTCTTAAAACTAGAATTGAAGCTATTAAGAAATTAGGTCCATTAAAATCACCTAAAAATTGTAAACAATTTTGTGGAATGGTGAACTATATGTCTATGTTTTTGCCTGATTTACAGAAGGATTTGATACCTATTTATGCCCTTACCAAAAAGGGTATGCCATGGCATTGGGGAGAAGAAGAACAGAAGGCTTATGATACAATAAAGGAGAAAGCCACAACTCCTCCAATTTTAGTAATGCCTAACCCCCATGGACATTTTATTTTAGCTAGTGATACTAGTAAAATAGCTTGTGGTTCAGCTTTATATCAGGAACAGAAAAATAAATACAGATTGGTTGGATATTACTCTAAGAAATTACCAGATGCATGTACTAGGTACAGTATTTGTGAATTAGAATTAACAGGAATGACCTGTAACATTGCTGCATTCAAACATTTATTAAGACATATTAAATT
>JAAXHI010000381.1 GCA_012270875.1 Candidatus Poribacteria bacterium | reverse complement strand
GTAATAAATTAATTCATAAATACTTCTTAATTTCTAGGTGATATCAGTATGGAAAGATGGTTCGAACAAAATGAAGGATGAAACGACTACGAGAACTCGTAATCGAAAATTTTTGGGGAAGTAACAGTATTGTAACGACTGGTAGGACACGGTTTCGTACCGCCTGCCCCACCAGAAAAGTATGTACGACCTCGTACGCCTGTTCCATAGGGTATCTTGGTTGTGTGTCTGACACGAGTAGCAATCCCCCTGTAGGACTGACTCTCCGTTTAGCGTTGTCGTTGGAGTTGGACCTTTGACCGTGACGTCTATCTGAAGACGGTAGGCGTATCGCGGGACCAGCTCCTGAACACACTAACCCGTTTCGCCCCCCATTTGGTAACAAAAGACGTCACGAATCATGGATCAGTGACAGTCGGAAGGAGAGAGAGTATTGCCATCGTCACAGCTCACCCCTCTTCCTTCACAGTCGTCAATATCGTGAGGGATCCGATGTACCCTGACGTACGGTCCATTACATTCGGCAGACGTGAGACTGCCCATTTGGAAACCTTTGGTTTCCCAGTATACCAGCCAGCTGGATATCTGTCCACCCCCCTGCGGACCACAGTGGGGTCTGTACCAAGTGGTGTATTAGCTTCTCCCTGCCCAGCGAAAATACTCTTCACTTGGGCAACGTCCAGAATGACTGGGTTTATGGTAAACAAATTGATGTTGGCTCTGTGTGCTGCAAGTGCCTGACCCAGCGGGTTACAGGGCTCCAATAGGTATAACCTATTGCGGTGGACAGTCTGCTGATGTCCTAGTTCGTTCTCTATGACGTAGATCGGGCTGGAGTCGCCCCCCATACGTTTTACTACTTCATAGACGGTACTGCCCCAAGTATCATTGCACTTGCGCCGTCCAGTATAAGCGTTAGCCAAGAGCAACACCTTGTCTCCCACCATAATTACCGCAGACGGTAGCTTTCTATTGCTGTCGTAGTATCGGACCTGTCGCTCAATTTCCTTTTTAGACTGCTCAGAGGCGACTTTCATGGCCTCTCGCATATG
>JAAXHI010000310.1 GCA_012270875.1 Candidatus Poribacteria bacterium | reverse complement strand
TCAACAGAAAATTCGAGCATTCCGCGGGTAACGTGCACCGCATTCGGGATATAACCGGCACGATATTCATCTTCATCGCGTACATCCAATAGCACGAAATCGCTCTCTTTATCCTGTTCGGCTTTCACTTCAGCAACCGTCACTTCTGGTATATCTGTTTTCGCTTCCTCAACGATTTGCCTATAGGATTTCATAAAGTTTTCTCCTGCGGAGCGGGAATATGAAGGTCTGCGCTTCCATATTCTTGTCTCTTAAGTTTCAGTCTTTTGCGCTTGCAAAATTATATCACAGTTGCGTGATATTGTCAATGTTTTATTTTTCGTATTTGGAAACATCTGTGTAGCGTCTATCCATCTTCCTGTAGGAGCGACTTTCAGTCGCGACCTTCATTTACCGCTCAATCGTTCTACAAAAACTAAGCGTTTCCCTTGATTTCTTGCCTGATGCATGCTAAATTTAAAATAAGTTGTTTTAGCGTGAAAACTCCATCCGTGAGTCATCACACCCCTCAAAACCTATCAAGGCTTTCTTGCTAATTCTTACAACCTATTTTGTCCTGAAACGAGGATGTAGATTTACTGTTAGCGAAGAAGATAAGGCATTTTATGAAAAATAAACAAACCTCAGAGACAATTCCTTCAATCCGTCACTATTTTGTGGACGAAGGCGGAGATAGTAACCTCTTTTCCAAGACAGGAAAGGTATTGGTCGGGACAGAGGGATGTTCCCGATTTTTCATACTCGGTTTATTGGATGTACCGGATCCAGTGGCGTTAAATGGTCGTTTTGATGAATTGCGGGCGCGACTCATGAGCGATGCCTATTTCAAGAATGTCCCATCTATGCAAATAGACGAACGCAAAACAGCACTTGCATTCCACGCTAAAGATGATTTACCAGAAGTCCGCAGAGATGTTTTTCAAATTTTACGTGACACTGAGGGGTTACGCTTTTTTGCTGTCGTTGCTGATAAATTGAGCGTGCTTGAGTACGTACGTCAGCGCAACAAACGAGAATCTACCTATCGCTACCATCCCAATGAACTTTACGACTATTTGACAGGGCGTTTATTCAAAGACAGATTACGCCAGCATAACAGATATGAGATTATCTTCTCAAAGCGGGTAAATCCGGCCGCACCGATTCCTTGCGTCGAGCAATTGAATTTGCACCGGATCAGCTAGAAAATCAGAGCAATTTACCAAGTAATATGCTAACCGATGTATCCTCGAATGTATCTGCCTCGACTCTAAAAGAGCATGCAGGTTTACAGGCTGTTGACTATTTTATTTCGGCGTTACAGAGGCTTTATGAACGAGGTAAGGATCGGTATTTGGTATATCTATGGCAGGCTTTTGGAAGCGTACACGACATTGATGACACACGCAAGACAGATTATGGTATCTATTATACGCAGAACAGACCACTTACAGCTGCGGTGTTGAGAGGCAGAAAATAAAAAAGCCAGGGATATAGGATTGTGCTGGGCCGTAGCCTTCCAATCACACGGGTGAACCCGAATTTTGTCCACTGGCAACTATATAATACTACATTATACGCATACTGTCAAGTAATTTTTCGTATATTTTATCTTTCAACAATAATTCTTTACTACATTAAGATGGAGAATTCCCTGATGATGATTATTGGAAGGACTTGATACTCGGTTAAGCTTGAAAGAAATCCGGGTTACAAACCCCTCCTACAAAAGCGTCGCGATCAGGAGATCGCTCCTACAGAAAGAGGGCGAGAATCCGCGAAATCTGCGCAATCCGCGAAATCCGCGATTCAGACCAAAAGGGCAAGTTGCAGTGGGCTAAAATATAGTCAAATTTATACAAATCTATACATATCTAATTATTCTATACATTGTAAGATTTTCAATTGACAAACACTATAGAAATGTGGTATAATTATAGTATGAATGATAGATTTGTAAAGATTGGCGAAGCCTCAAAAATACTCGGTGTTAATGCTCAAACACTTCGGCGTTGGGAGGAAGGTGGTGTTATCCAGCCTGCCAAACGAACTCCGAAAGGCACTCGCCTATATAGTCTCCAAGATTTATTAGGTGCCAATGATTTGGCACATCCTACGATTGCTTATGCCCGTGTCTCGAGTTCGGATCAAAAGGAAGATTTAGAACGCCAGCATGCCGTCCTTGAAGCCTTTTGCAATAAGAATGGATGGCAGACTGAAATCATAAGAGACCTTGGCAGTGGCATGAATTACAATAAGAAAGGCTTACTTCGCCTCCTTGAGTTAATAGTGCANNGGACGACGTTCTCACAAGTCGAAAAAAATGGCAGAAGAAATAGAGAATATCGTCAACGAAGAAAAACAACAATTGGAACTCACTTTTGGCACTCCGAACACAGAAAATAGCCCTCAATCCAAATAATAAGCAGTCCACGCTTATGTCTCAACATGCTGGCTATGCCCGTGTTGCTTTTAACTTTGGCTTGTCGTCATTCAAAGTCGGTTTAGATAATGACGAATGGCGAAGTCATATTGACATTAAGCGTGAGTTTAACGCCGTCAAATACGATAAGTTTGATTGGTGTAAAGACCTCTCACAGAATGCGTCCAAGAATGCGATCCACAACCTTGGTGACGCTGTCACGCGTTGGAAAAAAGGACAAAATAAGTTCCCCGTCTATAAGAACCGATCTG
>JAAXHI010000050.1 GCA_012270875.1 Candidatus Poribacteria bacterium | reverse complement strand
TAGGCTCGACCGCAATATCAAATCCGATCGATGAAAGTCCCTTTATCATTTCTTTCCTTCTTCTGTCGAACTCAGCTACCATGGCTTCGCTTCTGCCGCTTTTTTTCACTTTTTCAATAGCGTCGACTGCCGCTTTCTGAACGAAGGACCCGGCGGATATAAAAAGATTCTGCTGAAGTTTCTGCACGTACCTTACGAGGTTTTTAGGGACTATCATGTAACCAAGACGCCAGCCCGTCATGGAGTAGAGCTTGGCGAAGCCGTTTATCGCTATCGCATTGTCGGTGAATTCCAGAACCGAGTTGACGCGCGCGCCGTAGACAAGACCGTGGTATATCTCATCTGAAATTACGAAAAGACCCGTCTCGGACAGTTCCCGGAAAACATCCTCGTCCATAATGGCCCCGGTAGGATTAGCGGGAGAGTTCACGAGAACGGCCTTTGTTTTCCTGCCGATGTTCTTTCTGATTTCCGCAGGATCAATCTGGTAACCGTCGCTTTCGTAAACGGGTATCTTCTTCGCTGTCCCTCTGGCAACGTTTACTATCTGCGGATAACATGCGTAATGGGGGTCCGTTATCAATATTTCATCACCGGGGTTAAGAACAGTCAGCATCGACAGCAGAAGTGCCGGGGAACTGCCTATAGTTATTATTACCCTTTCGTACCCGACCCGCACCCCATAGGTGCGACTGTAATCCTCCGCGATGCTTTGGCGGAGCTCGTCAATTCCAAGACTGCTCGTGTATTTCGTGTAGCCTTCCTCTATCCACCGCACGGCGGCCGAGCATACCTCCTGCGGGGTATTGAAATCAGGTTCTCCGACCTCGAAATGGACGATGTCCCGACCTTCATTCTCAAGCTGCTTAGCCCTCTCCAGGATGTCCATTACGTAGAAAGGTTCTATGTTTTTAACCAAGTCCGAAATCATGTCGTGAAAACATCCGGTGGATCGAGCAAAATAAAGAGCTAACCCCGTGCGGATACGAACCGCTCGTTAATCTGTTTTACAAGAAGATCCCTTTTAAGCCGTCCGAGCCTGTCAAAAAACAATATACCATCAAGATGGTCAATTTCATGTTGAAGAATTCTTGACAGCATTCCCTCAGCATCAATGGTGAAACGCTTGCCCGCTCTGTCAAGGGCCGATACCCGAACATGTTCTTTTCTTCTTATGTTCGC
>JAAXHI010000352.1:848-1387 GCA_012270875.1 Candidatus Poribacteria bacterium | reverse complement strand
GTAAGGTTCACGGATCCGCCTTATTCCGCCAGGAAGTTCCTGGAGCAGCTCGACAAGAATTACGCTGACACGAACGACTTTGTCAGCGCAACCAATCGTCTTGCCAAGCTGACTAAGACGCCTACCATGAGCATCAACGACTACGGCGCCGAAATCACTCAGGCAGTCTTAAGGCTCTCAAAACTAGGGACAGGCATGACCGAGGAGCAGAAAAGTGCGACTCAAAAATACAGCTTTTACTGGGGACTACCACCCGACTTCCGATCCCAGTTGGCTCATTTTAAGGATGATGCCACTGGCACCTTTGATCAAATGCTGACCGCGGCTCGTGAAATAGAAAGTCATCTCACGCCCGAGAAAGACGACAAGAAAGAGGAGGATGAAAAGAATAAGGAGCAAGATAAAACTCCTACGAAGCCTAACCCAACGTCTGGAGGCGGTACCACCTTTGGGAAAAACAGATTCTTTCCCCGAAATCATCTTAAGGGTACCAATGTAACCTCCCACGTAGCCTCCCCTATGGAAGACGCCTCAATGGG
>JAAXHI010000352.1:0-823 GCA_012270875.1 Candidatus Poribacteria bacterium | reverse complement strand
ATAGGCCAGAGAAACGGGAATTTCACCCGGTCCGCGCCTAAGAAAGACCTTTCCGACATAGAATGCCACGTCTGTGGGGAGAAGGGACACTATGCCCGTGATTGTCCGTACCTACCACACGTGCAACAGTACATCAAATCAGGTGGTTTTTTAGACAAGCTCAAAGGGGACCCTGGCAAGGACCAGACGTCCCCGCCGAAGAAATAACGCCTAACTTAACCAGTAAATCTCAGAGAGTTACACAACCCCCAAAGAAATCCAGCGATAAACGCCCAGAAAGCGCTAAATTTGTTAACCCGGATCCTTTACCCAACTGGTTGGGAGAGGAAAACCTCGCCACAGTCCGTGTAGATGATGTCGACACGACTGCTCTGCTGGATACAGGAAGTCGGGTCAACACCATAATTCCCGAATACGTACAAAAATACCAACTAAATGTACACCCAATGCGGGATCTAGTAGGCGATATGGCCTTAACGCTATCGGGGGTGGGAGGTTGTCGAACGCAGCCCAAAGGCTTTGTCATCATACGCGTCAGAGTAGATGAAGTTAGTGGGTACGATGAGGAACAAGTTGCCCTCGTGGTACCTGATAACTCTGAATTTGCGACCAGGGTGCCCCTCATTCTAGGCACTCCGGCTCTAAGGAGGATTATTAATGTAATGAAGGAATCTGAGCTTGATGCCCTGTCTACCCCTTGGGCTACTGTTCGAAACTCCTCTGCACTGGGACAAATACGTCTCAACCGAGTAACTCTTAACCCTGAGATCACCCATCGTGTGACGACTACTAACAAGAAGGACATTCTGGACCTGGACGAAGT
>JAAXHI010000233.1 GCA_012270875.1 Candidatus Poribacteria bacterium | reverse complement strand
AGTGTCAAGTGAGATGCCTCCGTCCATTGCTAACCAGTCGACATGTAACCCTTCAGCAAATAATCGAGATGGAATAGGAAATGCAGGTTCAGGGGAAAGCGTACAGGTTGGATCAGAGTTAGATCCACATAAAGTACCTACCTCCATTCCCACCCAATCCACATATATACCTGCAAGTTTACCAGATGGTAAGGACATACCGGATACATCTGGTCAGATGCAAAATGGGGCACACCTCTCATCTGATTCCGTTGTTGACACGAAAGACTCTTCATCTGACACTCTCAAGCATGCCACATCCACATCCACATCTAGTAACTCGGCAAATGCAAGCAATGATGGTAGTGAAAAATCTAAAGGAAACACTGGCATCTCATCAAATGGATTACATGAAACGAGCGTAATGTCATATGGTGACAGCAAACTATCTTTACATGACAAATCTCATGATGAGATTCTTAACACAGCAAAGTCTAATAGTGGTCAAGGTTCGTGTGAACATGACAATCGGAGCATGGAATTGCCTGAAAAAACAGAAGCAAAACTGAGTGGTCATCATACAAGTAATGAGCCTGCTGAAGGTCAGCAGTCATTACAATCACAGGACACTAAGCGTGATGGATCAGTTTCATCTCATATCTTGCCTGATTCACATAATCGCACTAAAATTCATCAATCAAGTCTAAAAAGTAACATGGAGGACAATACCAGACGAGGTCAGGATACAGAAACCAAACGAGATAGCAAAAAGAGAGGCAAAAAAGACAAGAAAGAAAACTTGCAGGAAGGAAATGAAATTCCAGACCGGAAAAAACTAAAGAAAACACACAAGAATCCGATGGAGCAGAATAATAGTCCTAAGCACACAAACAGCCATAAGCACTTTCCTCTTCCAAAGGCGTCACTTATGTTGCAGAATGTTAGTTGGCCACCGTCGAGTTCAAATGCTGACCAGGGTGGAGATGGTGAAGAAATAATCAATTCTAGGAAACAAGGGTTTGATCGCAAAAATGATGTGAAATCGAATGATAACATGAAACATTGTGACCCACTAGTGTCCAATAGCGTTCCCCAAACGGTAGACTATGAAATGGATGACGACCAAGAATGTTTTCCTGATGACGATTTCGACTCAGCAATGTCTCAGATGTCTCATAGGCATCAGGGACAAGGCAAGGAACCTGGCTCCACGTACAAAGCTATTTATGGTTCCGATGACGATCCTGGTTTCATACAACATTGCCCTATGCTTTGTGGCTTTGTACCCAGTAGTTTAGCAGAGTTGCAAAATCACCTGGAGGAAGTTCATGCAATGAGCACAGAATCGCGATTGAATGAGCAAACTTTGAATACACAGAAAA
Source organism: Candidatus Poribacteria bacterium (assembly GCA_012270875.1). Taxonomy (GTDB): domain Bacteria; phylum Poribacteria; class WGA-4E; order WGA-4E; family WGA-3G; genus WGA-3G. The sequence continues at coordinate 59 of JAAXHI010000233.1, read as the reverse complement.
CTGCACCACATGAAGATGTAGAAGCTAACCCAGTAAGAAAGATGTTCATTGAAAATAAT
>JAAXHI010000363.1:3190-3521 GCA_012270875.1 Candidatus Poribacteria bacterium | reverse complement strand
TCGCGGGACCCATTTCATCATCAACAGCGGGGTTGTAGTTCTCTGTCGCATCGCTTTCCCAGCCGTCGGCGATATAGTTGCCGTTAGCATCTAACGGGAGACTGATTGAGGCACCGGCGACTTCAGTCCCCGCACCGTCGAGCAAACGCGCCGTCAACTCACCATACGCCGCATAGTCGAGGACATGGATCGAAACGGTATAGTTGTTTGGCGCACCCGTTTGACATTCGGCTTTCACCCACGAAACATCTCCCGTCTTGCCTTCTGTCCATTTCGCCGTATGCTCGGTGAGTTGGGCATCAAATACCGTCGTCGATTGCCCCGAGGCTTT
>JAAXHI010000363.1:376-3118 GCA_012270875.1 Candidatus Poribacteria bacterium | reverse complement strand
AACGTCAGCGATTGCGCAATTGCACTGTCGCCAAATACCACGCAGAGTAATAACATGAAAATCAGAAAAACAGATGGGTGGAAAATGTCGTGTCTTTTCATAAAAACGTCTCCTTTCTTAGTCTGTACCCAACGGCTTAATGCGCGGCACGCCCGCTTGGATCGCCATAATATTTTCAGCGGCACCCCATGAGCCAAATCCAGAACTAATGAACGGCATGGCTTGGTAGACCTGAAGTGCCTTTTCATAGTGTCCGAGACGTTCATAGCTGTGTCCGAGAAGATAATTGTTTTCGGGAATGCGGCGATCCAGCGCAGCAGCTCTTTGAATGTAGCCGATGGCTTCCGCAGGGTGACTTCTATAAATTAAAATAGACAGGTCCCGAAGGGCGCGAGTGTAGTTCGGGTCCATCGACACGGATCGACGCAGTGCGGTTTCCGCGGCTTCTTTATTCACATCGTACTGCGTCCATGCTAAAACATGGTACGCCTCGGCACTCGGGTTCTCATGCACCGCGCGCTCGGCGTATTCAACAGCAATCTTATTCGGTTCGCCTAGCCCGGACTTGATATACTTCGCCGCCGTGAGCGTATCTAAACCCTCGACTTCGATCGCGACGACTTTCCGTCGGAGCCGTAGCAATTCATCTTCGGATGTAGGTTCCTCTGCTTCCCAAAGTACTGCCTCAATTCTTTTATCTTGCGATTCGGTGTTCTTCGGAATGTCCACCTCGTATGTGAGATCATAGTCGTAGAGATTTCCGAGAGGGTAGTATTTAGATGGCCCGACATCATCAATAGAAACGATCGGGGGAACGATAAAAGCGGGCAGTCCCGATTTGTGCTGAAACGGTTGCCAGATGAGGTCAGGGTCTAAAGCGACTTGCTGTTTACGTCCTTCCCACGTCGCCGCAGGCGGCACCGGTGTTTTCTCCGCGGCGGCAGCTTTACGTTCGAGGAGGCGTTGCTTTGCCTCTGCCCACGGGATGGGGGTCAAGTCTTCAGGCGGCGTTTCAGGGGTATTTTTCACTTGCGGTTGCGGTGCATGCGGCCCCTCATGCCACGTACCGTCGGCGTGGAAGTGTCCACCCGGTTGTTGTTTCGGGGGCTCCGCTGCCGCGGGGGGTTCCTTTTTAGCAACCGGGGGCGAACTTTGTTGCTGACAACTACTGAAAAAAACAAAGAACCCAGCAATCAGAAGCAGGAAAAATAACGCAGATAGAAAAATCACGAAACTTCGAGCAGATAAAATCTTGATAGACATGTTCAAACTCCTTTATTTCTCAGAAACATCGGTAAAACTTAACTGCAACTCGCCTTCCGAGGTCGCACCTGACACGGAGACCAGAACGTTCAACATGGTGCCATCTTCTGGCAACCACGTCTCATAAATAGACGTGTCCTCTGCCTCAATCGATGCTGTCGCTGCTGATGCCAATGCTGGAAACAACAAGAGCAGAAATAGGGAAATTAGTGTTTTCTTCATGCTCACTCTCCTTTCTTGGCGCGAAGATCGCGGAGCTGCCGCCGCAAATCCGCAATCTCGGAATTGCTGCCGCGTACCAGAAGCCCGTGGTACATGCGCATATCGTGGATCCCTGCTTCTTTGACGGCGATCAAACGTTGGCTCTGTTCAATCATGTTCTCAAGTGCCTTCTCGCCTTCACCGAGATCCAAATAGTACTGCGAGAGACTATGCGTTTTACGGCGATCGGCAGTGATGGGGATGCCCTCTTCGTCGTTAATCCATTTCAGACGCTCCCATACCTCGGCATACGCACGCTTTCCCGCAAGGGTCTTTCTCGGTAAGTATCTGGCATGAAAGTATAATATCGTGCCATCATTGGGGTAACGTGCAGCCATTTTACGCCACATCGCACGCTGAAAAGCTATACTTTCTGGGCAAACCCCAACGCTATCCGCCAAATACTCTATCGTCAAAGGGTAATCCATGATTGAAGAACCATAAGCATACGTGAAACTCGCAGCTGGAGATGTTAATGTTAATCCAGAGGTATAGGTATTGAGAAGCAGAACATGAGGTGTGACACTTCTATTCCAAGCGTTCGGATCAGACGACGCTTTTTTCGGGTCCCTGTGTGTCGTATTTTTGAACCCTTTCCACGGAACCTGACAATGCCACGTATGATAGAGACCTAGACCGTGACCGATTTCGTGGCCAATCACCTGACGGTAGAAGTCGGCAGCCGAGGCCAGGGAAGTCGTTTTCTTCAGTTTGTCAAGTCCGTCGGCAATCGCCCCCGTATAGATATTGATAACTTTTGTATTTGCGGGTGAACTTGGATAGCTTCCTGTGATCGGTTCTGCTATGCCCAAAAGCCGGGGGCTCTTTGAATTCTTTTCTCCCTTCTTGACATACAGTGCTCTTTGATCAATCACGCGCCACGGATCCACCGCACCAAACTGACCCGGAATGCCCAGCGAATTGAAATTGATGATACGTGATTTGGTGTTCCCCTTTTCCATTTCTTCTATTATAATCCGGTGTGTGACGAAAATCCCAGGCAGGTTCGTCGCAGAACCGATGCCATAGTCGGTCGTCGCACCGTTTTCAGCACCAAACTCGGTATAGATGAAGATGTCTTTTTTCGACGGGCGCGTCCGGGTATGGGTGCCATTGACTTTGAAGCCTCTATATTCTTCAAAAACAACCAGACCGTCTCCGGGATTGCCATTGCTCTCGACACCAACACCGTTCGCGGGACCCATTTCATCATCAACA
>JAAXHI010000363.1:0-263 GCA_012270875.1 Candidatus Poribacteria bacterium | reverse complement strand
ACCGTCGTCGATTGCCCCGAGGCTTTATAGAACTTCAGGTCAGGTTTCGTTCCCGACTCTAACTTCTTGCCGTTATCTGCCTTGTCTGAGTTCATGCATGTGCCTTTCCAACTCGATACATTGGATAACTCAAACTTAACACTCCGGGAACTCAACGTGTTGTTCGGATCCGAAATCTCCGCATGAATCAGCAACAGGTCGCCAGCAACAGGATGCCAAGAAGCGGAACGCCCCGTTAACGTCAGCGATTGCGCAATTGCACT
>JAAXHI010000284.1 GCA_012270875.1 Candidatus Poribacteria bacterium | reverse complement strand
AAACGCAATAAGTAGTTTTGGGATAGGTTAAATTAGAGTTAACGAAGTATTCCATCATCTCTAAGTTTCTCAATGAGATAAGATTGCGGACGATCCCCTTTCGTTGAGTTGCACGCGCCACAAAGTAATTGCAAGTTTGTGATATGATCCGACCCATCTTGAGAACGTGGCTTGATATGGTCAATCGTCATATTGCGAAAGTGGAAAGAGACCTGACACCCAGCACACTTCCCCTCCTGCATTCCAAATAGCACGTGTTTATGGGTCTTGAAACGTCGGAGTTCCCGCTGAGATAGTGTTTCAAGCATAGATTGATTTTTGACACCAAACAACCCTTCAAAATGCATCTGACGTGGTGCTATAAAGTCTGTTCGATTCGGAGGTGTTGTTGCATGCGTGATATTTCCAAGTATGCCTGTATCTTCTGTGAGATTCAAATCACGTTTAAGACGTAATTTCAAAAGTTCTATGGCTTTCGGGCTTATATCAATGCCAATCCATTGACGTTGTAGGCTTTCTGCTGCTATGCAAGTGGTTGCACACCCACAAAACGGGTCAAGGACAATCCCCCCTACGGCTGCTTGCTTTTATGATGCGCTGCAACAGTGCTAACGGCTTTTGAGTAGGGTAGCCTACACTTTCAGAGTTTCTTCCTGTCAAGTTTGAAATATCAATCCAAATATTGTTAAGCATTTTTCCTTTCTGCTCATCAAGATACCTCTTAAATCTTGGAACATTGCCTCGTTTGGTTTGTACAACGTTGCCGGCTTCTATCTCTTTGAGCATCCGAGATTTTGACCAACGCCATGTTCTCACAACTCCCATTATCTCGTATGTTCGATCAGAGTCAGCATCTGATTTTGGAGCATTTAACGCCGTTAGAGAGTAACGCCGACCGGTTTCTTCTTCAATATAGCGATATTGCTTTTTTGTTTTTTTATCAAGATTATTTAGGTCGTAAGGAATTGTAACAGCCTCTGGATTCCAAACAAAATCATCACTTTTAGAGTATCTTAGGATAATGTCGGAATCGCGTGCAAGACCTCTTGTTAGATTTCCTTTAGTTGTTACAGCTCTTTGCCACACAATCTCATTGCGAAAATTTGCTTGTCCAAAAATGGAATCCATCATCGTTTTCAGATAATGACTCGCTGTGGGATCACAATGCAAATAAATGCTTCCTGTAGATTTAAGAACACGGTGTATTTCCAGCATACGAATTGACATCATTATCAAGTATGCTTTCATTGATTTGCCATGTGTATCGCCTGCTGCTGCAATAGCCGAGTAAAGAGATGGTTCATATTCAGCAAGTTCTCCGTGCCAGACATT
>JAAXHI010000291.1:381-1486 GCA_012270875.1 Candidatus Poribacteria bacterium | reverse complement strand
AAGCGGATCAACAGGGTAATCACTTTGTAACCACTCCTGAAGGTAATTAGTCAAATCAGCAGGGAGTGGACTGCCTCACCGGTTAATTTACAATCAGTGGTGAGGGAGGGTTTTTACTGTTGGTCTGCAGTGATTTCAAAGTATATTTTTATTCTAGAAAGAGTTCTTTTATCGTTATCAGTAGGTTTTAGATCGTAATCGAGTTATTTGGAACGTTCAGATACCACAGGTCACGTTGTCACGGAAAAACATTTGAAAAACACGCATTTTTGTTAAAACCGTCTTTTTAAAACAATATTTTGGATCGTTAGCTAAATAACATAACCGTTAGCCAAACATTTGAAGCGTTAGGATGTAAAATGTCATCGTTGTCGTGAAAAATAAATGTTGAAAAACCGCATTTGTAAAACCGTTTTGTCTAGTGAAAGTAATGGATCGTTAGCAAAGTTTAAGCATCGTTATCTTGATTTAAGGATCGTTTGAAGTATGATGTAACCAGATTTGTTCATTTCATGTCTCATTGCTGTACCGCTACCGCACTTTTCGACACCTTATCAGTACTTTTTGGATCGTTTTAAAGTCACAGCAGGAAAACACAATACTTGAAAAATATAAAAGACTACCTCAGTTTTATTCTTCTACAGCTATTGTTACAAAAATAAACGACATATCAAGTTAAACAGCACATTCCAACAGTGTTTGTCTCTATTTGCATTAACAACTGCTAGTCTTTTGATCTGCATAGATAGCACATGAGATTCTAACTAATTATTGCGGGTTACGTAATCCAGTGTGCATAGAGCACAGAAACACATCAAAGTCATCCAATGAGCATTGGTATCTGATAAACAGATGACAAACAGATATCTTGAGCGTTCACAGGAAAAAATAGCATCACAAACGGGTCCTTTTATCACATGACATGGCTTTCAAGTTGTTTTGGTCGTTGCATCACTTTACGACGATCATTATTTTGATCGTTAGCGGTAATTTTTGAGCGTTCACGATACTTTTTGTATCGTCCTAATTGATTCACCACGATGACTATTTTGATCGTTCGCGTGGCTTTTAAACGTTAACGATACACTTTTGTATCGTCCTCATT
>JAAXHI010000291.1:0-340 GCA_012270875.1 Candidatus Poribacteria bacterium | reverse complement strand
AAAAATAAATCAACTGAAAAACTAATTTTCCATATAGCACCTCCACTTGTCTCTGTCTTCTGGTATAAATGTAGATACATGTCACCACTATTTCTATCATATGAGCACTACTGCTGGTTACACAGGTTGACTAGAATCCACTCATCTTGTACACTATGGCTGAATCTACTGCTACTCCAACTGTTGAAAGTCTAAAAAGAGTCACACACAATCATGTCTATCATCTAACTTTAGGCAGCTTTCTACTGAGGAAATTGGTCACACACTGTGTCCACTGTAATAATCCAGGTAAGTGTCTATTTGTTTTTATTTTCTCTAGCCATAGCTGCTGTCATCTGAG
>JAAXHI010000592.1:13687-14928 GCA_012270875.1 Candidatus Poribacteria bacterium | reverse complement strand
AGCACACTTCATATTCTTACACATACAGATATTCTCAAACAAGCTCAATTCCACATAATCAGTTTCCATACTATAATTTACAACTCATGCAATTAAATACATTCATTACACATTAACCAATCACATATGTGTGTCCCATATAAGCATGTGTATGTTGTTGATACGATTGTCTCTCACCAAATGATTTGTCAGGATCGTTTCTCACAAAGGATGAATCTCGCCTATTGATTCATTGCACTCACCACCTGAAATACAATACACATCTACATACATGATTCATTTTCATACACATAATGTGTCATAGCTGCCTTCCTCTCACATAATGACCACATACCTCTTGCTCCTATGTACGTGTACTACTCTTCATCTTATGCTTTGTCTCGCATATGTTTTCTGAAAATTGCCCGCGACAAACACTGCACCTCCTCCATCAATGCATTCGAGTTGTGATCTGTCAAACAATATCATCTGTTACAGATTTTGTCCTTAGATACATGTACTTTATGCAAATAGACTTTCCAACATGTGTGTTTACTATACCTCTCATACGCAGATATCCCTCAGCTCGCCTTTTCCGTGACATATCATCCACAATCTGTACATGTTGAAGACTTGCAGCAAACATCAGCTCAGTCAGCAACTGTGATCGACATTGCAGCACAGCATTCATCTCAGCTTCAGCTCTCTGCTGTTCGATATTTATTGTCTGGTGTTCCTCAACAAGCTCACACATGAGTTGACACACAGCAACCAATGTATCATGGCTTTTGTCATCTTCCTTGAACAAGCTTGAGAGATCAGTAGCATCCAAAGCTTGCTCAGATAAAACAAACTGCTGTCTGATGAAGTTCACAACATCTCGCCCAGTTGTAGACATTTCTGCAAATACAGCAAAAAACAGAATTATATCAATCTGTGTTAGCCTTCAAGTACAGCAACGCGTGCAGATATATGAGTGGCAAAGACACATTCTGTAGTCTATCACTTGAGGATCACATGATCTATGTCAGTCTGCAGGTAACACATTACCTCTGCACATAAACATTACAAACCTTCATGACCATCATTCAAGTACATTATGATTGAAGACTAAAGAGACATTTTCGCAAAACATCTACTTTTATTGATAAAAACAACACAGAGACACGCGTAGCAGTCAATCTATATCTATCAGATTGCCTCATGTTACTACTCACACTTCACATCATCATGTTCCCCATGTATCTCCTCTTTACATATTT
>JAAXHI010000592.1:3078-13621 GCA_012270875.1 Candidatus Poribacteria bacterium | reverse complement strand
ACAGATTCTTTGTATCTTTACGTATATTCACTAGTTTGACATCTACAGAATTTTTACATCACATGATCAGTTCATTCACATATCTCCTCAAGATATCTGTGGCTCATATTATGTACAAGAAACAGACTCATGCTATTCACACACAGACTTCTCATGTGACACACTGTCTACGTTGAGACATGTGATATATATGTCATTCCAAAGTCATTTACACTCAACAGTCAGTTCACAGCAATCCACTTTTCACACATATTTTTCTAGCAACGACTCCAGTGCAAGATCATGTAGATGATGATGGTTTCATGTAGATCACACTACCGAACATCACACTAATAACACCACCACATGAGATATAATTCTCTCTGTTAGATATGTTTACATCATGTATCCCTATCTTCATACATTCATATTCCGTGAAAGTATCAATCATCCAGCCCTGATCCGGGGCTAACATCCTACTACATGGTAACGGAAAGCATTTTATACAACTGCTACAACTGGATCAAAGTGTTTGCCTGTTGCATTATTCAGGTAAAATGCTTGCAATGATCTCCTTTGAGATGAGCCACTACTACAATATATCAGCCACCTGTTGTAAGCATATACCACCACATCCTTTCTTGTGAGTTGTGCAAATGCAAAGAGTTCAACTTCTGTACCCCATTCCTTCAATGTATCCATATGTGATGCATGTATGTATCCCACACCAGACCCATATTCCCTGATGTATGGTCGCAAATGTACCCAGTTTGCAGGTGACATGATGTAGGCACACACAAGAGAACGTATCATTTCATGTGCACGCTGATGTCCAAATAGTAGGTAACTGAATGATCTGAAGAGACAATTACCATCAGGAATTGCACATGCAGACTTGCTTCTCTTTGGTACAGCTCCACAATGTTTACCCCGACCGCAATATTTACCCTCACCTTTGTACTGTAATGGAACATATACACCATCATCAGACTCCAATGCTAGTTTCATAGATACTGCAGCTCGATCCTCACATTTCAATGGCAAGAAGTAGACAGGGATGGCTGGCACATATCCATGTTCATATGTGATGTCACCCACAATGCGGACATCTCCACTCAGATTCTCTTGTCGCTTCACATGTATGTCCGCAGGTAGGTCTTCTCCATCCATCTTTTGCACCAGAGCACACTCATCATGTTTAACAGGACTTGCTTCAAATACTAATTTCCTGCGCACAGCAGATGTACCATTATGTTCTCTCCGGTTGTCTTGCTTTTTCACATCTGGAGTTGTCATATCACATTGATCATCAATAGCTACTGATTCACTGTAAATGCGATATGGATCAACTTTGCTTGGAAAGTGTTTCCGATAAAATTCAGCTCTTGCTGACTGGATTGGCAATGCCTCAAATGTGCTTGAAATCACAGATGTCATGATGTCATGGTCACTATAGTAGCAGTCAAGTATTTCTGTTGTAACTGCTTTAGATGGCACATTCCTTGTGTACATATGATCCAGCAATGACCCATAGTCAGTTGTGGCATCCACTACATGCTGGCAAAAACCATGACCTGTCAAATCATCATGTATCGGCTTCGGACTCTCTTTATCAAGCAGGTTTTCATTCATATCACCCAATATGCACACAGCACCATCTCCCAACTGTTCTAGAACTACATGCAAGTTCTTCAACCACCTCTTGTACTTTTGCTTTGGTGGTTTATACACATAACAGATATGTAGCCGTCCTCCTGCCAGAGTGATACATATTACAAGAAACTCACATCCATCAATACCTTCGAAGTGTAACTGGACTGGAACACATGTCCTACGTACACACAACATTATTCCACCACCATGTCGGTCTCTATCCAAACGAAACATCTCATATAGACCACGGTCAAGACCAAGGGTCTGTACATCCATGAAATTCTCACTATCTAAATGTGTTTCAGTCAAACAGACAATGTCAGCCATTCTCAACTCTTCACTGCAACATATATCATGCATCTTTGCCAGGATATTTTGAACATTGAGATGTGCAACTTTCAAGTGGGATTCCACCTCATCCAATAACATGTATGGCCGTGGAATTGCAGGCACCATCTGTTTACCTTCACGGCGCATCTCACGCGCAGCACGCTGATTCACTATGATTTGCCTGTGGTCATAGTTCAATATATATAAATTCTCCAAGCTTCGCACTCTACTGAATGCAACATATGCCATACCTGCACTAAAATTCCCTTTCTCCCACTGCATGTCAACAACAATCTCAGGCAATGTCGCACCTTGTACCTTGTGGATTGTTACAGCCCATGACAACATCAATGGGAATTGCAACCTTGAGACACGAACAGATCTATGTCCCTTTACTGTGAAACTTGCCTCCCTGCGACGAATTGCCACAGCACCAGGAAAACCAGGATGTCTGTTTCGTGCAGCAGCTTGCTGACCAATTCGCTCATTATCAAACTTCACCAAGATCTCCTTACCACATCGAGAAAGATGTACCACCTTCCCCATTGCACCATTAGTCAAACCATCACTGACATCTATATTGGTAGTGAGCATGACACGTGCACCAACTTTTAGGCGAAGCAACCCTCTCAAATTACCTGTATGAGAAGGATTTGGCGGGAACTGCACATCCACTAGCCTTGTATGAACATCTCTTGTTTTATCCCTAGCATGATATTCAACAGCAGTACCTGGTAAGCCATCAAGACGGATGTTGTTCCATGTATCGCAGTGCACATTACGTGCATACACATGTAAAGCAAACTGTGGATATGCTTGATCATCATGTGAAATCTGTAATTCCCTTGACCGCAGCATCATTTCTTCTGCTGAATTTGGTGCTGGCTTTTCCATTCGTACTCTGTTTAACATATCTCGGAAAGGCTGATCTGTCTGACGCATAGCCTCATCTAGCTCATGAAACATCAAGTCATCCCATAACAATGGCGCCATATCTCCTGGAACAGTGACTGTTGGATCACGATATGGCGGTTTTTGTTGAATGGGGTCTAGTTGCATCAGATCACCAACAGCCAACATACATGCACCACCCCAATCACGATCCTTTCCACTTCTCATGTTCTGCAATATTGTACTCATCTGCTGGAACGTTGAGTACCCTACCATACTCACTTCATCAATTACCAATAGCATCAAATGAGCTAGCTTGTTTTCGGCAACCCACTTCTGTTCTGAGCCCTTTGATGTTCCAGGCTGTTGCTTTGAGGACCACCCATCCAATGCAAATGAGCTATGAATGGTGGTCCCATCAATGTTGAATGCAGCAGTACCTGTAGGAGCTGTTAGAAGCACCAATGGCTGGTCTGGTTCAGGCTTCTTGATTGGTATCAACAAGTGCAGCATATCTCGCTGTATGAGCTGAATCACATAACTTTTCCCAGTACCACCAGCTCCACTCAAGAACAATTTATAACCATCAACCATTAGCCCTGACAAGAATGCGCGGATCCATTGTTTGCACCACAACCTGTTGTACATCACTATTGCTCGTTGCTTTGGATTCAAACCCCTCACCAATTCACGGTACTTCTTGTATTCCATGCGGTCTTTCCGCGCTACACGCTCATACAACTGACTCAAAGCATGTTGCTCTGTAGGATCTCTGGTATTCACACCACTTGGTGACTCTAAATCCAATGCTGTTTTTTCACTATCAGTCATCTCAGCTGTATTTGTGACTTCATCTGCACCAGCATCTACCACTGCTGCATCATTCTGCTGTGCACCAGGGGCCATCCTATCCCATGCACTCTCAGGAGCACCCTCTGTAGCCAAACGCTCTATTGCTTCATCAAGCACAGTAGCATCCAAGTTGTAATGGGCAGCATGCGATTCAACTATTCCCTTCTTCTCTTCATATGAATCACTGTAGGATGTACACATGCCAAGCAGTTCAGCCTCATCCCGCCAAGGATAGTAGAGGATCAAACGTGCATGATAATATGCTTCTGCATCCACGCTTTCTCTATAGACCTTTACAAGCGGCACTGTACATTTCTTACGTTTTCGCATATGACCATACCCTCCCTTTAATTTGATCACTTCACAATGTGTCTCATCTTCATCCCTCTCTGTAAGCTGCTCATGGTTATCCACATATCGCTCATCTGTATCTAGCGAATCATCTCTGACTGCATACAGTGGATCGTATGTATTGGCAAACTCCATTAAGCACATGTCTTCTAGCTGATCAGGACGATGACTGTACCTGTCATGAACATTTGTCATGTAAATATTCTCATCATCATCCTCCATCACTTGCAGCAAATACAATGGCTTTGGCAAGCTAACCCGTCTTTCTCGTATATTTGCATCAATGTAGCGCATCTCCCTAGTCTTCTTTATGTACCACAATGACATCAAACGCATCGCAGCCTCTGGAGCCGACACCACCCGTGTACCAATGAAAGCCTTACCAATTTTTCGAAGCTGGCCCTTTACAGGTTCACTCGCACATTCACGGCTTACACTCTTCAAAACTTCACCCATCTCCTTTTCTGACTTCATCATATATGAACATACATACATCACTGTGCTGTACTCATCAACAACATACTGCAAATCCATATTTGCACCCCAGTTACGTAAGATGTCAGGATTGAATGGATTCACACACACGTCTTGAGGCTGCCGCTGCAAGATCACAGTAGATCCACGTTTGGCGACTGCAAGAGCTGCACAGTATACATCTTGTGAGACACTAGCACGTTCCAACAGGACATCCAATGTAGCATTGTCATCTTCTTCATCAATAACCTGCAAAACACGGTGTAACACATCTACAGCTTCCTTGTGCTTCTCACTACGGTTTTCCTCATCTGGCCATTCCCTTGCTATCAGTGTATGTGGAGAGATGGCCTGTGGAAAACCAAATCTGCAAATGTGATGTTTCCTGCAGTATGTCGAATGTTTATGTAGCTGAAATTTCTTCACCAAACACCTCATGTATCGTACATCTTCTCCCTCTGTTGGCATTGCACCACTGATATGTCTGTCAATGAATCGCACCACACTCTCATCACTGTCTACATCCACCCGTGGAGCACCCTCAATCCATAATAACCCATGCACATGAGGTGCACCCCGTTGCTGAAATTCTATCTTGAACACAGAATCAATTAGTTTCCCAAGAGGATTACTTGGATGTTTCAAATACTTAGCCTCAAAACACTCAACACGGTATTGAAACATCCATGCTGCAATTGCAGGATTACCCTTCAAATGATCTGCCCGATCTTTCACTGTCATGTTACGTATATCTTGCATGGAATATCTCTTCCCTTTCTGTACAGCTGTAGCTTCCAACATTTCACGCCAATGTAAGTCAGCTGCAGACAATGTAATGAAGAATGTTGGCTTTCCTAGGCTTCTTAGCATAGCCAGCAACTGGTACAGTTCATTCTGCCAGTATGCAGGTGAGCCACGAACTGTTTTGAGCACTTTCCATGTCTGTTCAGTACGGGCAAGACGCTGTAATTCCTTTGCATTTCTCAACATACCAGCAGTGACATTTCTGCCATCCAATGTTTTCCCTCGATTCAAACGCAGAGCCAAATATGTATTGCCTTGTAACTGTTTGATATCTGTTGCATATTGTGCACAGAATAAGTAGTCAACAATACCACCAAACCTGCCATCCACATTCAACACACGTTGCTGCATGTATTGTCGCATCTGTAACCGTGTCCGACGTTCACTTGTTGAGTTATAGCCTCCTCTACCATATGGAAACAAGTCAGGAAATGCCATCTCTTCAAAATGTTCATCCATCAGTACATATGTGGGATGCATGTTTTCACCAGGTGCACATGAGACCACTTCATCCTCCAATGTCTGCTTTTGCAACATATTTGCCCAAGGAGTACCATGTAACTTTAACTTTGCAGCCACCTCACGCCTATCCTGTTCTATTTCTTCTGGTGTGCGATCATCATATCCAGAAATATCTGTATCATTATTGCCACCACCATCATCAGAATCATCATCAGTGCTCATCTCAGCTTTGTCATGGCACACCTCACTATCACCTCTGACACCCTCAATATCCATCTGTTCATCAGTATTTGTACATGTATCCGATATTACCAAATCTCGCAAATCACTAGCCAACCAATCATCAAACCACTCACTGTTCTTCCTCACATCCTTGTATAATGGATTATTTTTGATCAACCATTCCAAAGCTTCCACTACTCTTTGCTTATGAATCCAGTTGTACATGTAATTGCTCTTGAACGACAGCTTCCGCTTTAGCTTCATAGGGTGATAGCGCACCTCACTTGACAAGCGTGGCAACACTTTGACAATTGGTTCCAAACGTGTTGGCACATTTGTGCAACCTCCACGTATCTTGTAGTGAGATCCATACTTGCGCATGATAAATATTGACATGAATGGTATGCGTTGAGCCACTAGCGCCCTCTCCAATGTTGATAACCGTTGCAGCTCACGGGGTACGGGTTCAAGCTTGAGGTTATTTGCACAAGCCATCGGTGGTATGATTGGCTTCTTCCTCATCAGATATCTATGACATGTAGCACATATGTATTCCACCTCCAAAATCTTCATTGGCTTTGTCGGTACAATAACACTATCATCCATAGGTTCTTCACATCGATCTCCATCCTCTTGTGTATCCATCTGCTCCTCATCCTTCTCAATTTCCTGCTTCTCAGGAAAACCTACATTCCATTCAACCATGCACTCATCTTCACTGTCAGAGTCATCAATCAATGTGTCATAAATATCATATGGTATGCGATGTATGTGCGGACACCGTTCCCCCTTAAATACAGGAACTTTCATCTTATAACGCATGTTAGGTGCTAATGCATCTTGTACTGCAACTTTTGTAAAATTGTATTTTGAACTATCAAACCGCATCACACTTCTGTAGAATCGCCATCTATGACAACATGTACATACAAACTCTGGCTTCTCACGAATTGCACGAAGGAACTCTTCACCAGGTCCTTCACTTTTCCGAGCAACAGCAGCACGAGGCATCATTGGACCTACACCATCTGTACACACAAGACAACTATGACATGTAGTACAAATATATTCACAATCACCTATCTTGATACGATGACGTGTGTGTAGAGCTGCAGCAACATTGTATTCACTCATATCATATGTCATCATGTCAAACTCCACTACATTCTTCCTGATACATTGTCGATGACAACATGTACATGTATAAATAGCCTCTAGCTTTCTCTTACAAGGTGTGCAGACATATATCTCTTTTGAACCACACACATCCCCACACTTTGTAGTACTGCTATGTAGCCCCATGCACACCCTTTTCACATGTGTCTTTCGAAAGTCACGATGACACTTTGCACACCTGTGAATTACCTCGTCCTTGCTATCACACATACGACACCAATAATTTTTACGTCCATACACATAATCCAGTGTTTTAAATTGCTTACGATGTACAGGTTGTCCACATTGCAAACATGCATGTACTTCCTGTACATTTTTGTAACAAGGTGGACACATAGTTGGATATGCGAGCTTCGAGTGCTTGAAATAGTTATGTAACAGTTGCACCTCCATGCTACGTAGCTGGAATGTTCCCAAAGCATTCCACCGTATTTTACATAGCTTTTTCCTCTGTACAGTACTATTGCATCCCATACATGCAAATCGACCATCTTTCCTGCTGCCCAGTGCACGTTTCAGTGATAATTGACGTTCCAACATTAGATCACGCCCATCACATGTATCAGTACTATCTTCATATATTATGTCATGATCAGCACTAGACACAGCAGCCATGTCATCAATTTTCTGTCACATCACCAAAACCAATTCATATCCGGTCCTTATTGACACCCCGTTACTGATACATCAAACTCCACACCTGTGTTGTCAGAACTATATCACATCACTGTAGTGAACATGCCACTTGTCTATGTTCCACCCCATACTGCACTCATTACAGCGCATCTACCAAAGACAAAACACAGCAATTGACATCAACTACAACATAGCAAGTTTATTCACTATAATCTACATGACACATCTATCCTTTCATATTATACATCTTCTGCAGGCACACACAACACACAAATATCACTCCTGTTCAACAGCTTCCACAATTTCATCACACTTCAGTTACTATTCAACATCAAAGACACACTCATGCGGCTCTATATAACGATTCATGTTCAGATATTTCATACACTATCACACATATCAGCTATTACTATCTCTGCATCCACTCTCACAATACTTCGCTCAATTCAGATGTATGTCAATTACATCATAGACATTCCACGTACTTGCTATACATCAAAACACACAGCTCTTTCAGTATACTGTACATGATCAATATCAACCCTGTGCTGATATCACAATCACAACATCACTACATGCACATCAAACACTATTCATACAACACAAACCTAGTGACATCAGCTACAAATTCCTGAAGCCTTGCTGGCAATCCAAGCTGTTGAACAACATCTCCAATTTGCATACCTGGAAACCTTGCCATCAGCCGCTCACGTATTTGCTCCCTGCACAAATGTTGTAACCACAATTTCCCCCGTTGCCACTCCTCATGAGCAGCATGCAGTTTGCAATTCCTATCCATATTCAGACATGATATATCAGAACCTGCCCGCATTAACAGTATTGCTGTTTTGTACTCATAATCCAGAATAATGAACTGTGCAACAACATTTCCATCCTTATTCCTTCGATTCACATCTGCTCCTCTATTCAACAATGTACCAATCACACGATGATCATTGTGGTCTGCTGCAAGCATCAGAGCAGTCATACCATCATCATCAGCAACATTGATGTTTGCACCAGCATCCAACAACAAATCAACCATAGACTCACCACAATGTGTCTGACATCTACACACATTCATGAGTGGTGTGAAACCATTCTCTCCTATTGCATTCACACGAGCTCCAGCAGTAATTAACATTCTCAACATTGCATGCATCTCATTGACATGTCTCTCACTCATAGATGGTGACATAGATGGTGACATATGATATTGTGTGACATAATACAAAGCTGTATTCCTCTTTCGATCAACTAAATTCACATCTGCACCCTCAAGTAACAATAACTGAGCAAGACGTCTCCTTGACTCTGTAGTAAAATTCTGCCCATGTCCTCTAGCAAATACAGCCATCAACGGTGTCATACCTGTACGATCTTGTGCATCAACATTTGCACCAGCACCCACTAAGCATCTCACCGATTCATAGCTATTGTCAGAAACTGCACACATCAATGCTGTGGTGCCATATATGTTACATGTGTTAACATCTGCCCCATGTCCCAACAACACCCTCAGGACACGTGCAGAATTGAACTGTGCAGCCATCATTAATGGTGTCACAGCCTCCTGATTTCCAGCATTTATATCTGCACCCGCACTCAACAGTATCTGCACCATGGTTTCACCCTTATACAATTTTGACCTACATGCATTCATCAATGGTGTATTTCCACCCCACCCAACTGCATTTACATTAGCACCAGCAGCTAACAGCAGTCTCACATATTTATTCATCTCATCAATATTTACATCCTTCAAAAATTCTGCCATATTGTATTCAGTTGCCACCAACAATGAAGTACTACCATGTCGATCAACTGCATTAGGATCTGCTCCAGCGCGTAACAGAACTGTCGCAACTGCTCGCCTACAATCACTAGCCATCCATGTCCGCACCCCATACCTTGATGTAGCTATCAGAGGCGTTGTTCCAGTATAATCTTGCAAATTGGGATTAGCCCCAGCATACAACAAATACTGAACCAACTCATGTCCACCATCAGCAGATGCAAACAACAATGCAGATCGACCAAGTGCATCAATTGCATTAACATCAGCCCCAGCTGCAAGTAACATTTTGACACAAACCAACTGATCACAATATGAACCCCACATTAACGGTGTCATCCAATCACCCTCACAACCATCCACCCATGCACCAGCATCTAATAGCTCACGAACAATTTTTATCTGTCCATATTTTACAGCATACCCCAACACAGTCGAACCACCATAGCATCCAAGCATATCATCTACCACAGCGTTTGCATCACCCCCACCACCTAACACAGCCCTAACAATCTCACTATCATTACGTAACACAGCACGCACCACCACTTCATCAGTAACTGTTGCACCATTTGCAATTGCATGCTTCACATCATCTATATCATTCACATATGACAAGCTACGATACATCTTCGACATTACATCCTTTGTGCGCGGTACACTAGACACAGCTTCATCCAATAATTCATTAGCATCACGCACCCTATCCGCTTCAAGTTCTTCCTCACTCACATGAAATTCACGAATTACAATTTCCATATCCTCACACACAACATTATCTCCTTCACGCCATTCATATGTATATGTGTCACTCCCTGTGCTCTGTCCATTCCACCACCCTGGCACTGGACATGCAGACAGATATTGTTCTAAGTCACTACTGTCATCATTGTTTCGATCCTTTGCATAATCACAATG
>JAAXHI010000592.1:0-2977 GCA_012270875.1 Candidatus Poribacteria bacterium | reverse complement strand
TACTTCATATCTCAATTATTTGAGTAATTTTTGCATGCAATATATCAATCTGCTCACATTCCTACTCACTGACTCAGAGCACTTCATACTCACTGACTCAGAACTATATGTATTTGATATCTTTCACACAATCACCAATAAAAACTATACAACAACTCACTTCTATCATCACACTTTTATTACATAAGCGACCTAGACACATTTCCATATTCTAGAACCTATTACATTATAGCAAATACCAATACATCACCTTCAATATTTCTGTTACTTTATGTCACAGTATCTAATACCTGACACACTCATCATCCTGTTTTCACTTCATTGTTATTTTTCATCCAATATCATAAAAGCCAGAACACTGCTCGAACTGAGCTTGACACACCAAGAAAAACACACAAATATATACATGTTACATGTACGCCAATGTTTTTCTAACATGCACTACATGATAGTAACATCAGCACAACATATTACATTCAACTGTGAAACTAATGACAATAATACATCTTAACCTTCACATATAGCTACACATATCTTACTTCAGTAGCCAATGATATATCTTTTTGAGACATTATCAAAACCTAACCATTACACAAAATATTTAATGTTTCACTCTATATCTACAATTTTCTATTCAACACACACTGTCTACCAAAAATCACTAGTCTTATGTATGCTTAACAAGTCAGCGACACAGCTTAAACTCAACTTACAAGTACAAATACCTCACTACAACAATACACATTTCACCTTTCATATGTACATCCCCATCTTTCATATGTGCATTCCCCAAGCCTCACGTAACACATGAAATTGACTAAAATGTATACCATTACTCTATGATCTACACATCATATCTACAAAAATTTTTTCTGTTACATGATACATCTACATATATCATGATTGATCAATATCGACCAAGTTAGCCCAATATCATCACTTGCTGCCAATTTCTATATTATTGATTTGCACATTATCATTCAAGATACACAATCTCGTGCTGTTTGCATCTGTCACATTCAAACCAGTACATATTACCACAAAGACCCCTATCCCCCCTCCCCTGCATTTACAAACAAGTCTGACTCACTTCCCTGCCATCAGATAGACAAACGTATATAAAAACACCACTGGTCAACATCTTCCTAAATATCAATATCTACTTCTTCTATATCTTTCTCATTTATCTTTACAGCATCATTGTCTACATGTAATCTTACACTACTCATCATCAATCCACTAACCATTACTACAACCTTCTCACATGAAATGTATTCAACAACGCACATCTCATGTCAATTAATCAGGAAACCATAAACCTTCCTGATCCATCATCTCCCAGTCATCGATATCCGTGAGATTTTCAGCACGTTCTTCAATTTCATGAAACCGATTACCACTTCGAGTTGTTCCACCAACACCAGTCACCTCTTCTCTACGTCCTCTACCCCTGCCTTTCCCCTTGCCCCGTACCTGTGTCATCTGAGCACGATTTTGCTTACGTAATGTTCTACCGGGCACTGGACTACTGACAAACTTAAGCTCACAACCTCCCTTCTGGGATTTCATTTTTTTGACTGCTTTACAACCCCTACCAACCTTCCCTTTACCTGAATGACCTGCCCCTTCAGCAAACTGGAAAGACACTTCATCAGCAGCTCTTACATTTGACCCACCTTCCAGAACCACAGCACACCTCTTTGGACGCTTACTATCCATTTCATCCACCACACCTTTCCTCTTTGCACTCAACATATCACCATCATCACTTTCTAGTGTTGCAGCAGCATGCAACAGTGCAGCATCATCTTCATCGTACTCATCAATATCATGACTTTTTGCCACTTGTGACTTTCCATTTTTCGCATATCCACCTCTACCACCTGCCTTGTTTTTCATAATCTCTCTGTTCTGTATATTTCGAACTCCATCACTACCTACAGCTCTCATTACAGAACCATCTCCCATCTGCAAACTCTGGCCAACAGATATATCTGGTGCAGGTCCCAACTCAACGTCATTCTTCTTACCTTGTACACTCCCCACATGTCCCCCTGTTGCAGTATGTGATACTGCCTTTCTACTTTCCACTATATTACCTAACTCAACCACACATTCTTTGTCTCTTTCCCTCCCCATACCAGACACAGCCAACATAGGCTCTTGCTCATTCAAATCTACATTTACCTGCACAACACACTGCGGTACACTCTCCTGCAACTTAGCAGCATTTGCAATTTCTTGCTCATGTGCTCGCGTTTCAGCAACAACCTCATCCTCCAAGTCAAGATCCCGACTCAGTTCTTCAAATGAACATTGATCATCACCATCACCTTGTACCTTACCCTCTATTGCTCTACCCCGTTGACTCTTGCTAGCATCTGGTTGACCTGTACATTGCTGAACTGCAACACCTATCACCTCTTGATTCCTATTCACATTATCTCTCACAACACAACCTACCCCCTTCTGTACATCATGTATATGAGGTAAACCATTCCCCACAGATTTTACTACCTTTTCAACACCTCCAAATTTTCCACCAACACTTCGCATCTGATCAGGAACTGTCATATTGCCTGAGAATTCACATCCAACAACATTGACTGGCCGATGTACACTGGACATATTACTCACTCGTCTATCACCAGCTTCTCTCATCAGACTCTTGACAGCAGTTGTTTGATTTCGTTGACTTTCCATACAGGCTGCCCCATCATTACCAGCTGTGTTTTGATAACCATCTACATTTGATACTCCTATTCCTACTCCCGAAGCACTTGCATTGATACCCATCTGCCCCCCACCCTGTCTACCAACTACACCACAATTTGACTTCAAGTACTCATTACCCTGAAATCCCTGCTTAGATGCTGCATCACGAGATTTGTCACACACACGTACAACACCTCTGTCCACATTTATCCTGGCATCAGCATCCCCAAATAAAAACCGTGCAACCGTATCTGCTGTACGT
>JAAXHI010000193.1 GCA_012270875.1 Candidatus Poribacteria bacterium | reverse complement strand
CATAGCAGTGACGACGGCGTATCGATTCGGACACCACACGATATCCATGTCTTGCAATGTCCAGGTGTCCTTGAACTCAGCCCCTGCATGATCGGGAGATTGTCCCCCGGTCCAAATCGTCCTATTCACCCAGTTCGAAGACACGAAACACTTCTTGTTACACGAAGCGATTTTACCGTAAAAATGCCCCGATTGTCGCGGGGCATAAATGTAGGTTTAAGGCACTAATGGCTAAAGTGCTAGAGTCTGATTACTCAGATTCATTGTCCTCGATATTTTCTGCCTGACTATCTAAGTTTTTTAAACCATCTAATTCAATGATTTCGTAGTCTTCAGGTTCTCCAGTTCGTCTGTGGAAATGATCTGGGTCGTAAAAAATTTTATTGAGTTCCTTCCCGATCAATTCCCCTAACTTTGAATCACTCAGCTCGGCTACGTTAACGCATGTGACATCTTCGGCTGTGGAACAGCCAAATAAAGCACTTAACGTTAGCAAACCTATCGCGCGGAGCAACATCTTCATTATGGATTACCCATCCTTTGATCAACTCGAGATTCTATTATTTGCCACAACTCGTCCTCATTGAGTTCAGAAAGATTTATGCAATCTTCGTCAGAACTTCGAGAGGGGCCGAGCCACCAGAAAAGACCACCGAACAGCAACACCACCACGATTAGAGCAATTCCTATTCGAAATAGATCTTTTTTCATGTTGACGCATTTGTCTCGGTTTCTTCTTCGATTGTGACTACTTTCTTCGTCAATGCTAAAAAACTAACTAGGAAAAATCCCACGAACAAAGACGCAGTAAATAAAAATGTTTCCAGTATGGGCATCTGTGAAATCGTACCTGCTCCAAGGATCAATGCTAGTACCAAAGACCATTGCCACCTAAACGCAAAAAGTTTTTTACGTGACTGGAAGGTAAAGAGCGTTTTACCACCTAGCAAGTTAGACATTTACAAATTCTCGTTGCTTTGCTAATATCGTTTAGCAGAATGAAATCGATCACTTTTCCAGTTGTTGTTCCATCTAAGTAATCGGCTAGATTTCCCCACGGAATGTTTATCGTCACTCCAGCCACAGTAATGGATGTTTTTTTCCATTTTGATATTATGGCTTTTATTTTCATGACCACTTTTTTCACTGCCTCTTTTGCTTTTTTTCTTATTGCCTCTTGAGCAAGAGCTTTAATTACTGCGAGACTAATCAAGGCGTATATTGCGATTACGATAAGAAATGCCGCTGTGACGCATAACCCATTTTGAAACCAATTGCACGGGGCAGAGTCATTCAATACACAACTCCAAAAATTTGGCGGGGCGTCTTCCGCTTCTTCTTCTGCGTTCATCACAGAAAAGTACATGCCATTAGATGACCTGACAGGAGCCACAATTGCGCATTCAGGGTTACCTTCGATCATGTCATGATACAAGCTTGGTTGCGGTACTTCTTCAGAAGGTTGCGGTGGTGTTGCATACGCGAACGTTCCGACCGTGAGCATTCCTAAAGCTATCGTTATCGCAGTTCCTTGAAAGAACCGGCTGAGTTTTTCTGAAATTTGCATTTCAATCTCCGAATGAATTTTTAATTACCGACAAATTGATGCCGGGCCTATCAAAAATTCACTCGGATTAAAAACCCTGCTATTCACCCAGACAAGATAGCTAGTCCTGTCTTTTAGATCGAGCTGTTGTATTCACAGGCAACCCGACTCCGGGCGTCCGGTGAATTTTTGAATGAAAACATTTTACTATACACGGCGTAGCAAGAAAACGAGTGGTTGGATCAACAACGGCTAAACAAGATCGGTGAGAAATTGTTAGTACAGTATCTGGAGGGGATAATGCTGATTTGGAACATGGAAAAAGAATTTGCGAATGTACATATTGTTAGATTCAGTAGGTAAACAGCTAACATTAGACTGTATGAACAGAATGCCAGCCTGTGGGTTAATGACGTTTATAATTTTGGTATCTATGGATGTTCTAAAGAAGACGAGGGTACAGAGAGTAAAGAAGACTGTTTTTATCTTTCTGATTTGAGTGATGAAGAACTAGTCGAGTTGTTACTAGATAGGTAGTGATCGAATGAAAAAATAGTGTTTTTTATTATGCCTCATTATTGTTGTCATACTCTTTGGATTTTATGGGTGTTCTAGGAAGTCTGAACACCCCAAAAAAATAGGTATAGAAGACTGCATTACTCAAACTGAGTTAGACAAACTGAGCAAAAAGGAATTGTCCAAACTTATTGGGGAAGAGTCGTATCGAAGGTATCCAGAATAGTAGTACAGATAAGTATAGATGGTAAAAATGATTGCATTGATATTGACTGGTTTGAGTATATGCGGCTTGCTCGCCACAAAAGAATATTTTTCAGTAAGTAAGTTGTCTTATGTGTTTCTAGGAATGGGGGTAGTGACAGGAGTGAGTGCGGTATTGTTTGATTCATCCATGGTTCTACCTGCTATAGCATTTGGGTTAATGGCAAACTTTGAAGGGCAGGCAGAAATTGAAGCTATTGAGAATGGGACTAATATTTACATCGAAGAGCCGACCCTTCCGTTGTTCGCAGTGATTCTCGCTTTTTTTCTAACATCCGGAACATGGTGGTGGAACTTATCCAATCCTTGGTTTGTTTTTGGACTAATTGTTAGTGTTGTGTTTCATCTATTCCTTTTGATAGGTGCGATTATTTTCCTTCTACAGAAAACGAAAAGTAAAAACGCAACCGAGTACGATTTATCGAAGTAGATCTACTTTAATTAATGCCCCGTGTCGATCGGGGGACGTGATGCGACTGAGCCGCGCAGGTGCTTGTGATCGGTAGATCTTCGTCAACTTTAGCTCAGAAAAACACACACTCCTGGCTTTAGCGCGCCGAGTTTATGCTTACTCGTACACTTCTAGCTCTAAAGCAACCTGCTCAAACTTGTCCAATGCCTGAAGCAAGGGAGTGAATTTGATACCGCGTTGGCGGATCTCGTGAACGACCTCTTTGCAAGTTTTCGGTTCAAAAATACCCTCAATATCCTCTGGATCAAGTTCCAATTCCATTAGCTTTTCCGGTCCTAATTCCAATAACTCCAAAGGATTATCAAACACCACATGACTGCCATTGCTCCTTATCTGTTCAAAGGGCATATCTGAAGCAGGTGGTGTGCACATATGCTGTACCACTCGATTCCAATCAAATTTGAACACCTTGCGAGGGTCGGGTTTACGACTCTCAGCTATCGCTAGCATATTGAGCGTTTGTAAGAAGCGATCGGCATTGGGTGCTTGTTTTAAAACAAACTTTCGGTAAGCGTAGCCCTGAGCCCATCCAGTTTCTCTGGAAGGAGCTGATAGCCCGAAAAAATCTCACGATCTTATTTGGCGCACCCGGCGTGGGCAAATCATATATTGGTCTCGCCATCGCGTACGAACTAGCACGGAAAGGTAAAACGGTATTGATCTACAGCGGCGAAGAAGCGGAGGGACAGGTAATAGCCAAACTTGAACGACTAAACGACAACAATAAGGACAGAGAGCCATTGAATCATATCTTCTTCCTTCCTTCGGGGGCGATCCCAACACCAGATGTATTAAGCACTGTCTTGTCCACGCATGCGCCTGACTTCATACTGATCGATCCACTGGTGGACGTCACTGCCGGAGAATGCAGTAGCAATGACAACGCGCGGGTGCGGTTATTCCTAACCCAGTTGACCCAACTTGCGTCCGAACAGGGAATGGCAATTTTGGGAGTTCACCACGAAGTAAAAATGAAGCGAGGTTTTGCCAACGAAGGCGACCTTATCACAGGCGCGGCCTCATGGGGGGCGGTCGCACGCTGCTGTATCAGGGTCATAGGCAGAGACGTTCCACTGGCCTCAGAAGGCATGAAATCCCGCAACACATTAAAAGCACCCGATAAATGCGGATTGCTGAAGGTCGTTAAATCCAATATTGGGCGAGCTGGATTCGGCTACCACTATGAGATTAAAGTCGGTACGCATTCCGAGGAGCGGGACAACGAAACCGTCCAATCCCTTACCCAGTTGGAAGTGGCGATCGGAGATAGGAAACTTGCTCGGTCGCAAGAGTTGGATGAATACGAAACAAAGGCAGAAGAGAAGCCATCTGAAAAACTGGCACGGGATGAATTAGACGAAAGGAAAGGTAATCGAGCCAAATTCCACGAAGTACTTGACCGTATACTTCCCAAGGGAAGTGGTGAGGAAATACCTACTAAAGAATTGGAGGAGGATATCTACCAAGAAATCGGAGGAAAACGGTTGACCATTCACAAGCTGGTGTGTAAGCACACAACACACGTGCGAAAGGGCAATGACCACTACAGAACTAGGTAAGCAGTGAACTTTTATCCCAATACATAAAAAAAGTTCACTGCAGGGTTCACTGCGCGTCTACATATTTTTTAATTATCTACTAACTATTTGGTATATATGACATTAACTAAAAAAAAATTAAAAAAAAAGCACTGAACTTCAGTGAACCAGTTTTGTATGTAGACAGAAGTTTTCCAAGACTGCTTGGAACTGGGTGTACGAGTGGCAAATTGGATGAATTTCCGCTAATCTGCCTCACACAGTCGCATGAGACCGCGCGAATTCGTCCTAAGACGATCTATACTTCATTTACGGCGGAAAGACGCTGTATATAACCGCTGTCACTGCGTAAGTAGTGACAGCGGTAGCTGCCGATCGCCGAACCCCTTGAATTACGGGGTTCTTCGGCGATCGCTCGAAAACGTGTTGGGGTGACGCAGGGGTGACGGGGCACTCACCACCCCCGAGAAGAAGTCCAGGAGCTTGCCATCTCCGAAAATAGCGATCCTTGTGCATACGATCTAGAGGTGCACCTGAGTATGCGTTTTTACCAGTTCAGCGCAAATTGGACCTGATACAGTGTCTAAATAATCGATCTTCAGCTACAGTTGTTGCTATCCACCTGTGCGACTTCAAAGTCGGCCTTGGTCGAGGCCCCTGCAGCCGCACTCCCGATCGCCCGGGGCAAAAATGTAGGTTGAATTCGCTAACTCGCACTCGGTTATGGTTTATTTTTTAGTAGTGTTGCGAATACACTTGTTCCAAATTCTTTTCCCACATATAAGCCAACTAAGCCATGCGCTTAATAAAGCAAATAACACCATAGATATATAAAAAAACACAGTGTTAGATACAAGAAATTGATTCCCGGTAGCTTGAGCAATAAAGATAAAGATAAGACCAGCAACAAAAGATAACACAAGCAGAAAAATCGCACCTAAAAACACTGTTACTAGTACTGAATAAATCTTATACTTCATCACAAATGTACTTTACCCCCCTAAGAGTAAAAGAGGGTTAGGAAGTACCCCATGAGACACAAGTATGGCGTGTATGCCGAGACCTATTGCAATGAAAGCTACAACGGTAGCTATCACTCTTTTATATGGCCATTCGCCTTTTGAATAAATCCCAAGACGCCTTCCAAAAACATTAATGTATCTCATCAATCCTTCCACCCTAGTAGATCATCACAACCCGAATCTTCGTACGCTTTTTTCCAGTCGCTAGCCGTCGCGCCCACTCCTATTGACGCTATCCAATTTACTGCCGCGTGAATGCTAAAATAGATAGCTACTCCCATGCCACCTGTAAAAAAACTTGCAATTAAAGCAAGTATACCGAATATCCCTGAAATCCATCCTAGGATCCTTTGATCGACACCACCAGTCCGAACGGCAAATTGATCTTCGGCATGTTCGCCGTACTCGCCGAATACGAACGAGATCTCATCCGCGCCCGTACGCTCGAAGGCTTAGCTGCAGCCCGGGCGCGCGGCCAACCCTTAGGACGGCAGGAAGCGTTAAATCAAGAACAAAAAGACAATTTGATCACGCTCCGACACAACGGTCAGTCGCTCCGCCAACTCGCACGCACGTTCGGCATCTCCAAGACCACCGTCGTGCGCTATCTCAAACTCGCAGACACACCTTAACTGTAGTCCGTAAGATCACGAATATTGCCTGGCGTTTAGCTATTGTCGCGGGACTACGGGTCAGCCGCCGACGAGAAAAAAGAAGTCCAGAAGCTTGCCGCCGCCCAGGATAGCGATTCCTGTACCCACAATCCAGATGATAACCCTGGTGTGAAGATTCGCTAGTTCGGCGCGCAGATCGGATCTGAGAACTTCGATGTCTTTCCGAACAACTTCCAGGTCCGTCTTAGTCGAGGCTTCGAGACGTTCGATGTCTTTCCGAACGACCTCAAGGTCTTTCCGAACCATCTCAAGGTCGGCCTTGGTGGCGATTTCGTCATGAGTGCCCGCGACGATTTCGACGATCGCCTCCGCGAGCGGTTCGTCGCATTGCGCCTCTTTGAGTTTGCGGATCGCCGCCGCGGTATCGATGGAATACGTGGCCATGGGAATTTAACCTTCTTGAGGAGCTAAGAGTTTAATCGTCTGTCCATTTTAAGGCACACTCCGAGCATCCGGTCGGACATCTCTCTACGACCGCAGTACGAGCGTTTCTGAAAGTCGATTGTTGGACCCATCGCCGAAAACTGAGAAATAAGCCGTTTTAAGCACTAGTGCACCCGCCCATGAGTAATTATCGTTTTTTCTTTTTTGCACGCTGTATGCGCTTCTATAAGCCAGAATAAGATACATTTGAAGGAAGAGAGTCGCGCCAAGCAACATAAAACAGAGTTCCCGACTGTTGCCGATCGTTAATTGTGGGTTGTTGATCTTGCAACGCCTTATAGGTTGGTAGCGCAGATCAGCGCCGCGATCAAGCGAAACGCAGCTCATAGTAGTAGCGTAAGCGTCCAATTTTCGTGCCGTTAAAGTGAACCGGGGGTCTGGGGGCAGAGCCCCCGATAGATGAGAGTGATGAACGAAGAACAAGAGGCTGTGCTTTGCGCAGCCCTTGTTTACATGTTAACATGTTGACATGTTAACATGTTACGAATTTCTCTTTCTCATAACTTATTGATGTATATGTCATTTTAAGAAATGAGAGGGGGTTGTAAATACACCCTGGGGGG
>JAAXHI010000177.1:918-1323 GCA_012270875.1 Candidatus Poribacteria bacterium | reverse complement strand
GTTGCGTTTGATGTTGAAGGGTGGGTCGGTGGCGATGAGGTCAACGGTGTTGCTGTTCATGCCGCGTAAGACTTCAAGGTTGTCCATTTCGTATAGTGCGTTATCGGGGTAGTTTTGTGTCATGAGCGTTCTCCAAATATCTTTCCGATTTTATTCCATTTCCCTGCTGTGTCTATCTTAATACTATCCGCCGAGCTGCTGTGCTTTTCTCATGGCACGGTAAAGTTGAACGTGTCGGTCGGATGGCATAATCCGCCATCCTTGCGGTAATTTTTCTATGCGGACAATGCCCTCTGCTTCAAGTTCTTTCCAACACTTTTTCGCGCTTTGTACTACAACTTATAGAACAGCCATTTCTACATTTTCAAAGTTTCGCTGATAGTATTTCATGTATTGTACCTTTTT
>JAAXHI010000177.1:0-905 GCA_012270875.1 Candidatus Poribacteria bacterium | reverse complement strand
CTGCCTAATCCACCTGGACTGAACAGATTAATCTCTATGAGTTTGTCTCCTACAATATCTAAGCCGACAAGGAACATACCGTCTTGTACCAGTCTCGGACGGACCATTTCTGCAAGTTGTAAAATAGTATCGTTGATTTTCGCTGGTCGTAGCGTGCCACCCGCCTGGATGTTACTTCGCATGTCGCCGTCTGTGCGGACACGATGGAAACAAGCGTATTTGCCTCGATGTTTCAGCGGCACACCATTCATGAGAAACAGGCGTGTATCTCCCTCTTCAGCTGCTGGTAGGTATTCTTGTGCAACGACATACCCATCCCGACTCACAGCATCAATCATTTGATTTATATTTGGAAGGTCATTCGGTCTAATTAGGAAGACACTTTGTCCACCGGAGCCTTGTAGCGGTTTGAGGACGATGGTGCCGCCTTGTTGTTTGGCAAACGTTTTGATTTCGTTTCGGTCTCGGGTGATGAGGGTTTTTGGTCGGACTGCTTCGGGAAAGTCTTGAAAGTACATTTTGTTGAGTGCTTTGGCTAACCCGTTTGGGTCGTTGAGGACAATAACACCTCTTTGCATTGCGACTCTGCCGAAAACAGTTCCCATATTTTGTGCCCACGGACGATTAATAGCATCATCTACCGGATTGTTGCGTAGCATTAGGATATCAAGTTCGTCAACGGTAATCCGTTCTATTTTTACTTGTGTGCTTTGTAGTTCCTTAAAATAGGTTTGAAGCGATTTGTAATTACATCGAGGTGCCATGCGTGCGCGTGCACGGATACACTCATCCGGGTCGTAGGCGAGGTCTCCAACAGAAATAATCCATGCTTGATGTCCCATATTAATTGCCTGCATGGCAAGTTGTGTTGTTGTGAATCCTGCTTTTTCTGTTTCTAATTTATT
>JAAXHI010000385.1:2333-11961 GCA_012270875.1 Candidatus Poribacteria bacterium | reverse complement strand
CATAGCAGTGACGACGGCGTATCGATCCCACCGCCATTGTTTTTTTTCTTCACTTAACTCCACTCTCTCTCTCCTTTTGCGTCCAATGCTCATACCATGCACTCAATGCTTTTGCTACTGCATCTCCTTGACGTTGTTTTACTGCCTGTCGAATTGAACGAAACTTAAAGTCGGGCATTTCTGTTGCATCCATAGAGCGACCGCAATGTAAGCAAATTATTGTGCTGTCTGTGGGCTGTGGAATGTTCCAGTAATGCGGGGCGCATTTAGCATCGGGGTTATAGATGCGTTTAAGCAGTTCGTCCGTGATCTGAACAAAGGTTTCAAAGTCCTGCTCTTGTCGTGCAGTATCCAATTCCTCTAATAACTGAGAAGTATAGCGCGCTTTATCTCTACTCTCTATCTCTTGTTTTTGCGCTTTCTGCTGTGCCTCCAACTTCCGTGTAAGTGCGTTTAATTCTTTCTGTGTAGTAATTCGTTTTATCATCGTTGTTGTCCTCTTTTGCGTCTGATAATTCCAACTGTCGAACTTTGTCGAGGGCTATTCTTATATTCCCTCATGCGCGCGCGTGCATGACGTAATAGCCCTCGACAAAAGTCGACACCTGCTAAAATGGTGCGTCATCTTTTAGGTCGTCCGTCTCGTTGTCATCGGGTATAAGTGTGCGAATGTCAATGGTGCGGTCGTCAAAACGTTTACCGTCACTATCAGATCGTTTCTTGTATCCGGACACTAGCCCCTTAAAAGACTCCTTTAATTTATTCGTGAATCTAGTCTTTGATTTACCAAAATGGGATAGTGGATATTTGTCGGTAAACATCTTGTACAGATCGGATACCCACATTTCGCCGTGCGGCGCGAGTTCTTGATGACGCGGTTGGAATAGACTAGGATTTTGTCGAGTATGCCGGGTCGTTCTTCCGTCATCTTATCGAGTATGTCCGGGTCGGGTGCTTCCGGTTTATGATTGCATTCGAGCAGTCGCAACCGCGCATAAATGCCGTCATCCGGGGAGGCCGGAAGGCTTACGGCGTCAACCC
This sequence comes from Candidatus Poribacteria bacterium, assembly GCA_012270875.1. Classification (GTDB taxonomy): domain Bacteria; phylum Poribacteria; class WGA-4E; order WGA-4E; family WGA-3G; genus WGA-3G. The sequence continues at coordinate 10,920 of JAAXHI010000385.1, read as the reverse complement.
GGAGGACGGTACCCGCACCGATGTCATTATTGGAACGACCAATAACCGCGAATGCTTACCACTCACCGCGGGGCGCGCTCGCAGGTGGGTACCTATCGAGATCGCAGAGGGGATCCGCAACCGCGTGCAGAAATATTTAGACGACAACCGCAATCAACTATGGGCAGAAGCAGTCGCAAGAAAAGACGAAGTCCAATTGTACTATCCGCGAGAGCTCGAAGAACGACAAACTGAATTGAACCGCGAATACATGAACCGCGACCAAGAGTTCGAAGAATGGGTACTTGAATGCGCCGAGAAACTGTACGTGAATGAAGAACCGTTCTCAATGCACAAGCTGATAACGAAATTGAAACAAGAAGGGGAGGAGCGGGTACCTAATAAATCCGACCGACAATTACAGATAGAAATAGGAATATTCTTACAAAATGACGGTTACCAAAGGACGCGTTCAATGGTCGCGGGAAAAAGACAATGGCGCATATGGTTGGTAAATTTATTTGCGTGCCACACCCAAATGATGAAAAACCGCAAAAAACCTTGTCAACAACGGGGCTGGTGGGACATTAAAAGGCGAACACAATCCGCGACTGGAGGGTAGGGGGCGGGGCATCACCAACGCATATCAACCTACCATCCCACGCCCCGTTTTGTTTTTTTTGTGTGAATTATGTACAGTGTTATGAGTGAAACACATAAAATCTTGGAGACACAAAAAAATGCATGTCCCCCTTGCCTAAGTTAGCACACTGTATTAAATACAAAAATGCCCAAGCCGAGAATCGCTAACAGTCCGTGTTTGCTAAACAATCCATCCTACGCCGGTTCTTCAAGCGAGGCTAAACGAACGCGCTCTAGACGACCTCTATATCGTCTTAGGTCGTTATCGGCGCTCTATGGGCGTTTATAGCGTTCTGATTTGCTCCGATCCACTGTACAAACACTGTACATTCAGCAGATCTAACGAATTAGCCCTCCGGCACGGTTCGATACATGAATGACTGGTCGGAGTCCATCACTACGTTGAACTCGACATTTTCGAAACCTGGCTCATAATTGAAAATCCCCCTTACGCCGCGAGTTTGGCGATTAAATATTCCTGCCCTCGATCACCCTTCACGCGATTGCAATAGCCGCAGAGCAACTGCAGATTGTCCAGGTGATCTGTGCCACCCTGCGCACGTGCAATAATGTGATCGATTTCTAGGTTGCGCGGTTCGAAGTGCTTACCGCACCCGTTGCAATTCCCCCCTTGCTCTCCGTACAGAGATTTTTTATTCCGCGCGTCGTTGTACTTCAAAATCACGCCGAGATCGTTTCGACCTGGTATGTCCGTGCGAGATTTAATGTCTTGGAATAGCCCTTGATCCGCTTTTATGCGTTGCTCCACAAGACGAACAGCGACGGGTGAAATGTCAATCCCTACCCAGCTTCTATTCAGTCGATCGGCAGCGACTAGTGTGGTCGCGCAACCGCAAAACGGGTCAAACACAACATCGCCTTCGTTCGAACTCGTCTTAATAATTCGATCTAACAGTGCTAGAGGTTTTTGGGTCGGATAGCCCACGCGCTCACTTTTGATCCGTCCTACTGGAGAAAACTTAGTCCACCAACTTTCTGGGATCTTTCCATTTTGATATTTCTCGTACGGATCCTCGGCATCAGTTTCCCACTTCGCTGAAGTCCCACCTTGTCCGATCGGTTTCTTGTGAGGCACTTTGATCAGGTGATTGTTGAACGTCCATTTTTCTCCGTTGGAATACCAGTGAATAATGTCATGCTTTCGAGAAAACTGTTTCTGATTAGGAGCTCCTGGTCCGGTGTAGCACCACACAATTTCGTTGCGACAGTTTGCTCTACTGAAGATCGCGTCGAGGAGCAGTTTTAAGTAGTGGCTCATTGTGGGATCGCAGTGCAAGTAAATTGAGCCGGTCGGCTTGAGGAGCCGGTGCATTTCCAAGAGCCGAACTGCCATGTAAATCAGATACGACTTGTCGCTATTCGACATCGCAACTTGAATGACCTGGTGCAGTTTTTCGTGCTTCGCTTCAATGAGATCGAGCCACGCGATATCGACATCTTGCAACGTCCAGGTGTCCTTGAACTCTGCCCCTGCGGCTTCACTGCCTATGGGCGCGGCATAATTCGCATTGGAATTGAAGGGAGGATCGAGATAAATGAGATCGACCGAGTCTGAGTTCATCCCCCGCATGATGGGAAGATTGTCGCCGGTCCAAATTGTCCGATTAGACCAGTTCGAAGACATGAAACGCTCCTTGTTTTAGTAGAAGGTTTACTGTGAAAAAAAGCCCCGAGCGACGCGGGGGAGCATTGGTGATAGATTGGTAGCTAGACTTAGTCTGCGAAGAGCTTACTGGCTAGAAAAAGGTAGAACATCGGCTTCCTTCATCGCGTCGCGATGAAGAACAGCCAACACTTCGTCCATTGTATACGTCTTGGAAAATCCATGTCCGTGTGATACTGTCATGTACCTATTGTTAGGTTCGAAATACACTTTATCAAAAATGGATTGGTCGCTTTCCGACAAAAATGTCAACGTGTGCGTTAAGGCATTGTTGTCGAGAAAACGATACCAGCGATTGTGGATTGCTATTTGCAACGCGGCTGTTGAAGCAGGTTGCTGCGGCAGACGGTCCAAATGTTCATACAACGACACAGGGTCGTTCAGAGCCCAATACTCTAACACATGTTCCCAATAATCCTGTTTATCCGACGAAGCAACCGAGTCAGCTAGTCCTAATACTTGATTCCAGTCGTTTTTTTCTACAAAACCTCGTCCTACAGAAATCCAACCAGATACCTCACTGACTTTACTTGCCATAACTTTGGCAAGGTCAGGATCGTTTTTTGCAACCCGATTTATCACACCTAAAGCTAGTCCTGCAAAAAGAGGATCTGAATCTAGTTTCCGTGCTCGTTCAAACGCCCCTTCGGGATCTGAGTTCGCGATTGTGCGTAAGATTTTTGTAAGTGCACTATCCTTAATCACTGGATGTACTTCCGCATTGAGGGTCCAGTTAATTGCTGCTTCGGGATCGGAACGAGCCCAAGTTTCGACTAAATGTCTGATTAAGAGGCGTTCAAAGGGAGTGTCCGAAAAAAGTGAGACATGTTCGATAGCTTTGTCAGGTTTTATTCCCGCAAGACTATATACAGCCGCAGCCTCCGCATTCGACCTCAACATAGTAGGAAGTTTTGAGATATTAGCCAATAGGCCTTCACTGTCGTGATTGGCCCAAGATTCGATCACAATGGTTTTCATGTCTATGTCAATAAAGTCATTATGTTCCAGCGATGCAAGTGCTTCAAATGGGGCATCTACAGCCCATGATCGGAAAATGAACTCTATTGGCCTTGAGCGCAACTGTGGATCTAACAGCATGGCTTGTTCCAACGCTGCTTCGTATCCGATTGCGGCCACTACCTTGAGTGTAACAATTGGAATCAATGCTTCGATCGAGGCAATGTCCCTATCGGATCTATCAAAAGTCTGTTGAATCAGTTGCAACGATACATCGCCATTATCGGCCATTGCCACATCCTCTAACATTTTTGAACGACGAGACGCATTTATTTCAGATGTGGAAATTGAGATCTGAACTACTGTATTTTGGTCCGAATTAGGAACTGGCGTTAGTGCAGAATGTTCGCGTTGATCCGGTTGTGGGGAATTATCCAAAACCCGACTTTGTCCGTTTAGTTCTTTGTGGTCAAAGAGCCAACTCACTGTCAAGGCACTTCCGCCTCCTAATGCAAATGCTACAATCAACCCTCCGATGACGATCGATTGTTTATGAACATGATTCATAACAAAAGACACTTCCCTCCAATATAGGATATTGTAAGTTCGCCTTTAATGACGGTAACCTCTTTCGGTGTCCCTGGACCCCAATTACCGCCTCCAACCCACTCAGTCTTTGTAACCTCTTTTCGATCATCCTCCACCTCAATTGTAACAGCGAACCACTCCGTGCTCTTGCAACTTAAGTGTCCTCTTTCAACTTTAGGTGTGTCATCTTTTGGTATGTCATGATAGTGCATAAACTCGTCATCTTCTTGAGGTGCGGCCCAGCAACCAGTCTTAGACCAATTCGCACCAGCCTGACCCCCAAATCCAAGAATAGTAAGACCACCACTACCTCCGGCTGCACTGACCTCACAGCCTGATCTGGAGTCAGCATGGTCGTGGTCTTCCGTGAATCCTTCCCCATCTTCATTATGCTTCTCTTCTTTAGCTCCAACGCCAATTATCAATACGCCCAACGCTAGAACTAAAATAGTTCCCTGAACGAATCGCCTGAGCTTTTCTGAAATGTTCATATTTCATTCTCCTATCATTTTCACTTAAACTCTCCACTTAAGCGCTCGCTTTCTACGAGCGGATGGGGCAAGAATCCTTTCACTCCCAAACTCCGACTTCTTAATCTACTACTTTTGGATTGGACTGTAAACCTTCGTTTTCCGACTTTGAGGAAAAAGGTGCTCAATGGGGTGCGGAGAAATTTAGGAAGAAATTCGGCTGAATAAGCCTTTGGACTTGATACTGACCGTACTAACAGAACATTTGAAGAAAAGAGTGGAAAAGCGCGTGGGAGTGTGTTATACTATTCGGCAACCAGACGAACGTTTACCGTACATTCCCCTAACACGCCTTCAACCTCGGGGATAACCGTTCGGAAAACGGGGTAGAATTTAAAATCCTGCTGTACCACCTTTTCTTACCCCTGTGAAGAAGACTTTTGGCTACGCGCGCGTCTCGACCGCCAAACAACACGCGGAGGCCCAACTCGAGCTCCTACAGGATGCCGGGTGCGACGAAGTGTTCGTTGAAGTCCAATCCGGCTCCAACCGCCAACGACCCGAGCTTGAAAAACTGCTCGCGCGGCTGCGGGAAGGTGATACCTTAGTCGTGGTGAAGCTGGATCGCCTGTCCCGATCCTTGCAGGATCTACTGGCCATCGCTCAGGAAATTGAGAAGCACGGCGCGCATCTGCGCTCGTTGCAGGATTCGTTGATCGATACCACCAGTCCGAACGGCAAATTGATCTTCGGCATGTTCGCCGTACTCGCCGAATACGAGCGAGATCTCATCCGCGCCCGTACGCTCGAAGGCTTAGCTGCAGCCCGGGCGCGGGGGCAACGCCAAAAATCACAAAACAGTCATAGACCACACCTTAGCTGCAGCCCGGGCGCGGGGGCAACGCTTAGGTCGTCAGGAAGCGTTAAACCAAGAACAGAAGGACAACCTAGTCACGCTCCGACACAACGGTCAATCGCTCCGCCAACTCGCCCGCACGTTCGGCATCTCCAAGACCACCGTCGTGCGCTATCTCAAACTCGCCGACACCCCATAACGCCATCATGGTACCTAGGCCGGAATATTTGAAATCGGACTTTCCTGAATACCCAAGGACTTATTGCGAGCCGCTGTCTTTTCGCGGCGAACCGTTGCTACGAGGTCGGCATCGAATACATCCCTACCCCGCAATGTTGCATCCCTTGCTGGTGGATTTTTTGGTCAAACAATACCTCAGTAATACTCGCGCTGTGATCCTTGACCCATTTTGTGGTAGTGGAGTAACCCTGCTGCAAGGGCTTACGCACGGACACGATGTGGTGGGATTCGATATCAACCCGATCGCGTTGTTGATATCCGAAGCGAAAACAACAGCCTATGAAGAAGAGACGTTTCGAAGAGAATACGATGATCTTAAAAAAAACATTCTTAGAAAGGGAGCAATAGACGTACCTCCAATCAAGAACATAGAGATTTGGTACGATTCTCGGGTGGTTGCGGACCTCGGCAGAATTCGGTATGTCCTAAAAAGAAAGGCTTACTGCTACTCCAGTTTCTTCACCACATGCTTTGCCTGGGTCTGTCGCCATCAATCGTTCACTAGAAACGGCGAATTCAAACGCTACCGCATGCTAGAGAACAAGCGTTTGTGCATGAGGAACGAGGTTATCCCACTGTTCCTGTCTCATGCCGCAGCGATGATGGAGGTGTTCTTACAAAGCGCATTGCCTACTAAATCCACAAGACTAGAGTTGAGGGATGTCGAAACCGGCCTTCCACAGGACCTCGAAGCAGACTTGATTCTTACGTCCCCACCTTATGGCGACAGCGGCACGACCGTCGCATACGAGCAATACACCAGTTTTGGCTTTGAGTGGACGAACGATCTCACCCCGCACTTTCAAGTAGCACGCGATTACTACAAAATGTCGTTAGGAAACAAGAAAGACACCTGCCCTAAACTCGCTCATCATGATATTTTGATGGATACTGTTGGAAGCATAGACACGATCGATTCGAAACGGGCAAGAGACGTCTTGTGTTTTTTCAATGATTACTACCGAGCTCTGAAAAACGTGGCACGAAGCCTCAAGCCCGGAGGTCACATGTGCTTTGTCGTCGGTAATCGAACGGTGAAAAACCAAAAAATTCCCATGGATCAGATCACCGCCGCTTTCATGATTGACCTAGGACTGACGTTCGACTCAATAACTGTAAGGAAAATTAGCAACAAAGTCATGCCATCACAAAATTCTCCAACCAATATCACAGGATATAAGTCGGATACCATGTCGATGGAGTATATCGTCGTTTGCCATAGGAATCCTTGAATGAACTGGACACGGAAGGAGATCGTAACTAGGCTTTCCGAAGTCAAGGAACTAGGGTTTGTGAAGACCAAGCGAAGGGGGTCTACCGGTGTCGGCTATACCTTGGAAACGTTACTTGGGATTGCGGAAAACAACATCTATCTTCCCGATCTTGGGATATTCGAGCTGAAAGCTCGGCGGCAAGGACATACGGGAATGACCACCCTATTTACGTTCAACAAGGCGGCTTGGAAAATCGGACCGATGGATGCGATTAAACGTTACGGCACTGAAGATCAAAACGGTAGGCTAGGGCTCTATCAAAGCATCACAGCCGTGCCAAACCATCGCGGGCTGCATCTTTCAGTGGACGACACACACCTCCGCACGCTTCGACGAAAAAATCGACAATCTGTTGTTGGTCGAGGCTATTGTGGATATGAGAGATAGTGATGAGTATTTCAACTATCACAAGGCAACACTGTTGTCTGGCGGTCCCACCAAACAAACATTGCAAGAAAAGATTCGTCTCGGTGACGTAATCATCGATTTGAGACTTCATGACAGAGGGACAAAAAGTGCCCGAAATCATGGTACGGCATTTAGAGTCTTCGAAGGCTCCCTCGAAAATCTCTATGGAGAAGCCGTGGAACTTGATATATGAAAACGTTCGTAGTAGGGTGAGATCGTGGGTTTGAAGTACTGCCGCGCTACGCCATCCCACATCCGCGGACACGCTATAACTTTAGTCCGCAAATTCACGGATATTGCCTGGCCCCCAGCTATTGTCGCAGGGACGAGGGGGGTTAGCCGCCGACGAGAAAAAAGAAGTCCAGGAGCTTGCCACCGCCGAGAATCCCAATGCCCGTGCCTACGATCCAGATGATAACCCTGGTGTGAAGATTCGCCAATTCCGTGCGAAGAGAGGCTTCCGAACGCTCAAGATCCTTCTGGGTGGTTTCTGACAAATGATCAATCTTCAGCTCTAGTTGTTCGAGGTCTTTCTGAACCACCTCAAACTCGGTCTTGGTCGCAGCCCTGAGCTGTTCAATGTCTTTCCGAACCATCTCCAGGTCAGCCTTGGTGGCGATTTCATCATGCTGAGCCGCGACAATCTCGACGATCGCCTCCGCGAGCGGTTCGTCGCACTGAGCCTCCTTGAGCTTGCGGATCGCGGCCGCGGTGTCGATGGAATATGTTGCCATGGAAATCTTGTCTTCTTGTGAGAACCGAAGAGTTTAACAGTAAGTCAATTTTAAAGCACACTCCGAGCATGCGGGCTGACGGCCGCACGACGAAACCCGCAGAAATGCCCCTTAGGGTTGCCTAAAACGCCACAGAACGCTCGTTAATGTGTTTTATGAGAAATGATCGTCTCATCATCATTTTGCCTCTCTACGAGCACCTGTGACGTTCCTATGTACGAACTATAGCCAAAAAAACTGCGAAATAAGCCGATTTAAGCACTAGTGCACCTGCACATGAGTATTTCATCGTTTTTTCTTTTTTACACACTGTGTGTGCCTCTATAAGCCAGAATAAGGTACATTTGAAGGAAGAGAGCCGCATCAAGCAACATAAAACAGAGTTCCCGACTGTTGCCGGTCGTTGAATGGTGGCTTGTTGATCTTGCAACGCCTTATATGTTAGTAGCGCAGATCAGCACCGCGATCAAGCGAAACGCCGCTCATAGTAGTAGCGTAAGCGTCCCATTTTCGTGCCGTTAAAGTGAATCGGGGCTCTGCCCCCAGACCCCCGAATTAGGTGTTTTTTGTTTAAAAAACACCTATATTTATGTGCATTAGCAAGTAACTTTTTGCTTTATTATTCCTGGTCTAAGTATACTCTTAACATATGTTAACATATGTTAGAGTATGTTAACATATGTTAACGGTTTGAAGCATTCATATATACCAGCAGTTTACAATAATTCCTTGCGATGTAAGTACCCCTTTTTGCG
>JAAXHI010000385.1:0-2260 GCA_012270875.1 Candidatus Poribacteria bacterium | reverse complement strand
GCGATGTAAGTACCCCTTTTTGCGATAGCATTTGTACAGAGTGCGATGTAGATGCCCCCCTTTTTTCACTTTTGATTATTCAGGATCCAAGTAGCGGTTTCATGCCCCCTCCCTTTTTGAATTGCACCGTCGCTTAGTATTCCATTTTCTTCGAGCTGTTGCATTGCTTCCAAAATCGCATTTCGAAAATCTCTATATTGTCCTTCGTATCCGAACCACTCTTTCAAGTGTGCAAGGGACTGCCTATGTTGCTGGCCTCTAGTATGGCTAATGGCATAGAGGTGTAGAGCTTTCGTCACGCCTCCTTCTAATGCCAGGTGTAATTCGAAATCAAGATATGATAGATTTTCGAACAGAGCCTGTCCGTCCGGGTCGACTCTGATGAACATTCGGCCGGTTTCTTCCTCTATTCCCCAGTTCAGCAAACTTGTGGTGAATTTATAGTGGTTTTCTCCTCGTTGAAATTGAATTCGTAGTGTAGCACTGGCTAGTCTATCTAGTGCTAATTTCAAATTCCGCTTGGCCTGACCCCCTGTTGACCGGCCAAGTTCACGTAACAAGCCTTTCTGTGTTACCCAGATACGAGTGCCGGTTTTCATTCCCCGTGCGATACTGAGAGCCAGCAACCATAGTTCTTGATCAATACCGTTGTCAAGTTCCATACCAAAATATTCAATCTGTATATCTCCACGACTTGCAAGCATCTCCCACATACAGACTTTTCTGGGGCCTCGCTGACGTACTTTAAATAATGCCGTTCTCGCTAATTCGGTAGGTATTGCGGCCACATCCATGGGAAAAAGTGGGATTTCTTTTCCGATCGCAGTTCGCTTACGTTTGGCTGCGTTGCTTAGTAGAGCTACCTCTTCGGCCGTGAGCTGGTACTGTCGTAGCCATTCTCGAAGCTCTTCGTCGGTTTTTCCGTGATACCTTTGACGTATTTCCAACAGTTCATCGAGACTTCGTGCAGGTGGGTGAGGATCACTCTCGTCAATCATGTACTTTCCTTCCTAATGAGTGGGACTTATACCTCCTCGTTAATGGTTTCCTCGCGACTCTGCAAGAGCCATGATAGTGCTTCCCCTACTAACGCTTGAACTGTGGTGTCTTCGTCCAGGGCGATCTGTTTCAATTTTCGAGCTACCTCGGGATGAAAATACCCTCCTATATGCTTTGATCCTCGTTCCAAGCGCGGAGGATCTGGTTGTGTAGCACCAGAAATATGTGTTTTCTTTATTGCTTGAGTAAATTGATTCTCTGTCATTGTGACTGTTCTCCAAGTGGTGATAATTTTTGCGTGATACCCCGACCGAGGGTTCGTAGTTCTACCGCGGCCTTGCTCTTAGGATCCGCTTCCATTGCGGTTTTTCCTTGGAGCAACGAGCGGGCGAAGATCGTCCTTTGCGTAAGTTGGTCGCCACAAACTTCAACACCTAAAGCAGATATCGCTTTCGCAGCATCCGTGGCATCTGGTCCCCGTGCCGGGCACGCATTTAAAACAACCAGAGCTGGTTTATCGACTATTTTGGATAATTCAAGCGTACTCACAATCGCTTCGATGTCCAGAATCGATGGACGTGTGGGAATGATTACCAGATCCGCATAACGCATCGCTTCCAAGGCGATGGGATCTGAGTGAGGAGCTGTGTCGAGCACGACTATTTCACCTTCGTGTCGAGCAATTCGGTCCAACTCGGACGAGAGCCGTTTGGCGTGGGTGGAGATGACGACTGGTGTCTCCTCCTCCCGGCGGTCAGCCCATCCACTAGCAGAGGCTTGGGGATCAAGATCGATGAGTACCGTCTTTTTCTTTACTTGAGCAAAAAAGGTTGCAAGGTGAATGGCAACCGTCGTTTTCCCCGCACCACCCTTTTGGCTTACAATAGCTATGGAATACATGCATGTATTATATCTATCTATTTTTATTACATTTATAATATATACTTATTTACCAATATATATTGCAACAATTCCTACGCGCTCATGTCCTAACTCTCTACTCACGATTTCTCGCGCGTTCAAATCAATCGAGCGTTGCACTGCGGAAAGCTCCTTCACCACTGGTCCCCCGACAATGGGACAATCCCATCCCGTGAGTTCCCGATAACGCTCTTGTGCATAAGCATGACGCAAGCCATGGCTGTTTCCTAATCCTACAGCCGCGGTCTCTCGCTCAAAAATCCGTAGTTGATCGATATATAGCAAAGTTTCTGGAATGAGAGAACCGGTTTGCGCAACCTGATGGGCTAAATTTAAGACC
>JAAXHI010000421.1 GCA_012270875.1 Candidatus Poribacteria bacterium | reverse complement strand
GCAGCAGGTGCAGAATTTAAGGATACGTGGACGCTTGATGACATTGATATTACTTGGCTTGACCTTATTGAGATTGATCAGCCTGCACTAAACCGTGTCATCCACGCTGCAATGACAGATTCAGACAAATCATACCTGATTTACATGGCAGTGCGGTTGTTAGAAATGCATCGTATTCTAAAGCCAACAGGCAGCATTTACCTGCACTGCGATCCTACCATGAGCCATTACTTAAAACTTGTTCTTGATGCTATATTTGGTAGAGAGAGTTTCCTAAACGAAATTGTATGGACATATAGGACTGGAGGTGTTAGTAAACAATGGTTCGGAAGAAAGCACGATATAATCCTGTTTTACAAACGGGGGGGGGGCACACTTTCAATGTAAAGAAAGAACGCTCTTTTTGTGCTAATAACAAACCGCCCGGATTTAAAGGAATTCAAAAATATCAAGATGAATTTGGTCGTTGGTATACAATGGCTTCTATGCGTGATGTTTGGGATATTACTGCATTAGGAAGATCAGCAAAAGAGCGTGTCGGATATCCCACTCAAAAGCCACTCGCTTTGTTAAAGCGCATTCTTGAAGCGTCTTTACCCGCAGATGGTATCGTCCTTGATCCGTTTTGCGGTTGTGCTACAACACTGGTAGCAGCAGACCGACTTCCACGTGATTGGATTGGTATTGATGTAAGCCCAAAGGCTGCAGAGTTAGTTGTTGACCGTATCAAAAAGGATCAAGGCTTGTTTCAAGATATTACACACCGCACAGATACCCCAAAACGCACAGATTTAGGGGATATACCCAGATATAACGCACCAGAAAACAAACAGCAGTTATATGGGAAGCAAGACGGATACTGCCACGGCTGTAAAGAGCATTTTCGGTCAGAACACCTTGAAGTAGATCACATTATTGCAACGTCAGTCGGGGGGACAGATCATGTCTCCAATTTACAATTACTTTGTGGGCATTGTAACCGAATCAAAGGAAATAGAGGGCAAGAGTATTTATTATCAAGGTTGAATGCAGCCTAATCCAGAATCCCGTATCTACTCATTGC
>JAAXHI010000451.1 GCA_012270875.1 Candidatus Poribacteria bacterium | reverse complement strand
CCGGGGGCTTACCGCGGTTAGTTATACCGATATAGTTGAACGAAGGATTCAGAATCTGTTTACATATAGTTTGTTGGCCATCGGAATTGCGGGACATGCGTTCATGGTTGTCAATAGAATAGTAAGCCTGGAGAGTTCAATGAGCCTCGTAGGATTGGGTTTTCTCTGCGGCTACTTAGCGACTGTCATGGGGTTCTGGTCGCCAGGTGACGGGAAGGCCCTTTGGGCATTTACAGTTGCGCTGCCCCCGACCCTTTGTCCTTCTTTTAAGGTACTCTCGCTTCAGTTTGCTCTTGTTAGTCTACTGGTGAATGCTACTATAGCATACTTGGCGTTTCTGGGTGTTCATTTGCTGATCAGGAAAGAACCATCACAGCGCGCAGACCCAGAAGATGAGAGTGGAGGCTTGGTGGTTATATTTGCCCGAAATGGAGCAATGCTTGGCATTACGTTAGTTGTAGTGGTATTGGCGCTGAGGCGTCCTCTAACCTACCTGGAGGCAATTGTCTTGCTCTTTGTGTTGTACAGACTTACTGACAGGCCTACTATGAAAAGCTGGTGGTCGTAAATTTTGTCTGAGTTCACCTGACAGACCCTGAGAGAGGTCGAAGCAAGATCTGAGTTGCCTGTGAGGAGAGCGGGATGCATATTGATTGACGTATCCTCAGCTCACAGGAGGTAGAAAATGGAACCGCGTGTCAATGATGAGCCCGTTAAGAAGCGGCGGTATCTGTCCCCGGAAGAGAAGTATGAGATCTTCCTGGAAGTTAGTCGAGGGGATATCCCAGTGGGTGAAGTGCTCAGAAAGTGGGGTATCCATTCCTCTGATCTCAAGCGCATCCGGGAGACGGTCAAAGCAGGCGCCCTCAGGGAGTTTCAAGGTCGCCGGTCCAGAAAGCCGATGGTCTCAGCAGCACAGGTGGACCGTCTTTCCAAAGAGAAAGAACGCTTGGAGCAGACGATTATCGAGCAGTCGGTGGAACTTTCGCTGTTAAAAAAAGCGTGAATGGGGCCTGATCGGTCCGATAAAGGGTCAACGGGTTGATGTTTGCCTTAAGCGAGCCATCCTCGCGGCCGTTGAGGAAGCAAGAAGTTGTGGCATAAAGGTGACGCGTGCCTGTTATCTTCTCCAGCTTTCCCCAGGTCGGTATTATGCCTGGAAAAAGCGGCTGGAGAAGGGCGGTCTGGATCGGCCAGAGGGTATAGACCCCCTTGTAGATCATCCTCCGGGACCTGCTGTTGGAGAAGCTCCACACAGACTGTTGGAAGGAGAGCAGGAGCAGATCAAGGCCTTGATCCAGGCGGAGGCCTATGCGGATGTGCCCCTTAATCAACTGTCTGTGGTGGCCTCAGAAAAGGAGCTGGTTCAAGCCTCTTCCTCCAGTTTCTACCGCCAGGCCAAGCGTTTGAACCTTTCCCGTAAGCGGGAGGAGAGAACGCCCGTGAAAAAGCAGAAAAAGCCGAAGGTGGAGCCGACGGGTGCCAATCAGATTTGGAGCTTTGATATTACCTACATTCCGTTTTTTGGTTTCTTTCTCTACTTTGTGGCCATCCTGGATGTGTATTCCCGGAAGATTGTGGGCTGGAAGTTGTGTTTTACTGCCACGGTTGAATCGATCAAACAGGCTTGGGATAGGGCCTTATGCAGCGAAGGGCTACTGGAAGCAGACAACAGACCCGCAGGGCTTGCCGCCCTTTCAGATCACGGCTCCCAGATGACGGCCAAGTCAATGGCGCAATTCTTCAAAGACCTGGGGATCTCCCAACTGTTTGCCAGATATCAGACGCCTACTGACAATGCCTGGATCGAGTCCTTTTTCCGGATCTTCAAGTATGACTGGCTCCGCTTCCAGGACATCTTCTCCTTCCATCAGCTGGAGGAACGGATTGCCGGGTTTATTGACGCCTACAACTACCATCGGTATCACGGGGCTATTGACTATGTCACCCCCCATCAGAAACATACAGGTCAAGATCAACAAATTCTTCAAGCCCGACAGCGCCGAAAGGAGGACGCCCGACGTAGACGGTTGGAGATCCACCTGTCTGTGTGTGCCCACACACAGACAGGTCGCCATCGCGCATCCCAAACCATCCCAGAGGCTGCTTGAATCTTGTCTTCACCTCTATCCATTTTTGTCTTGATAT
>JAAXHI010000500.1 GCA_012270875.1 Candidatus Poribacteria bacterium | reverse complement strand
GCTTTAATTGCCTTCGCCATGTTGCGCAATCTATCCCGCTCAGTGACGGACTCAATTCGGCGTGATACACCGATATTAGAGGAATTTGGCATGTAGACAACATAGCGTCCCGGAAGTGTAATGTTACTGGTGACTCGCGCGCCTTTCGTTCCGATGGGCTCCTTTCCAACTTGTACGAGAAGTTCTTGTTTCTTTGAGATGAGATCACTGATGAGAAATGGGAACCCACGTCCCCCACGGGATTGTTTAGTAGGCTTCGCCTTCAAATCCAACGTATCGGCATCCTTGTCGGGTTTCCGGTTTCCATCGAGTTTTTCATCCTCCGTCTCATCTTCGTTAGCACTCTCGTATTTGAGGTCCGAAATATGCAGGAAGGCATGTCGATCTAACCCAATATCAACAAAGGCTACTTGCATGCCGGGTAAAACGTTCTCGACCCTTCCTTTGTAAAGATTGCCCAATGTCTGCGTCGCCGCTTTTCGTTCGATGTAAATCTCATTCAGCACTCCCTCTTCAAGTACCGCACAGCGTGTTTCATACTCATCATCAGAAATAAGTATCTCCTTTTCCATTATTACCTCCTATCGTGCCTTTTTAATTTAAAAGGCACCTCGGTTAATGATCTTGTCAAAAATCGGCAGCGTAGCAGAAGCAGTGAGGGCTTTAGAGAACAGCGTCCGTTCCTCATTTCACAGATACGAGATGCCTACATCTCATCACAGGACGCGTGATCAGAATCAGTGAATGTGCGGTTGCCCCCAATGGGAGTGGTACCAAATTACGATGTACCGAGACAATATTTTCGCGTCTCAGTGCTTCCGTTATCTTTCGGAGTCAATTACAACGTGAATCTGGTATAGATTATAGAGTGGTGTACGATCTATGTTAATCTGGGCTTACGAGCTGCGCCTTACTGCCTCGGTGTCAGCGTTACAACGGGTATTATCAGTTCACCCATTGAGATGCCGCCGTGCTGGAATCCTCCTTGAAACTGCCGTTTATACTTATAAAAATCGTTCGGGTAGACGAAATAGTAATCGTCTTTCGCGAGAATGTAGTCCTTGCTTGGGGTTTCCGCGGGGAGCCGGTATTCTTCCGGATTATGGAGATGCACGGCTTCGTCTTTTTCACAGCCGAGGTTCGTGCCGATTTTAAACCGGAGGCTGGTGGTCGTCTCGCGGTTTCCACGCGCACGAGTGGCACGGTTGCAAAAGACGGACCCGTGGTCACTGGTAAGAACTACTGTTGTCTTTTGTGCTGCAATCATACGCAAAATATCAAAAAGCACGGAATGTGAAAACCATGAGCGCGCGAGTGCTCGGAAAGCGGACTCATCAGGCGCAAGTTGCTGTAAGACATCCGACTGTGAACGCTGATGCGTCAGGATATCAACGAAATTGATAACCAGTGTCGAGAGGTCTACACTTTTATTGGAAGCGACCCGTTTTTTGTAAGTGTTTCCGCCCCGCGTATCAAAGATTTTGAAATACTGAGGTGCTGATTTTAGTTTGATATTTCTGCGCTTTAGATGCTCTTCGAGAAGCTGCCGTTCGTAGCGATTCGTGCTGGTGTCCCCATCAGATTCCTCTTGCCAGTACTGCGGATAACGTTCTGCGATTTCTGCGGGGAACAATCCACTAAACAGCGCGTTCCGTGAATACATCGTTGCGCTCGGTAGGATTGAAAAACTATAGTTGCGTTCAATAGAAAAATAGGGGTACAGCAACGATTCCACTGCCAACCAATGGTCCAAGCGAAAACAGTCAACTACAATGAAATAGACAGATTTTCCATCTTGGAGTTGAGGAATAACGTGCTGATCTAAGACATTAACGGATAGTGGTGGCGCGTCCGGGCTGCCAGCGACCCAATCGGCGTAATTCGCTTCTACAAAATCCGAGAACTCGGTATTGCACTCCTTTTTTTGCCCGATATGCGTCTCCTCTAATCCACCTTCGGCGAGTTTCTCAGACACTAAGTCCCACTGTAATAGTTTGACGTAGATATTTATCCAGTCCTGCCAGCTGGGTGCTGCATCCTTTATGGCGCGGATCGCATTGAAATCCGCGATATACTGGCTCGGGATTTGATCTACAACCATCTTCGATTGATCAAGGACCCGTTTTAGTGTTGAGACGATCTGAGCCACGCCGATCGGCTTTACCAAGAAGTCTGTTACCTGTTTACCGAGAGCGACTTCGACGAACTCTTCATCACTGGATTGCGTGACAAGAATGACAGGAATCTGTGCGTTAACAGCGCGGATCGCATCAAGCGTCGCCATCCCATCTTTACCGGGCATAACCTGGTCAAGCAGAACGGCACTGTACTGTGCTTCGCCATTTGTTAAGAGCGCGATGCCGTCCTCGCCATTTGTAACAGGCGTGACGGTGTAACCTCGCTCACGTAACACAAGAATGTGCGGTTGCAACGCCTCTATTTCATCATCAATCCATAAAATGTGGTGTGCTTGTGACATATTAAGTTAAGAAAACTGCTCAGCCGCGATTCAGAACATAGGACAGAAACACCCATCCCATTCTCTTTACAATACCGATCCAGAGGGTTACGCGACCGGCAACCGAATTTCAAAAGTCGTACCTTCAGGACTCGTTTTAACCATACGAATGCTTCCGTGATGATATTCACGAATGATACGTTGGACCACGGTCAATCCGAGTCCCCACCCGTGTGCCTTAGTAGACATCCCCGGTTCAAAAATTTTTCGCTGATCCTTGCGGTCTATACCGCTTCCGTTGTCGGCGTACCGTATGACGACATCGTTGTGTCGTTTATCGTGCGTCGGTTCAATCTGAATCCAACTCTCCACTTTATCCATTGCATCGAGTGAATTACGGATCAGGTTCTCAAACACCCATTGCAACAGTTGTGTATTTGCGAGAACAGGTGGCACCTCGTGTTGTATCAGTTGAATTTCGACGCGGCGGCTAATATGTGGTAGCCGCTTTTCAAAGTACGCTCGGACTTCTTCAAATATTTTAGCTGCATTCACTTCGGTCAACGGGGGTTGCGTGCCAATCATACCGAAGCGTGCCGTTGTTTTCTGCAAACGCTCCAAATCGTTTTGCATACTTTCAGAAAGTTCGGCGAGCGTTGCATCATCCGTTTCTCTGCTCCGTTCATGCAGGAGTTCTGTCCATGCCAACAGTGATGAAATAGGTGTTCCGAGTTGATGCGCCGTTTCTTTAGCTAATCCCCCCCAGATTGCCGAGTGTTCATAAGACTTGATCCGTTGGTAGACGAGGAAACAGACCGCCCCGAATACCAATAAGACGAAAGGGACTATGAAAGGCACCACCAACCCATAGTACGGTTTGCTCTCATAATAGAAGTAACCGTTGTGCATCTTTGGCGTTGTCACAATCAATGAGGATGCGGGTGCGTTCTGAACGAAGATTTCCGCCCGTTCCCGTTCCTGGGCGGTCGCGTTACCCGCGGTAACAACATCGTCCCATATCTGCCATTTTTGTGGTACGCCAGCAGTATCGGTTATTACAAAAGGTAGGTGCACCATCTCACTGGGGTCAGCATCACCGTAGTAAACGTATCCCTTTAGCTGCCTATTTTCAAAGAGCATGGGTATCTTGCGTGGCGGATTTTTTTCCTGCATGCGTGCTAATGTTGCCGCCAGCAAAACCCTATCATTTTCTGTTAACGAAATTTTCTCATCTGCGTTTACTTTTGTCGTATCCAAATTGTCGATTTTTGCGTCCAATTCTGGATCAACGCCTCGCGCTACCACAACGTTCCCTTCAGCGTCTGTAATAATAAATGAAAACGTGCGCGCTCTGTCCGTAGCAGATGATTCCTGTTTTACGATCTCATTCAGTTTCTGTTGTAAATCCCGGTCCTCAACACTCGGAAGCACTTCTGCGAGATTGGCGAAAATGTCTATCTGTGCCTCTATATCCGCGTTCAGCTGCGAGATCTGTTGCGTGTAATAAGCAAACCCAAATATAAGCGTCCCCAGTCCTACAATGAAGTAGACGAATATTAAACGGGTGGTCGTATATCTGGGGATAATCCGGCGATTCAACCGCAACTTCGTATACCTCCCGATAGATCAAACGCAAATCTCAACGTAATTAATAATATCACCTTTAGAAGGAAATTGCAAACCTATTTTGATTCTGAGGCGTTTCCGTATTCGCTACCGCTCTCCTATTTATACCTTTTAGTGTGCCGGAAACGATATATCATTTGACTTTTTTCAATAAATTGGGTAAAATAAAATTA
The DNA here is from genome assembly GCA_012270875.1 of Candidatus Poribacteria bacterium. GTDB lineage: Bacteria > Poribacteria > WGA-4E > WGA-4E > WGA-3G > WGA-3G. The sequence continues at coordinate 22,094 of JAAXHI010000500.1, read as the reverse complement.
GGAGTTATAAGATGTGTTTTTTTGTGTTTTATTATGTTAGAAGCACAAAGACTTACGTCATATTATATTGAAATGGAACATAATTTAAAAGTGAGAATAGTTGATGCTAAAAGTGATTACATTCGATTTCTGGCAAACCCTTTATGCAGATTCCGACAAGAACTGGCGCAAACGTCAGGCGATACGTGTTAAACGGTGTCATGCTTATTTAGAGGATCGTGGTTATACTTGCACGTTAACTGACGTAGAATTCGGGCTTGACGAAGCATACAATTTGGTGTCATCCTTATGGTATCAACACAAAGGGATCTCAGTAAAACGATGTATGCAGCGATTCGCGGAGGTGCTTGAGCTTCGGCTTGAGGCGGTAGATCTTGATCAATTAATTGAGAACCTTGGTGCCGCGTTCTTAGAAGCACCGCCGATTATGATAGCGCATGTTAAACCCGTTGTTTCTCGGTTGAGTGAAAACTATCCGCTCGGAATCATCTCAGACTCAGCACTGACCCCTGGCAGTTTCGTACGGAAACTGATGGCGCGCGATGGCATTTTACAATTCTTTACAGCTTTCACCTTTTCCGATGAAACAGATCACACAAAGCCTCAAGTTGTGCAGTTCCATTCGACCTTAGCAGAACTGAACGCCGAACCTGCTGAAGCCGTTCATATCGGTGATATTTTCCGAACGGATATTGTTGGTGCTAAAAACGCAGGGATGAAAGCGATTCGCTTCGCGGGGTTTAACAAAGGAGAAGGAAACGACACGCTCAGCGACGCTGTTGTTGATGACTACAGAAAATTGGAAACCGTCATTGCTGAGCTGTCAAAATAAGGAACATTACGGAGAATAGAATGGCAAATGTATTGGTTACCGGCGGTACTGGATTCATCGGCAGCCGAGTCTGTACTGCCCTTCACGAACAAGGCGATACAGTACATGTATTATCTCGCAACCCGGGACGCGCACAATCTAAATTGAAATCGGCAAGAGGCATCTACGGTTGGAACCCTGAAACGGAGAAACTACCCCCGGAAGCCACGTCAGACATAGAAGCAGTCGTTCATTTGGCAGGTGAAACCATCGCGGGCAGGTGGAACGCCGACAAAAAACGGCGAATACGAGACAGTCGAATTCTTTCTACGCGGAACCTCGTCGAATCGCTGGCGGCAGCGGAGCCAAAGCCGAGTACGCTTGTCTGTGCCTCCGCGATCGGATACTATGGCGATACCGGCGACGAACATTTCACAGAACTGTCCGCTGCAGGCACCGATTTTCTCGCTAAAACTTGTCAAGAATGGGAATCGGAAGCACAAAAAGCAATTGAACTTGGGGTTCGGGTCGTTATGGTTCGCATCGGACTTGTACTTGGGTTAGGGGGTGGATTGCTGGCACAGGTACTCACGCCTTTTAAAATGGGAGTCGGTGGTATACTCGGTAGCGGTCAGCAGTGGATGTCTTGGATCCATATTGACGATGTAGTCGGCATCGTACTCCATGCTTTAGAGAATAACGAGATCCGAGGCGCACTTAACGCAACAGCACCTGCTCCGGTTAGAAATATAGAATTCACAAAAACGCTCGGCGCAGTGCTACGGAGACCGACCTTGTTTCCCGTCCCAACGTTCGGCTTGAAACTCATGATGGGCGAATTTGCGGATTTTGTTGTGTTAAGCCAGAACGTCCTTCCAGAGAAAACGGAAGTCAGTGGCTATGAATTTCGCCACCGGACGCTTGAATCTGCCTTGCGGGATTTACTATAAACGCGCAGATACTGAGCTTTTACTTACAACACCGAGTTCCAAGAAAATATGAAGATTTGCGATGTCCTGCTCTCCGAATATGGAAAAGCTTCCAGTATCCCCTCTCCGGTTAATCGCTTGATGACCGACTTCGCTGTCGGTTTTCGAGACGGACGTGACATTAACCTCGGTGTCGGATATGTCAATGAACGGACGATTCCGCACCAACACATTCAACTCGCCTGCGAAAAAGTTCTTGCGCACCCTGAAAAATATCGCGCGGCTCTTAATTACGGAGGCGCGCAGGGTTCTCCAAACCTGATCGAGTCGCTCAGACGGTTCCACATCGAAAACAAGATTGGCGGTATAACCGAACAAACTTTAAACAGTCGAGATATTGTTATCGGTGCAAACGGCGCTACGAGTCTATTGGAAAGCATCACGCATCTCCTCCCTCCCGGCATTGTGTTAACCGCAGATCCGATGTATTATATCTATTGCAACGACTTGGAGCGGAAAGGTTTCACGGTTGTCGCAGTTCCCGAAGATGATGAAGGTCTCAACACCGAACTTTTGAAGGCAAAACTTTCAGCACTCGGCAACGAAAGCGCGGCTATCCGCTTTTTTTACGTTGTGACAGTTAACAACCCTACCTGCACGATTCTATCCAATAACCGTAAGCAGGAATTGGTCAATATTGTTACGCGGCTATCCTACGAAGTTGGACGGAAAATCCCGCTCTTCTTTGACAACGCCTATAGCGATCTGATTCACGATAGCACCGTCGAACCTTTGGCGTCTGCCCTGTGCTACGACGAACTCGGCATCGTGTATGAAGTCGGTACATTGTCAAAGATTCTTGCCCCCGGGTTGCGTATCGGTTATCTCATCGGGTCCAAAGGTCCATTTCTTGACGGTATCATCCAACGCACAAGCGACATCGGCTTCAGCGCGCCGTTAATCAATCAGGAAATTGCGAGTTACCTGCTTGACCACGGCATCGAATCGCAAATTGAGAAGGTCAATAACGGTTATCATCAGAAGGCGCAACAGGTGAAAACGTGGATGGCAGAACTGCTCGGCGATAACATGCAGGAGTGTAGGGGTGGCAGTGCTGGATTTTATTTTTATCTAACATTGGCGCACGTCGCAACCGGCTCGACTTCTGACTTTTTCAAGTTTTTGACGCGAACGACTGGGTGCGAAGACGTTGATGGTCCCTCGGACTCGCCACACGCAAAAGTGATCTATATTCCGGGTGAGCACTGCGTGCATCCAAACGGCGATATGGTTGAGGCCGGGAAGCGACAACTTCGCATATCCTACGGATTTGAAGAGCTTCCTCAGATTCATACTGCGCTGAAACACATGAAATCGGCGATGGCTTATAGTATTGAATTAAGCCATAATTACGAACTACAACTGTAAAAACAAGCATCAACTTTCGATTTCTCTCAAAATCCTCTAAAAAGTTGATTTTTCTTAAAAAACAATGTATCCTATAATTAGTTTATAGGACAAGCGCGTTTTAATTACTATAAACATATCGACCTAATTTATATGTGCATGTTATAATATCCGTAGTGTTAAAAATACAAAACGCGGCACTCGGTAATCAATAGCATGCGAAAGGGAAGGAATACCGAGTTGCAATGGCCAGACTTTTATCCAGAAAATTGTCCTCTTGCGGAAGCTAAACCGGCTTCTGGAACAGTCTATCGACTTGTCCGACGAGATCCAGCACAACCGAAGGATTTCATACCACTTTTTGTTGAACGACCTGGATTCTTTGAAAATAAATCAATCAACGAAGTTTGTCAGGGTTGTGGAGTTTCTGTCTGCAGAGATCTACAAGATATTATGAAGCTTCAGAAAAGCAGTGGAAAAATGAGAAAAAGACAAATTGCGGAAGCCGAACTCAATCCAACACTAGGTGTGATTCAACATACTCCCTCACGAAAGTACAAAACTCATCATACGTGGTGGGTCCCCATTGGTGAAAAACCTTGGATTGTTTTTAACGTAATAAACGAATGAAAAAACAGACAGTAATTCAGAAAGGATGCAAAAGATGGTTGATACACTCAATGTCCCAGATTTAGGTAGACTTGAAATCGTGGAAACCTATGCCTACTATGATGAACCTGTCCTATTTTCCTGCAAAAACGCCGCTGGACAGTTTTATCTTGTTGTGGCTGCTGATGAAAACGACCAATACGAAACGTGGCTTTACGCTAAAGTTTCCATTGAACGCCTCAATCTTATCCGATCTGATATAGTTGACCTCCATGATGCATTTGCTAATACTGAAGATGGTAGTGTGTTTCAAGTAAGGTTTTCATACGACCAAACCGAACCAATAACTGAATCCGTCCAATCAAATCAAATTTCTGAAGATATGCTTCCGATACCTGGTGAATACCTTGAACTTGAAATTGACACACTTCCATTGTTAAACAATGCAGAAGAAATAGCAAAATCCAGAAAACAAGAAATTCTTAATAAGGAAATTGAGAATGCGATTGAAAGATAAGGTTGTGTTATTCGCTTGCCAGATGGAGAAATTGCCCCAGCATCGGCACAACTGGAACGGCTCGGCAACCCGATTGATGTCGCCTATGCAGCACTATGGCTCTGTTCGGACGAAGCAGCGTGGGTCACGGGTTTGGAGTTAACGATTGATGGTGGGGATTCACTGTTTATTGATTCGCCAGCTCGACGGGAGGTTTTGGCGTAATAGAGATTTGAAAAAATATAGGAATAGACAGAAAAATCGGTGGTTTCCACCCGTTTATCAATCCCCATCTTTCCTATTCATTCGCTCAAGATGTTTCTCAATCTTATATAGACTTTTGTCAATATCTCTGAGCAATCTGGCCATTATGATTAGAATAGTGATAATTACAACAAATCCGATAAAAGCCATATCAAATCAATTCCGCTGTAGTGTATTGCCTTCATTTGACAAGAGATAGTTTACACATCTCGGCTTTGTAGCACCAAAAAACATGGAAAAAGGCGGAGACATCAGCAGTATTTTATAGCCGCTGGATCCGCCTTCTTATCAATCTTTATCTTTCTCATTAATTTGCTCAAAGTGTTTCGCAATTTTGGACAAACTTTCGGCATTATCCTTGAGCGTTTTAGAGATTCGAGATAACACAAGTAGGACACAAAACATCATTGAAACTATGCAGAACAACATTGTTACCATAGCAGTTTCCATTGAATTCTGCTCCTTATTGAATCACCCCGTGCTAACACCTACCACTGTACCTGACAAAATTCTTCGTAATCAATCAGTTCATGAATCGTGGGATTTTCACCGCACATCGGGCAGCTGCTATCTTGACGGAGTTTCAGTCGTTTGAAATCCATGGATAACGCGTCGAAAAGCAGAAGACTCCCGATTAACGGATCGCCGATGTCCAATAGGACCTTAATCGCTTCAACAGCCTGAATTGTACCGATGATACCGGGTAATACGCCAAAGACCCCTGCTTCTTGGCAAGTTGGCACCATTCCGGGTGGCGGTGGATCAGGATAGATGCATCGGTAACACGGGCCTTTGCCCGGATACAAGACAGTCACGCGTCCTTCAAACTGGAAGATACTTCCGTGCACAACCGGTTTGCCCAACATAACGGAAGCATCGTTGAGGAGGTAACGCGTCGGTATGTTGTCACACCCGTCCACAATCAGATCGTATTGTTCCAGAATTTGGAAGGCGTTTTCTGAGGTGATGCGTTCGTTGTAAGCCACCACCTTGACATCGGGGTTCATCTCCGCGATGGTGGCTTCTGCGGATTTCGTTTTCGGGATGCCGATGTCGCTGGTGCCGTGCAAAATTTGGCGTTGCAGATTACTGAGGTCCACTACATCGTCGTCAATAATGCCGATAGTGCCGACCCCTGCTGCGGCGAGGTAGACCCCCACAGGCGAACCAAGCCCTCCCGCACCGATGAGCAGTACTTTTGATTCCAGCAGCTTCGTTTGCCCCATCCCGCCGACCTCTTTGAGGATAATGTGTCGGCTGTAGCGTTCAATCTGTTCGTTGCTGAAGTTAAACATCTTAGGCTCCCAAATTGGCGAGGAGTTCTGAAATCGGTTTATCCGAATTCGCGGAGATTCGCAAGGCAAACCGTTCGCGTGCGTCTTCGGAGGTGCGTTCGACTGTGAAATTATCATCACCGTACATCTGTTGTAGAACAGGTGTTAGGTCTGTCTGAACGGTTTCCGCTGTTTCCGATGTATTCGGTGCGATATGGCGGTTGTTTACCATGAACAGGAGGTCTGCGCCGTTGAAATGCACTGCATTTTCCAACTCCGCCGATGCTTCAAGTTGTTCGCATTTGGAAAGCACCTCTGTGAGTGCTTGGCGAATCCTATCAGCGTTATCGCCTTCGACTGCATGCTTCCGATTGTAGAGGAAACCGTGCTCGTGGTAAGCGTTGTCAATACTATAGTTGGCTTGCTTCAAAATCAACAACACACCCGGTCCCGCATCGACATGCGAGTAGTCAGCGTAGTTCAAGTAGTCATCTGAATCCGCTTCCTCCATCCAACGGTTAAAGACCTTGATGAAGTTGGTATAGTTGATTTTGCTATCTTCGGTTGCGAAAACCTTGACGTTAATCTGTTGTAGATCCATTCTGCTAAAAAATTTCCTTTCGTGCGTGAGTAACAAGGCAATTAGGGATGCCTAACCTGTATAAAAACACTAAGACTTATCTATTCTGCTGCGAGTTCTTGCAGATTCTGTCCATCAATACTAACAACTGTAACCTGTGTCGCCTCTAACCAGAAAATCTCGCCTTTGCTATTACAGACACAGACCAATGCGTACTCGCCATCTTCCACATCAGCCATCAAATTTCCGAGAAACATATTCGGTTTCGAGGATTGAAAGACCCCAAACCCCGCGCCGAGCAAACAGTAGCGTTTGCCTGTCTGGTTATGTTTAACGATTGTTGCCATCTATTGCTCCGTAGGTGTGTTACGTCCCAAGGTTGTTAGTTCAGTTTTCCGCTTTTTTATTATACCGTAAATTTGGGGGAAAGTCAATTCTTATTCTGTCGCGGTTGGACTTTCTGCTACATGCGCTGCTTGCACGGTATCGGTTTCAAGGTTCGGGTTTTCGCTCTCTAAGGGTTTGATTGAAAGTTGATAGCCGAGCACTTTGAGAACGATGCCAAGTGCATCAATTAGAGGCGTATCCTCGTTGGATAGAACCTTTGAGAGAAGTTGTGGGTCCATATCAACCTGCTTGGCAATTTTAGAAACTCCGCCTTGTGCTTCAACGACGGTTTGGAGTGCTCTTAAAACCACAGTCCGTTCCCGATAAATCTGATAGTCGTCAAGTCAAGGATCGCCCGAAGATAGCCAATTGCCCTCTCCTTATCGACAAGACGCTCGATGAGATACTCCCGCAAGGTTCGCATTTTTCGCATTAGTGTGCCTCCTTGTATTCTAACTAACTTAACACCTGCTACAGAAATACAAGACAATCATCACTATATTCTACTTGGTTTAATTGCCCTCAGACAATCCCAACAACATCTGTTGTGGTGTTAGAATTTGGACATTATCAACCGAAAACCCAGAAAGATTTCGGGTAACAATTACATCAAGTTGCATGAGCATTGCACAAGCGATTTGCAGATTATCTTCAAAATCGTTCCCTGCTAACGTTGTTGCCAACTTTAGTTCGCGGGGACCGACTGAGATAATGGGTAATTGATTCAATACCGCGTGAACGAGTCGCCAAGCTTTCTCAAGCCCACCATAGCGACGGCTTATATAAAAAATGTCAGTTAGTGTCGTTGCTGTGACATAAGCAACAAACTGCTTGTCTAATTGCGCTTGCCAGATAGCATTTGCCTGAATGTTCCAAGGAGTTCGATCAAGCAGGGCATCCAGAACTACGTTTGTATCCAATAAAGCGTGAATCATCCGTATTTTTTCATCCGCTCCTCTTCAAGGATTTTTTTGCACTCCTCGTCAGTAGGAGGCGGTTTATCTGTTTTCATAATCGCTTGGATCTCTTCCAGTGTCATGGTCTGTGGCGGAGGTGGTATTTGCTCAGGAACCACGGTTTCCAAAATCCGGCGCGCCAAGTCAATGCGCATTTCTGGTTTCCAAGTTTTCACGCGCTGCAATACTTCAAACATCTCTTTAGAATCCATAATATGCGTCTCCTATAACCATCTGATGCCTAAAAAAGCGATTGCCTAACCCGCCCGTTTCGGGCGTGGGCGGCAATCGCCTTCGTATGAAACTTAGTTCCGATGAACCACAATCTTAGACGTTACTCACCTTTCCGAACGGTAAGGCGGTAGTGCTTTCCGACCTTCTTGGTGTCAACAACCTCATGTCCATCGTTGGTGAGGCTCTTCGGCACGTTCTCAATCGGTTCGCCATCGTCAATGGTAACCTCAAGGAGCTGACCGATGTCCATTGTTTCCAATCGGACTTTTGCCTGGACGTAATTGAACGGGCAAGCGACACCTTTCAGATCGAGGCTATCAACGATTTCCTCAACAGGTTTCGTCTCTTTGACAACCTTCGGCTTCCGTGCGGGTCGCGAGCGACGTGTTTTGCGACGGCTCTCTTCCTCTTCTTCTTGCTTGATACGCATACGATTATATACGTTATGCGATTCTTCAACGAAGAGGGTGGCTTCTTCTACGCGGCGATGTGCCAATTCGTGGTCAAACGTAGAAGCATCTTCCTCCGTAGCCTTAAACAGATGTGCTCCGAATCCTGCGAAGAAGTTACCGGGATCAAAGAAATGGGTGCGGAATTCGCTGACGGTGGTCGCGTCGTCAACATACTGCAAACCGACCGTTGTCAGAAGTCCGTCTGTGGCTCTGATCATTGCATCAAAAGCCAACCCAGCGGAATCCTCATATTCACCCTTTTCCAAGTTCAAACCGGATTCATAGATAAGCCGATCTGCTTCTTCTAACTTCATAGAAACAAGTGCAATGACTTCTCCAGCACACTCACCGACACCGGTTTTGAGTTGATAGTCTTTCGTGTCACCTGTGTCAATATAGAATTCAGGTGCTTCCTCGTACGGGGGAATCTGATCGTACTTGGACAAGATCGTTTTGATCTCCACTTTACCGAGCCGTCCGACGTAATCGGTGAAGGTTTCGTCACCTTGCTTTTCATCGACATATTTTCCAGTCAATTCTTCAATGAACTCTGGAATATATTTGCCGTGAATTTTTCCAGTTGCGAGTCCGTAAGAACTGGCGTTTTCAATCATGTGTCCACCGAGTAATACCAGGTAGACAGGCGCGATATGCCCTCCGACTCGTTTTGAAGAGCCAAAGAAGCCAATATTTGCAATGTGATGCTGTCCGCATGAGTTGGGGCAACCGCTAATTTTAATCCGAAAGTCCTTGATTTCATTCTGCACACCGGCTTCAATGAAATGGCTTCGCAAGTGCGCTGCCAGACCTCGTGAAGAAGACACACCGAGTTTGCAGGAGTCAGTCCCTGGGCAAGCGGTAATATCTACCATGGATTCTGCCCCCGGATCACCGAGACCGATCTCTTTCAGTTCGCGATAGAGTGCGGGTAGGTCCGTCATTGTCACCCAGCGGAGAACGATGTTCTGCTCGACTGTGGCGCGGATGGTGTCTTTAACGTATTTCCGCGAAATATCTGCCAAAGCCCGCGTCTGGTCCGCAGTAATATCCCCAAGCGGAAGCGTAATCGTCACAAAAGCGTAGCCGGGTTGACTCTGTAGCTGCACATTAGATTGATACCACGCTTCAAACCCTTCGGGTTTCGTGGTGCCGTTGAGCTGCGTCGGTGCCTTGAGTGGACTTTCATCATAGGCATTCAGATTGTCCAAATAGGCTGTCCATCTGGGGTCATGCCGTAGCGTTTCGCGATCTTCAAGCACCTGTTTGCGAAATTCTTCAATACCGTATTTGGCGATGACAAACTTTAGACGTGCCTTATTCCGATTTCTACGCTCCCCTAAACGGGTGAAGACTCTGCAAATAGATTGTGAAATCGGTAGGAGTTCTTCCGCGGAGACGAAATCGTCAAAGACTTTCGCCTGATGTGGCACTGCGCCGAGGCCGCCGCCGACATAGAGTTTAAAGCCGCGTTTGACTTCGCCATCCACCTCTTTAACGGCAGCAACCGCACCGATGTCGTGCATATTTGCTAAACCGCAGGCGTGCTCTTCACATCCAGAAAACGCGATTTTGAACTTACGACCAAAGTTCTCCGCATCTGGGTGTCCCAAAAGAAACGCTGACAACGCCTTAGAGTAAGGTGTTACATCAAACGTCTCATCTTGGCAGACACCGCTGAGCGGGCATGCTGTGACGTTTCGCACGACGTTACCACACGCCTCTTTTGTCGTAATGTCAACACTCGCGAGACGGCGCATCAACTCAGTAGTGGTGTTGATATCTACGTAGTGGTATTGTACATCTTGACGCGTGGTGATGTGGATGATGTTATCCGAAAATTCTTCGGCAACATCTGCGAGCATTTCGAGTTGTGCCGCTGTAAGCCCGCCGAAGGGGATCTTGACCCGGATCATCTGCGACCGATCATCGCGCTGTCCGTAAACCCCGCGCCGAAGTCTAAATTCGGTAAAGGTTGCCTCTTCAACTTGACCGGCTTGGAACCGATCAAGTTGAATCTCATAAATTTCAATTTCGCGGGCAACATCCTCCGGAATAGCCGAGGCATCGTAAGCTCCCGCGTATTCAATAGCCATCCTGTACTCCTTATAGTAACCTCATTTTCATAGTATGCGTAAATTTGGTGTCCGATTGCTTTCTATTTAGGCGAAGCCTGCAAGCCGATATTGCATAGGATCTCCGAGTAGAAACTCTTTAAAGAGTATAGTATACCGTAAAATACAATAAAAAGCAAGCCTAATTTTCAATGCAAGGTGGGCATCCCGTGTAGATGCCCACTTTTTTGGAAAGAGTAGGGATTGGAAAGCAGATTAATCGGCTTTAATGGCAGCCCAGGTCGTTGTAAGCTTACCTGAGGCTTCAACATCAGTTGTTGTTCCTAATCCATCATTCATGATTGTTGCAATATCATCAACGCTCAATGCCGTATTGAAGACAGCAACGTCGTCAATGGTTGCCCCGAGAAACGCGCCCCACTGACCATGCTGTCCAGTTTCCAAATAGATACCTATTAAAAGGGGTTTGTCAGTTAAAGGGTTCCTTCCTATGTTTGCGCCATTGACACCGGACCCGATTTCCTCAGCGTCCAGATATACGCCAAACCCTTCACCATCCCAAGTAACAGCAACATGGTGCCAGTCAGTATCCGGATCCCAAGCGGCATCTACATAATGCAGCGTAGCCGCTGGGTCGTGCGTGTGATGTCGGATGATATTTGCATCCCACCAAAACCCGGGTGCCCAATCATCTTTGGTTATAACGCCCATCCCACCCGTGGGAACGTTATCTAATTTAAACCAAAGCGCAATCGTGTGTCCGCCGCCAACGTTTAAAGCAGTGTCGTGCGGAATTTCGATGTAATCATCCGAGCCGTCAAGACTCAAAGCACTGCCAAACATGCCATCAACCCATGTTGCCCCACCGTGGATTGTGCCGTTATTGCCGCTCCCAGAGGAATCTGCGGCGACATCACCCTTACCCTCATTAAAAAGCCACATTCCGACAGCCGTGCCAAAGTCAATTTCAGCAAAACTAACACCTACAAACATCAGGCTCATAACTATAAAACTGATACATAATACTTTTAAGCTTGCAACCGTAGTTTTCATCTTTTATTTGCTCCTTCGCTATTCTCAAAGCGATATTCAGTGAATTATCGACTGACTATAAGTTTAGGGTTAAAAATATCAAAATCGTTAAAATAGACTTAAAACTAAATGTTACTTTCTGGTGCGTCTCCCCAATCTGGGATTGGGAGTAATTCACCATCTCTTAGCGCGGATTCGTGTGCGACCAATCCGGGCGCGCAGTATCGAACGGCTTCCCAAACGTTGATGCGCGGTAACCGTTGCCGATTGACGGAATCCACAAATTCATGTACAAGATAGGCGTGTGAACCGCCATGTCCACCGAGATCCGCTGCGAGTGCTTCAGGCAGATGTTCGTGCGTTTGTGAGGGTTGGACGATTTCCCTACTGCTTTTCCCTGCCCAAACGCACCCTGCGAGACTCTGCTCGTAGCTGCCCTCCGTTCCGTAGATACCACTGACGCGTTCGGAACCTGGGTGTCCAATCCGTCGGAACTCACAGATTTGCATTGTTGAACCGTTGCTCATTGTAAACAGCCCGACTTCATTGGAGAAGGGGTTTTTGTGGATGGTATCCGTCCGAAACCAATCGTCGTTTGGGTAGATATACCCCTGCGCTGAAACCGATGTGGCGTGTGCTTTCATCACAGAGATCGGAAAACAGGTTGAATGCGTGGGGTAGTACATCGGAATACCGCCCATCTTGTCGCGTCCCCACTGCGCGCCCCACCTGTTTTTTGCCACGTCATAGAGTCCGTGGTCCATATCGTGAAAGTATTCGGCACGGCAGTGAACAAATTCCCCAAACGCACCCTCCGCTGCTTTCTGGCGACAGAAGGCGGTCTCTGGTCGAAAATAACTCGTCTCACCATTCATGTAGATCATCCCTGTCCGTTCAGCAGTCCTGACGAGTTGTTCACATTCATCAAGCGATACCGCGGCAGGGACGGCAGTATAGACGTGCTTCCCGGCTTCCATCGCTTGAATCGCTTGCGGTGCGTGCATCCAGTGCTGTGTGATAATTACGAGTGCATCCAAATCCGATTTGCAGATCTCATCAAGGCTTGAATACGTCTCAGAAATCTCAAACTGTTTTGCCCGCTGCGAGAGCCGGTCTTCGCGTAAATCACAGAGCGCAAGCCGATGTACATCTGGATGTGCTTTATACGATTGGATAAACGATGGTCCGAACATCCCTAAACCGACCATCCCGACACTGATACTCATCCGTTTTTCTCCTTCAACACTATTTAGTCTGAAAAATAGCATGCATCAGAAATACTGTCAAGTATATTTTCAAAGATATGTGTTGACAAAACCGCGAACAGCCTTATAATAAATACAAAGTCGCTGTAGGGTGTTACATGAGACAGCAATTTAGATTGCGAACCTCTCCTATAAGCGAGACTAAACTTCATCTATTGGAAGGAAAAAATAAAATGGCATTAAAAGTTGGCGTTGTCGGCATGAGTGGTATCGGTAATAACCATGCAAATTGCCACGCGAATGACGACTTAGCGGAACTGGTCGCGGTGTGCGATATTGTAAAAGAGCGTGCGGATAGCGCGGCGGAACGGCTCGGAGTCAAGGCATATTACAAACTCGCTGATATGATTGATGGTGAACCCGATTTGGACATTGTTGATGTCGGCACCGGTGGCTATGAAAACGGAAGCTGGCACTATGAACCCACAATGGAGGCTCTTGATAACGGGAAGCACGTCCTTGTTGAGAAACCGATCTCCAATGACATCGGACAAGCACGGGAGATGGTCGCGAAAGCCACGGAAGAAGACCTCTACCTGGGTTGTAACCTGAACCACTATTTCACACCGCCTGCGGAGCAAGCGAAGCAATATATCGACGACGGACAAATCGGGGAGCAGGTGTATTGTCTTCATAAAATGGGATTTGCGGGTGGTGAATTCAACTATAGTTACTCAAACGCTCCACGTTCTGATGGGTTTCCCTATTTTCACGTGAAAGCGTTCCTGGCACACCCGTTCAGTGTGATGCGCCACTTCTGCGGTGATGTGACACACGTTCAAGCCTTTATGAATCGTCCCCATTTTAGGCGCGGTGCTGGAGATGTGATGGTCTCCATTAACAGCATCCATCTCCAGTTTGAGAACGGGTGTATCGGTTACCTGTTGAGTCAACGTGGTGATGCTACGTTCGGTCTCGGCGGTTGGTGGAGCGTCGAACTTGCAGGAACACGTGGCACTTTCTGTATTGAAAACTGTATTGAGAAGGTTACATATTGGCCCTCTCCCGGTTCACCTGATGGTGATGAACCCGTTGTTACTGAATCCGGCATCACTGATTTCGGTCAGACGTTCCCATTACGGATTCATGCGTTTTTAGAGGATGTCACGAATGGTGTACCGAAAGAGCAGCTGCGTGCCTCCGGTAGAGATGCGCTTGCCACGCTTGAATACACTTGGGCAGCGATGGAGTCTTATGAACAGGGTGGTATCGTAGTCCGTCCGCATCCGCTTCCACCTCTGAAAGGACTATAGGGAAACTGAAAAAACCCTATTCTCACGGCTTTAAGAAGGAGAATTACACTTGAAATTAGGAGCAAATTCGGTGCTGTTTGGCGGTTACGATATGGAGACCGCCTTCAAGCACATCGCTATGGCTGGTTATGACGGCATTGAACTTTCCGCGATTGACGGGATGAGCCAGCACCTTGTCCTCGCCAACTGGCAAGCACTTGCCGATGACATCAAACGTTACGCAAAGGAATACGAAGTGGAATTGTTAGCGATGGAGCAGCCGTCGCGCGACCCAGAGAAAATGGAACTCGCATTCCAAGCGGCAGCTGAGATCGGCGTTCCGATTATCAACTGTGGTCCCGGGGGTGCGTCGGATGATGAATCCAAATGGCCCGAAGTGGTCGATTCGTTGGGGACTCTCTCGGCGCGTGCGGAACATTACGGGGTAACCCTCTGCGTCAAGGCACACGTCGGTGCGAGTATCTATAACACACCGACAACCCTCCGTGTGATGGAAGAAATCTCGTCGCCAGCATTCGGGATTGATATGGATCCGTCGCATATCCACCGTGCAGGCGAAAACCCGGTCGAGGCGATCGCTGCTGTCGTTTCGCGGGTTAAACATGTGCATATTCGGGATTGCAAGGGGATGGAACGGGGTCCCGGTGTCCCTGAGTTGCAGGCAAACGGACGGGGGGATATCGACCTCGTCGGCTATATCCGTGTCCTGCATGAGAACGGCTACACGGGTCCGCTAAATCTTGAAGTGATTGGTGCGAAAGAATATAGTTTAGAGCAGTGTTGCACGATCGCTGCAGAATCGCGTGGACACATGCAAGCGTGTCTGCAAGCGTGTGGCGCGCGTTAATTCATGAATTGCGTAGGCGGGTGAATAGCCTGCCTACTTCTGGTTTGGACAATTCCTATCACATTTCGGTTGTCCAAACGACAATATAGTATAACGCAAGTTGCCCCTATTTATACACCATAGGTGTCAATTTAGCACCTTTCCCCAGACCCGGTAGATACGGTTAGGAGGTTCAGAAACCGCATCTACCAACCTGGGATATTCAGCCCATAATTCTTTTCTTAAAAAGTATTCGCATGATCGCTCTCCTTACCGAAACTGTCATCTAAACAGAAATCCGGATACACTCATTAAACTTATATTCAGAATATATTTTCAATTTATTTTTATTTAAAAATATGTCCTAATATAAGGAATTATATCAGAATCTTTGCGTCAAATTAAATTTCAGTATCGTTTAGTTTTCGACAGTTTATCGTCAATTCTTTCCGAATTACTTCGTAGCATACGAAACCGTTGGTTTCCTGCACTACAAGGGATCCCTGTCTATAGCAGCACGGATGGTAGAGAATTATTTTTTTATCAATGCGTACAAGCCTCGGCGAATCCGCACAATCACCTTCTCGCTAATAAGCCGTGCCAGCACGTGATGGATCGCCTCTGGATGCGCCTTAATGGCTGCGATGATTTCCTTCGCTTCCTTTTCGCCGTTATTAAGTAGCGTGAGGACCTGTTGACGGATAGGGATTCGTGGGATATTACCGCCTCGCAGCTTATTCAACACTCGGTTCGCCTGCCTTGTGGAGCAGCCTAAGACCCGTTCCACCTCTTGACGACTGGAGTCTGCGGTCAGTTTCTCGCGCTCCTGTTCAAAACGCTCACGTGTGACGATCCGCTCCGGGAGTTCCGCTAATCCACCGGCGATCTCCAAGTCCTCCCAATCAAAGAGAGCCGTTTCGGGCCTGTAGGTGATGTCCGGGAGCGGCAAGCCGGAGAGCAGCACAATTTTCCGGCCTGCGAATTGATCCAACTCAGCCTTGGCGATAACCCGCGTGAGTGAACCGACAACAACGGTTTCAAGGACACTTTGAACCCGCGGGTCCTTGTAAGTGCCCGACTCGACCTCCGCATAAGAGAGCGGTTTTTCGTCGTTTCCAAAAAGTCTCTGCGTTACCCACCAAATGAAAGTTTTGGGTTGCCGCGGGGTTCCGATGATCCAAATCACATCTACTGCTTCAGAAAGCGTACCCAACCTTTTCACTCTCCTGAAGGTATCTATGAAGCGGACGTTCCCATGCTTTTGTATGTCCTCCAACCGCCTCGCGATCTTTCTATTCGTTACGATTCCATGTTTGACACTCGGATCTTTGACGACCTCGGCGTGGATACCTTGCAGAAAACGTTGTCCTATTTCAGTGACACCGACCCACCCCCAGTTGTGGAAGTCCAGAATCGCTTCCATTGGATAGCCCCCCGTGCGAATCTGAAAGACACAGTTGCCATCAACCCACGACACCGGTTCGCTCCGATAGGTCTCCAACTTTTCATCTGGAAATACCCGCTGGAGATGTTCCGCTGAGAGTGCTGAGGATATGACCAACAAGCGTTTAACGCTTGCATGGAGCACCGGCGGCATCCAAAACTGTAGGGTTGTGTCGTCCCATTGGATCGGCGCGTCGGCATCCCGCGTATACTGCCCGAAGAACCGTTCGAGTTGGTGCCAAAACGTCCAATGCTGATGGCGACATACTGTCGGAAACGCTTGGATGCTCTCCACAGTTTCTGTGTCCAAGATACCCAACGCAATCGCTTGTGCCATCGACATGGGCACCTTCAGGTCTTCATTCATCTGGAAGGATTCCAACGGAAAGACAGGGAGTCCTTTTGCCCGAAGCGTGTCTGCTGCCTTATCGTTCAAAGGGATATAAGCAGTGCTACCGCCCTCGAATTCGAGGGTCGCCCGTGCCAACACCTCGCCCGTCTCTGGGTCCGTGAACCCTTTCGCCACCACTTTGCCTTGCACCCTCACTTGGCACATCTGCTCGACGAGCAAGTCCGCTTGCCATTGAAACATCTGCACGGCTGTACGCACACCTCTGACGGCGTCCGCATAGGTTTTGCCTTTAATCTCTAAGGCACTCAGCAAAGTTTGGGCGAAGTTGCCTAACGCCTCTCCCAGCCAATCGGCAGCCCACACCTCCAAAACGCGCTTCGGGAGTTCACATGTAACGAATAACCAAGGTGTGTCCTGTTGGTTGATGATACAGAGTCGTTCAGCGTTGTCCACGGGTTTGAGGATTTCTTCCAACAGTGCCGAGCGTTTCGGATCAAAAAACAGCTGAGGCATCGTCAATATCTGTGCCTTCGCGTTTCGTAATTCTGTGAATTGCGAGAGATAGCCGCGTTGTTGACATTCCGCATAGACGGGGCATTGCGGGCAGATACTCTCGTCTGAATTCCCACCCTTTTTCTGAAGTGCTGTACATCGGTCCGCATCTTCACAGACATTGCCACGTTGGAAAGGGGTTGCCATACGCTCGTCAACGGGAATATCTTTCACCAATTCCCAGCGGTGCGTTCGAGGTTTCCAAGTAGCGACAGATGGCGTATCCTGCGCTTGAAAATATGCCTTTGCATCTGCCACGAAACGTGGCTCCGTCAGGTTCAGGCAGACCGCATCCCCGGGCCGGAAATACGCCCCTTCTGTCTGTTTGTCCCACGGATCCCGCCCCGAAAGAATGCCGAGGACACGGACCCCTCGGTCAAAAATGCTTTGGATCCGAATTGCATCTCTCTCGAGGACTCTATCCTTTTCGACTTCCGCTTGATTTTGTTGTTCCAAGACAGGCAGCGGACGTTTTATCGCCAACGGGCTCAGTCCTGCTTCTCGCACATGTATCACTTCGGGGCGGATAGGGGTCTGTGTTTCACGCATCGGCGACTGAATACCTGTATCGTTCCAGACATCTACGATAGGTATAGCCTTGGTGGGCAGCCCAATGTCGGGTGTAGATGCCCGGACCCAGACGATGCCATCGCTTTCCCAGAGCAACACTTCTGCCGCTTCAGTCGTATTGTCGAGGGATCGCCAATAATAAGAGTGGTTCTCCTGTCGGTCATAAACAAACCCGCGCTTGCAGAACGCCTCTTTTGCGAGATCGAGGTCGCGCGAACCGAAAGTCGTCGGCATTTGTGGACGTGCCGTTATTAATTCAGATGATGCGGGTTCGTGAAGTTTCGCGCGGAGGGTATCAATCGGCGGGAAAAGCACTTCTTTAGCGACCACGGGCGGCTCCAAGAGATCCCCGAGCAGGATTTCATAGCGTCCATCCCAGCGTGTGTGGCCGCCATCACCAAAGATTTTGAGGTAAACGTCGCGTTGGTGTGGATTTTCCGCTATCGGCGTGTGCTTATAGATGTATAAATGCGCTTCTTGGGTATCCGGGTGGAGATAATCCTGCACCCTACAGGTGAACCGGAGCCCCCCCGATTTCTCTAACGTCAAAAGCGGGTTCCCAACAATGTTAACGAGTGCCTCAATACAAGCGAGAACAGCATCTGGCGCGGTGCATAAGGCTTGATATGTAAAATGCAGGTCATGCCACGGTGCCCCGTCCCGTTCCGAAGGCGTACCTGTATAGATTTGGATACCCCAGGAGGCATCCCATTGCCTAATGTTCTGGCTGTATTCCCGTTGGAGTTGCGAGAACTGATGATTGCCTTCAAAATTCGCGGGCCCCTCGTTCGGGTCAGGCGCGCGGTTCACGGGTATGAAGGAGATGTCCGCCTGCTCCAAGTCGTGAAGCATCACCGGATGCCGATGCGCACAGTAAATCGCGTACTGGTGTGCGTGGTCCTTTGTATACACCGTAGGTGTCGCGACTGTCATCCGTTGTCGAAGCGGCTTTTTATGCCGTTGGTGGCAACGTTGAAGGAGTTCGTCCACAGAAATTAGTGCCATTCATAGACTCCTGATCTTAAACAGTAAAGCTCATCTGTGTCCCTGCAATCCTGACGCTCTACAAAAGCAGTTGGCTCGTGCAAAGACCGAATTATTCTGCTACTGAAGTTGGATCTCTGATAAGGGGATTCCACTGTTAAACATCTGTATCGGCGGAATCTCTTCCGCCACTTCCGTCAATCCGCAGAGCCAATTCCATGTCAATTCACCCCTCCGTCGGTCGCGGTAGGATTCTATCTCGGTTACGTAGGGATGTCTCCCTTGGTGTTGGTAAGGTGGAATCTCATCGGAATCGCGTACCCAATCCCGTTTAGGTATCGCCATTCGGTAATAAGAGAACTTAATCATCCCACGCCGGTCAGCATTGAGTTTCGGACCCGCCTTATGCCAGATACCGTAGCGTGTCATTGCAACAGTACCTGCTGGAACAGTGAGTGAAAGTTGTCCGAGAATGTCGCCGTAATGCGCGATTGCTTCTCTATCCACGAGTCGTTGGTGCGAACCCGGCAATATCATTGTCGGTCCATCCTCGATTTTCACCGCTTTCGGGTAATAGTAGCACTGGAGGTGCGTGATGCCGTATCCGTATTCGGTGATCCCATCGGAGTGCCATGTCTGACCACGGTGCGGTGCTTCAAAGAGATGGTGGTGTGCGCTTGTCGGCACGAGGAAATTCGCACCTAACAAAGAACGAACAACCCCTGCCACCTCTGGATGGAGTAACACGTTCCGACGAAACACATCGGTGAGCACAAAATCGTTGAGCCGTCCGCCATCTACAGACTCACATTCCTTATTGAAATCTGGATCAATGATGCCCTCTAACGTGATATAGCCGTTATGGATAAACTGCATGACTTGGAGGTCATTTAGCGTCGGTTCAACGTTAATCATTTGCCTCTCCTTTACACATATTTCTCTAAAATAAACTCATAAGTAAGATAGGTGTTATCAACATCTGTAAAATTATAGAGTTCGGGACGCGGGAATTGGACGATCCGCCAACCGTCGTTAACCGCATCAAGCACTGATGCGTAAGGCGCATCCTGTGAGGGCAGCATCGGTTCATCCGACGCAGTTGCGTCGTACAAAGCCCATCCACCGAGCGGTGAACGCAAGTTCGTGGATTTGGAATAGAGATAGAGAACCAGTTGCTTCTCTGAATTCAAGACAGTCGTCACACTGCGCAGGTCGGTTTCAGTCAACTCACCTGCCTCAAGTTTTTCGACACAATTATCAAGCCATTCTTTTATCGTTGATCTCAAACGCGTTCCTCCCTTCATTGCGATTACAGGACGATGCCTGGGGGTCTAAAATTGGACAAAAAAAAACGAAAACTAAATAGTCCTGATTGCGATTAGTATCATTATAGCATAAAAATATTAAATATGGTATAATAGTTGGGAAATTGGGAAGTAGACGCATAGATTTAATTATTTTCATAAATATAGATATGGAAGTATAGACGCAGACACGATAAAGATTATAGAGAAGACATAGAAGAAGAGGAATAATCAATATTCCAATAGCATCAGGACTTACACAAATTGGACAAATAGCGGAACTTTAAACCCCCTAAATCCCCTTCTCAGGGGACTTTAAGAGAAAATGCGTAAGTCCTAAGCATCATAAGGGAAGGAATTCGTTATGAGACTGGAAGGAAAAGTTGCGATTGTCGCGGGTGCTGCCTGGGGTGGTATCGGCGCGGCGACCGCTTATAAGTTCGCTGGCGAGGGTGCGAAAGTCGTTGTGAACACGCGCCGTCGCGAAGAAAAACTCGCTGAAACCGTCCAACGCATTCAGGATGCTGGCGGCGAGGCTGTCGCTGTGATGGGCGATGTTGCTGATGAGACGACTTGGCAAACACTCATCGAAACCGCTTTATCAAACTACGGTAAAATAACAACGCTTGTGCATAACGCGGCGCACTCTTACACGAAAAAAGCGATCGAATTCACGATGGAAGAATGGAACGAAAGCCTCGGCGTGACACTCGGCGGGCCGTGGCTCGGCGCAAAGTATTGTATCCCAGAAATGATTCGCAACGGTGGTGGGGCATTGGTCTTCATCTCTACCGTCAACGCCACAATTACGAATCCGGGGTTCGGACTTTATGGTGCTGGAAAAGGCGGCTTGAACGCATTGACCCGAAGTATCGCGCTGGATTACGGTAGAGAGGGGATCCGTGCGAACGCGATCGCGCCCGGACAGATTGTTGGGGAACGTGGCGAAGCCTCTCTCGCTGAAGATACGTTGGAAGATCAGGCATCACGTGACTGCTACCCGATTGGACGCTATGGGAAACCTGAAGATATTGCTAACGCCGCACTCTTCTTGGCATCCGACGAGGCAGATTTTGTTACCGGTATCGTCCTGACAGCAGACGGCGGCTTGACGCTCCAATCCCCAGAAGCACTCGTACGTCCGTCCTTCCGCCTCCGCTGGAGAGACGATATTCTGGTGCCACAATCGAAAGAGGATGCGTAGGATAGGTTTCTCATCTTTTTAGGAGATAAAAATGTGTGGACGATTTACCCTTGCAAGCGACGCTGAAGCGTTGCAGCAAACTTTCTTTAATTTCGATGTCCCGATCAACCTGTCCCCGCGCTACAATATCTCACCCACGCAAGAGGTGGCTGTTATTGCGAATACACCGACCCACACAGAGATACGTCCAGAAATGGGGCAGGTAGAGTTCTTTCACTGGGGACTCATTCCATCTTGGGCGAAAGACCCAAAAATCGGAAACAGGATGATTAATGCCCGTTCGGAGACGCTCGCGGAGAAACCGTCTTTCCGAAGTGCCTACAAACGTAGACGATGCATCATCTTAGCAGACGGCTACTATGAATGGAAACAGGTGCCCGGCGACAGACGCAAACAACCCGTCTATATCCGTCTTCAATCGCAAAAACCGTTCGCATTGGCAGGGTTATGGGAGGTATGGCAGGCAGAAGGGATGGATGAACCGGTCCGTTCCTGCACGATTATCACATGTCCACCTAACGATTTGTTAGAGAAAATCCACCACAGGATGCCCGTGATTCTGCCACAAGACGCTTATGCGGAATGGCTTTCACCAGATGAACGACCTGCGGATGTCCTTCAACCGCTTCTTGTTCCGTATTCCGATGAAGAGATGGAGGCGTACCCCGTCTCAACGTTCGTCAATCGTCCGATAAATAACTCACCAGAGTGTATCGCACCCTTTGAGGTTGCACAGTCTTTGAAGAGACTTCTCTAACAATGCCACTGCTTTAGCTGTGGGTCTGAGTGGTTTGACAGGTTCGCAGTCATATTTTAGAGATTAGGGTTTATCATGAGT
>JAAXHI010000450.1 GCA_012270875.1 Candidatus Poribacteria bacterium | reverse complement strand
TTGTAAGGAGAGGGGGTCTTCATGGCCAAAACTGTGGAGAACTTAGGTGTTTGCGTGACTAAAAGGAATTTCGAGCAGATCTGTCAAGATCCGCTAACTGATGGCTGTTTAGTTTTACTTTATAATCTTGTGAAATTCTAGACTTAGAAAACCCAGCGTGGGAGAAAAAGGGTTGTGTAATCATTTGTGATCGGAGAGCATTAAAAACAAGATTGATATAGTTCTCATGCGTCTGTTTGTCGAGATCTTCAAGCTATTCCCGACAAAAGTGGCACCTCCGACGGGACACCGTTAAAAACTTCATAGAGCGGCGAGTACAGTGAAAAATGGCGACGTATGAGGACAAGATCAAAGCTGTGGGGACGAAGTTAGCGATGCTGGAATTTACAGACAGCGAGACAGAAAGTGTTATTGCGAAAGGACATCTACTATCGCTAGAAAGGCAGCGCAAGATCTTAGAGAGGAAACTCGAAGAAGTCCACAACTTAAAGGTGGAAATCCAAGAAGCTAAACTAGAAGGCGGTGAGAAAGCAGAGGATATCAAAGCTTGGAGCGAAGATATTGAAGCCAAATTAGTGAAATTTGAGCAATCAGTAAACAACGTGAAAAAGATTACAAAGCAGATCAAGCGCAAAGAGATGGAAGAGGAAAAGCAAGCTGAACTAAAATTCACTGCCCAGATGAAGGAAAAGCAATTCGAAAAAGAGTTGAGATTCGAAGAAGAGAAGTACGATAAGAAGATACAGTTAGAGAAGAAGCTGGAAGAAAACCTAAAAGGAATGACGTCACATAAAGCGGTGAACACAAAGCTTCCGAAACTTGTCATAACAAAATTCAATGGCACGCACGTCGACTGGTTGAGATTTTGGAACCAATTTGAGGCAGAGATAGACACCGCTCAGATACCGGCCGTAACCAAATTTTCTTACCTCAAGGAATTGCTCGAAAAGAAAGTTCGCGTTAACGTCGATGGTCTCCCTTTCAACTCAGAAGGTTACGAAAGAGCGAAAAACATTTTGAAAACAAAATATGGGAAAACGAGTGAGATTATCAACGCATACGTGCAGGCGATTTTGGCATTACCTCACATCCCTGGAAGTCAGCCAGCGAAGATACACGATTTTTACGAAAAGCTGTTATCAAATGTGCAAGCGTTGGAAACCTTAGGAAAGCTAAGAGAGATCACCGGGTACGTACGAATGACGATTGATAAACTGGAAGGCATTAGAGGAGACCTGGTGAGAACCGACGATGATTGGCAGGAATGGGAATTTCCTCAACTGGTCTCGGCCCTCAGAAAATGGACAGAAAGAAACCCCCAGAAGCAGGACGACAGAGCCATGGAAAAGCATCCTTTAGGAGTCCAGCCATTTAAGAAATCGAAAACCTTCCAGACCAAGCAGCAGGAAACGAAGTCTAAACCGTGCGTTTATTGCGAAGAGAGCGGACACAGACCTAGCGATTGTAGCAAAGTTGCTTCTGTGGCGGAGCGAAAGAAAGTACTAATCGAGAAACAGCTGTGCTTCAACTGTGCTGGTACCAAGCACAAGGCTTTTGAATGTCGCAGTCAAGTGGGTTGTCTATTCTGCAAAAGAAGACATCATTCTTCAATTTGTGACAGGGGATCAACAGAACACATGCTAGTAGCGACTGGAGACACAACAGTCACTTACCCGGTTGTAGTGGTGAATGTGGAAGGAATTAAATGCCGGGCGCTGCTAGATACCGGAGCTGGTAGTTCCTATGCTTCCTCCACACTACTCGAACGCCTACAAAAGCGACCTATCAGCAGAGAGCGACGGCGAATTGAGATGATGATGCAGTCAACAAACCAGGTGATTGAGCTTCACAAGCTAAAGATCAGCAATGTGGATGGGAGTTTTCACCTCGAGACGGAAGTTACAAAGGTAAACCGTAGCCAGCTCCTTTCCCTTGGAAATCC
The DNA here is from genome assembly GCA_012270875.1 of Candidatus Poribacteria bacterium. GTDB lineage: Bacteria > Poribacteria > WGA-4E > WGA-4E > WGA-3G > WGA-3G. Next base: position 3,962 of record JAAXHI010000450.1, on the reverse strand, counting down.
CAAGTATAAAGAGAAAATTGCAAGATTTCCCCATCTACAAGGCATCATCATGGACGATACAGACGAGAAGGCAGAACTCCCAATACATCTAATACTTGGAGCCAGCGAATATGCGCGAGTCAAAGTAAACAGCATGCCACGAATCGGTAAACCGGGGGAGCCAATAGCGGAGCTAACTCGTTTTGGATGGACAATGATGTCCCCTGGGAAAGAAGTAGATTTGACCAACATGTTCTTGACGCAGGCGTCCTCTTGTGATTACGAAAACCTCTGCAGACTTGATGTGTTAGGCCTAGAAGATACGAACGTGGGAGACCAAGGAATCGTTTATGAAGAATTTAAAGAGCAGTTGAAGAGAAGTCCGGAAGGGTGGTACGAAGTTGGTCTACCTTGGAAGGGCAACCATCCTCCTTTACTTAACAACGAAGCAGGAAGTTTGAAGAGACTGAATGCACTCACTAAGAGATTGGAAAAACAACCGGGGATGCTTGAACGGTATGATTCCGTGATCCAGGATCAGCTAGCCCAAGGTATCGTGGAGCGTGTGGAAAGTGAAGCTAAAGAGAGAGAATTTTACATACCGCACAAACCAGTCATCCGGGAAACAGCTGAAAGTACCAAGTTGCGCATCGTCTATGATGCCTCAGCAAGAGCAAGTGAAAAAGCCCCATCCTTGAATGAATGCCTCGAGATCGGACCACCTACTCAAAACCAGCTATGGAGCGTCCTGGTGAGAAACCGTTTCCATCCCGTGGCTATCTCAGGGGATCTAAAGCAAGCGTTTCTCCAGGTTCGAATCTGGGAACCAGACAGAGATGTGATGCGTTTTCATTGGTACAAAGATCTGAAGACTAAAGAGATTGAGGCGTTACGTTTCACGCGAGCTCTCTTTGGCTTGGCGCCGTCTCCCTTCTTGCTTGGGGGAGTCTTACGGGAACATCTCGAGCTCTGCCGGGAACAGTTTCCAGCAGAAGTGGAAGAAATCCTCCGAAGTCTATACGTCGACGACCTCATTGCTGGTGGACCGACCGTTCGAGAGACGCAGCACTTGAAAGAATCTGCGCAGACAATCTTCAGTGAAGCCCAGTTCGAATTACATAAGTGGCACTCCAATGTACCAGCCTTAGAGACTGATACGCTGCAGGAAGAAAGAAGTTCAGAACAAGAATCGAGCTATGCCAAACAACAACTGGGAGCGAAGCCAGGAGAGACAAAGCTATTAGGAATGCCGTGGGACAAAGAAAAGGATACGATCGCCGTTGTCTTCCCCACACAACCGTTAGAACCCACTAAGAGAGAGCTTCTGGGAAGTCTAGCCAGAATTTACGACCCACTTGGTCTCGCTTCTCCTACCATATTGGCGGGCAAAGTGCTGTATAGAGAGGTATGTGACAGCCGTCTTGCCTGGGACAAGGCGTTATCTGGCGTAGCGTTAGACAAGTGGAATGCTTGGAAGAAGATGTTGCCTGACAAGGTTGAGATACCACGTAGCCTAGCTCAGCACCAAGAGAGAATCGTTGGCATTGATCTACATGGATTTGGAGACGCTAGCAACAAAGGGGTGGCATCGGCAGTGTACGCAGTTGTACGTCAAGCACAAGGTACTCAACAAAGCCTCGTCACAGCTAAATCACGCCTAGCTAAACAGGGACTAACTATTCCCAGGCAGGAATTAGTATCCGCTCATATGACAGCAAACCTCATCAGCAACGTGAAGAAAGCCTTGACAGGATTTCCAGTGGAAGGTGTCTACGGTTGGTTGGATAGTAGCGTCGCACTCCACTGGATTAAGGGAAATGGTGATTACAGGCAGTTTGTGGCAAACAGAGTCAAGAAAATCCAGCTGCACAGCTTCATCCAATGGAGATATGTCCGTTCAAATCAGAACCCCGCTGACCTTGGTAGTAGAGGAGGGCGTGTAGACGAATCTGCGAAGTTGTGGTGGGAAGGTCCTGCATGGCTCGCTGAACCAGAAAGCTGGCCACCAGACATTGTGACCGCGGCTACAAGCGAAACTCAAGCGGAAGCTAAAGTGGTGAGAGAAGCTTTGTTTGTGACCAAGACAGAGGACGATGTGCTGAATGAAACTCTGGAGAAGCATGGCTACTGGAAAGCCATCCGAATCGTAGCGTGGATAGCAAGGTTCCTGAGTAACTGTAAAGCGAAAGGTGCGAAGAAGAAGTCTGGCCCTTTAACTCCTGAGGAGACGGAGACCCAAGTTGAAAGGTGGATTTACAGAGTGCAGTCCAGATTTGCCGCAACGGACAAGTATCAGAAAGACGGGCCTCGTCTCAACCTTCAAAAGAATGAACGAGGACTCTTCGAATGCCGAGGCCGCGTTCAAGGTGACTATCCGATCTACCTTCCGGATGATGATCTATTCAGCGAGAAATTGGTCACAAGCGCACACGAGAACACTCTCCACGGGGGAGTCAGTCTGACGATGGCTAAAGTTCGAGAAAAATATTGGTTACCACGACTGAGACGACTAACCAAAAGGGTGATCAAAAGCTGCAACGGGTGCAAAAGGTTTCAAGCGGTAGCCTATGCGCACCCGCCAACAGGTAACCTACCAAGGGACAGGACTGAAGGGTCTACACCATTCAAAGTGATCGGAGTCGATTACGCTGGACCAATCAAGTACCGAACGAGAGGACGTAAAGAGGGAAAGGCGTACATCGTGCTCTTCGCCTGCAGCCTTACAAGGGGTCTATACCTAGAGTTGCTTCCGGACCTTACCACAGACGAGTTCCTTGGAAGCTTGAGGCGCCTGATAGCCCGAAGAGGAAGACCGAACAAAATTTACTCAGATAATGGCAAGACGTTCGTTGCTGCAGCGAAGTGGCTGAAGCAGGTAGAGAAAGATGAGAAGTTCCAAGATTGGCTAGCCAGGCAAAGTATAAAATGGCAATTCAACTTAAGTAGAGCCCCCTGGTGGGGAGGCCAATTTGAAAGACTTGTTGGCCTTCTGAAGCAGTCCCTCTACAAGACCATCGGTAATGGAAATCTACAATGGAAAGAGCTTCAAGAGGTCATTTTGGACATCGAGATAACTCTCAACAACCGCCCTCTTGGCTATATGGAAGACGATGTTGAGCTACCCGTTCTAACCCCAAATTCTCTATTGTTTGGGCAGCCAAACATTCTCCCAGAGATGGATCCCAGTGGGATAGAAGATGCTGACCTCAGGAAACGTGCAAGATACCTTCTCAGGTGTAAAGAAGCCCTGTGGCGAAGATGGTCCAGAGAATATGTCAAAGCACTCCGAGAGCGACACAACATTATCCATCAGACCAAGGAAATGAATATAAAGGAAGGAGAAGTGGTGCTCGTGAAATCCGAAGAACGCAACCGGGGTAAATGGAAACTAGCAGTGGTGGATACCCCGATAGAAGGCAGGGACGGCGTTGTGCGAGCTGTGCGGCTCAGAACCGGAAAGTCATTTATCGAAAGACCCATTCAACACTTGTATCCCTTGGAATTAGCTTGTGATGTGTCAACTCGAAGAGAAGCCATACCCCTGAATGCAGAGGCCAATGAGTTCAGGCCGAGCAGGCGAGCTGCAGTAGCTGCTCGAGAGCAGATGAGAGCCATAGCTAACGCGGAAGACGATGAAGATTGATTTTGCTTAATGAACATTTAATGAGTCACTATGTTTTGTTCGCTGATCTCTAGGAACATTTAGTTTATGTATTTGCCCATATGCATAGTCAAATAGGGGGAGAGTGTGGAGAACTTAGGTGTTTGCGTGACTAAAAGGAATTTCGAGCAGATCTGTCAAGATCCGCTAACTGATGGCTGTTTAGTTTTACTTTATAATCTTGTGAAATTCTAGACTTAGAAAACCCAGCGTGGGAGAAAAAGGGTTGTGTAATCATTTGTGATCGGAGAGCATTAAAAACAAGATTGATATAGTTCTCATGCGTCTGTTTGTCGAGATCTTCAAGCTATTCCCGACAAAA
>JAAXHI010000539.1:22258-22791 GCA_012270875.1 Candidatus Poribacteria bacterium | reverse complement strand
GTGACACCATCTTTGGTGATCGTCGGTGCACCGAATTTTTTATCGAGTACGACGTTTCGCCCTTTGGGACCCAATGTAACTTTAACAGCGTCCGCGAGTTTGTCAACGCCTTGTTTAATAGCGCTCCTTGCTTCTTCATCAAACGCTAGTTGTTTTGCTGCCATGTGTTTAACTCCTTTTCCTAGTTAACCTTGGCTAAGATATCATCTTCGCGCAAGATGAGATATTCGATATTGTCATACGTAACTTCAGTGCCGCCGTATTTGGCGAAAAGCACTAAGTCGCCTACTTCGACATCAACGGACTGCCGCTCACCGCTGTCGAGTAATCTACCATTACCGACGGCAACGACTTTGCCTTCCTGGGGTTTTTCTTTGGCGGTATCGGGGATAATAATCCCGCCGCTGGTTGTCTGTTCATCATTGTCTGAACGTTCGACGAGAATTCTATCGCCAAGGGGTACAAGTGCCATGTCGTTGAATTCCTCCTTGAGTTTGGCGTAAAAATTGTAAACAGAGGCGCGTGTGCCTCCT
>JAAXHI010000539.1:13103-22044 GCA_012270875.1 Candidatus Poribacteria bacterium | reverse complement strand
AAGTAGGTTTTAATTTTCCAACCGTCGTCGTTGTAGACCCAGACGGTGCCTTCTGTCCCATAGAGTTCCAACACGATGTCGCACTGCGGAACTGAGAAACTGAGGTCTGTGAACGCTTGTGCACCGTTATCGAAACGCATGAAGATACCACCAGTCTCTTCAACAGCGGTGCCTTGCGTTGTGCCGTTATAGAACGCACTAACTGCGTTCACTTCACCGATAAGATAGCGGAGCAGATCTACACTGTGCGGACCGAGATCCATAAAGCATCCACCGCCGCCCTTTTCAGGTTGTGCGCGCCATTCGTCTGGGACGAGTTGATACTGTTTCAAGAACGGCATACGTCCATGCACAAGCTGCCCGAAACGTCCCTCGTCTATCCACGTTCGGATCTGCTGGAAACAGGAGTGGAATCGGAATAGGAAACAGATCTGTAGATGCACACCGTTGGCGTCGCAGGCGGCGATCATTTCCCCGCATTCTTGTGGCGTGAGTGCCATCGGTTTATCGCAAAGTACATGCAAGCCGCGTTCTGCTGCTGCGATGACCTGTTCGCAGTGTAGATGAACGGGTGTTGAGACGTAGATTGCATCAAGTGTGTCGTCTCCGAGGAGTGTATCAACGGTGGTATAGGCTTTAGTCGCACCGTGTTCGCGTGCGAGTCGTTCCGCGCGTGCGGTATCGCGTGAGAGGAGTGCGTGAAGTTCCGCGCCATCTGCTTTTTTGATGGCTGGCATTGCTCGACGTTGTGCGACGCTCCCCGCGCCCAGCACGCCCCATTTTAAGTTCATTATTTTTGACCTCATCTATGTTTTGTTGTGGGTTGTATTATACAGGATTTTTGGAAATACCTCAATGTTTTTTGCGAATGGCGAATCAACTAAAGAGTAGATGTATACCTGTGGCGAATAGGAAGAACAGAACGATCCTTGAAAAGAGACGTTCCGGCACACGATTGTTCAACGCAATACCGGTTAGCACGCCGAGTCCAATAAACGGCAAGAGTGCGATGGCTTCAATCAGAATCTCAAAGGAGAAAAGATCGAGTTGATAATAGAAGGGGATTTTGATGAAATTGAGAGAAAAATAGGTGGCGGTTGTCGTCGCGACGAAGGTGGTGTTACTGAGGCGTTGTGGAAGGAGATACATCACGACAACGAGTCCACCCATGTGTGCAAGCGTTGAAAATGCCCCGGCGAACATCCCCGCCAGAAGTCCTTGCCACCTTTTGAATTGGAGTGCTGTGCTGTTTGGTTCCTCCGAGTTTCCGAGCAACGGTTGCCAGTAGGGACGCAAGAATTCCAGCAAGGCAAAGAGACACGCGATGCCGCCGATCACCTTCTTCAGATGAACATCGGAGATGTCCTTTAAAATTAGGCTTGCAAGCGTGATGCCGAGGATAGAACCGAGGATGAGGCGTGTGACGCTTTCGCGGTGCCACCGTTTCCAATAGTGGCGGAGTGAGAAGACATCTGTTGAAAAGAGCAACAGCAGCATAAGCCCGATAACGTTCCGTGCGCTGCGGAAGTGTGTGAACATCGGAACGACAATCATACCGATGCCACCGCCGAAGCCTGCTTTGCTGACACCGGTAAGCCATGCGCCGAAGCAGAGGACAAGGATTTCGTAGATAGGGATGCCTCCTTTTTGGTGAAATGAGTATAGCGAATTATTAGTAAATTGTCAAGTGGCTGTTAGTTATCAGTCGTCAGTTCTTTCATCTGGTAGGGTTTTCGCTTGCGGTATTTCTGCGGATTGCTTCTCGGTGTTGCGGTGTACGCACCCCGACAACTCTCACTACGAGGCAACGCGCGCACTTGGCGTTGATTCATGCGACCTGCATTCCTAACCGAACTGGATTTATTTCGAGAAAAGAATTATTTGACATCTATGCTGAAATGTGATACAATTTATGAGATGTTTTCACGATTTTAAATTCTAATGGAGGCTTAAAAAAATGGTTCAAGTTGAAGTAAGTGTAGATTCAGGTGAAGCGTTTGATCGCGCCTTAGCACGTTTTAAAAAGATGTGCGGTAAAGCAGGTATCGTTACAGAAATTAAAAAGCGGAGTTTCTATGAGAAGCCGAGCGAGAAACGGCGTCGGATCGAAATGAAACGACAACGGAAAGTCAAACCCCGCAGAATGGGAGATCGTCCACACTTTAATAACAGTAGCGGTGGCGGTGGCGGTGGCGGTGGTTCGCACTAAAACTATACAAGGAGAGATGAATGACAGATTTGGCAAACGATACGGCTGCGGAAAATTACAAGGGGATTCTAATTCAATACTGCCAAGAACGTGGGTTGAGCCAACCCGTTTATACCGAGACGCAGCTCGGTCCGTCGGATGCCCCGCAGTGGCAGGTGAAAGTGTCATACGGTGACCATGTCCATGAGACACCAGAACCTGTCCCCGGTTCAAAAAAATTTGCACACCAAGTCGCCTCGCAGCAAGTGTTAGCCGAAATCGATTCACGCCGTGAAAGTTTTTTAGCAGGGGATGCGGTAGATACGCCGCCTGCATCCGCACCTACCGACGCACCTGTGGCTGTGCCGATTGAGGTGCCTATGCCGCTCGTGTCCAGTGCATTGACGATTGCCAACGAACGGCTCACCGCGTCACAACCCTCACGATATCGGACCCTCTCGGATGCCGAGTTTTCAGAAAAACTCTCCAAACTAACATTAGAGATTGTTCGGAGCCTACTTCAGAAGGCAGAGAAGGACAAGATTACATTTCGGTAGGCGCGCGTTTTGCGCGATGCTGGACTTTTTTCTCGCTGGCGAGGTTTATAACCTCGCCGTTTTTTTTTGAATCAGGTAGAATTCGGCGCGGTTGAAAACCGCGCCTACCGATTTTGGAGCGCAGTTTCAAACGGCTCTTACTGACAACTGAGTCCTGAATACTGACGACTATCCCCACATTTCTTTTGACATCCCAAAATAAAATGCTATATAATGCGGTTAATGAGAACTGCTTCTTGCGTAAAATTGTGTTCGCGGAATTACCGGATTATTTTTCGAGATTTCATCAAACCGCGCCTACGATATTGGGAATCCGGTGTGGTTAGGAGACCGCACCTATGGGTTGTGGTGGAACACCGACTGCTGACGGCTGATAGCCAATCACTCCTTCTTTCCGAAAAAATAGACAGCCGATGCCAGAATATGCGCATCTTTATGTCGGGACAATACCGCATCCAGTAACAGCAACGGAAACGTTAGCCATCCGACAAGCAGTGAGATCGCTTTCGCAACGAGCAGGCTACCAAAAGAACAGATAAGTCCGATGTATTCACGGAAGATCCAATGTAAAGCGGTCGTGGGACCTGCGCACGCTCTACTCTCGATTTCGGAAAACGCAGCACAGAGTTGGACGATGCCGGGCAGCGTCCATCGCTGGTAATCGTGTGGCGAGGCGTGGTAACCTTGTAAAAACGGCACTGCAACGCAGATATAGCCACCAGGCTTCAGGACCCGATAGATCTCTGAGACAACACGCGTCGGGGAGTGGACATGCTCCAGTACGGCTTCAGAGATCACGGCATCAAAGGTATTATCTTTAAACGGTAAAAGGTGCCCATCCGCGATGATGTCAACTTCTGGGGTCGCTTCGATCTCGAGGTTGATGACATTCGGGGCGCGGCGGCGGTTACCGGCACCGAGATCCAAGATGTTCGCATCAGGACCGAGTTGACGGAGGAGCTGTTTGACGCATCGGTTCCAGCGCGGCGCAGGATATGGGCATCCGATGAGATAGGATAAGAACGGGTTTTGTCTGAGTTTGCGTTTTATGCGTGAAATCAGATCTGGCATAGAATAGTTGTCAACTGATAACTCTTATCAATGGGCTGTCTACTATGAATAATCTTTCCGAAAAATACGGTGACCGCTTCGGTAATCTTGGGACGTTAACTTCGCGGCTGAGTGTGAACGTCTGGCATCAATTTATGGCGCACAAATGCCTGCAGCAAGCATCGTCATTGGCGTTTAACACGCTATTGTGTCTCGTGCCGTTGTCTGCTGTCGCGTTGTTTTTGTTAAAGACATTCGGTGCCGTTGAAGACGGTGACTCGCCGTTGATCGCTGCGCTGCGTGATAATTTCCTGCCACGCTACGGTGCTGAAGAGATTGTATCAGAACTCTCCGGTTTTGCCAATAGAAATCTTGGTGGACTCGGTGTCGGTGGATTCCTACTGTTTCTCCTCGTTTCAACAATGCTGTTTATATCCGTTGAGCAGCATTTCAACGATATTTGGGGTTCGCGGCGGCGGTTACCTATGATGCAAGCGTTCCAGAAATATGCTGTTTTTTACACGTTATTGTCCATAGGACCGCTACTCATCTGGCTCTTCTTTTCGACTGCTACAAACTGGGTATTTGCACATGTGTTCCCGTGGATGCTCGTCTACTGCCTTTTTTTCCTAATGTACATCGCGATGCCGAATACGACAGTGAAGTGGAATGCGGCACTGTTAGGAACGTTCATTGCGGGGACGCTATTCCAGATCGCGCGCCTTGCATTCAGCAGTTATTTTGAACTCGTCTCGAAGAATTATAGCGACATCTACGGTGCGTTGGCGATGCTCATCATCCTCGCTATTTGGACGTATACAACGTGGGTGGTGATTTTACTGGGGGCGGAGGTCTCGAATGCGTTTCAGCATCTTGGATACCAGGGTGTTGTGCATGGGAAGTTACGATATGACAGCAACGGTTATCTAAACAGTTCGGGTGTTATCGCGTTGTTCCTGATTGTGGCGTCGCGGTTTTCTAAGGGTGAAGGGGCATGTACAACCGAGCATGTGGCATTGTGTTCGGGTGTCGCGGAGGAGATCGTACATGAGAGTTTCGAGCGGTTCAAAGCGGCGGGATTGGTCTATGAGGTGCAGGGAGATACGGAAGGGTATCTGCCAGCACGTGCGTTGGAGGAGATTACGTTGGACCAGCTCATCGCTGCGGTTGAGGGTGAGATGACAACACATTTCGCGGCGGGTCTATCGTCTGAGGCGGGTGCGCGTATGTTGGGTATGCTTGCGCAGTCGCAGCGGGAGTGTTTGGAAAAAGTCACCGTCGCGTCGTTGTTGTGAAGGTTTCGCTGACGAGGTTTCTAACCTCGCCAGCGGGGAGAGTGGATTCCTAACCTTACCACTACTTCGGTGAGAACTCGCTTGCCTTTACGTAGTAAAAGAACCCGATACACATCTCATCTGTCGTTTTTTCGCCCCAACCGACAGGCACAGGCGGATCGTTCGGATTTGCAGGATTCTCCACCGAGTTGTCGAAATGCGCGACGAGATCTACACGTGACCCTGCTGGCAAAAAGAGCGGTTCTTGGTAATGGTAGACATCCTGCCAATTGAAATCCCAATCCTTAATCCAGATGAGGTCATGCGCTTCGCCTTCAGCAGTCGTCGCCGTGAGACGCATATCCCGTCCGAGGAGATGCATGTGCGGCATCGCTGCTAAGAGATAGACATCCTGCTTGATGTTCCGGGAGGCTAATACCTCGTGCCACGCTTCACCGGGCGGGATGACGAACTTGGAGTTGGTTGCGTCACCGATGTGGAGTTTCGCGGTGTTCGGGGTCTTTGAGAAGTAGAGTCCTAAACGGGAGCGGTCGTATTCAACGTTTCCGGTACGGTAGTAATGTACCTGCATAACGATGTCGGCACCTTTCGGCAAGAGGAATCCAACGCCATCAGGCAAAACGGACGGCGTAACCCCGGGTGCCCAACCGCCGAGTGAACCGACAGTGTCAAACCCGGGGCCCGTGCCTTCAGTGACATAGCCGGGTTTTGGGTCGAGTGCGTCGAGTTTGCGTGCCTCGTTGTTCACATCGAGGTAAGGGATGACGTGGTGGACAGTCTTCCGGTTACCGGGTTGCACGTCAACGGATTGGACGTACATATCTGTCTCGAAGTTGGTGGGTATGATGAATTGCCGATATTCGTCCTCGCCTTCAGGTCCGATTTCGTATTCGACAGGCATCTCACCGATCCAGTCGGGTTCGCCGAGTGCCCAACCTTCGGGGAATTCAGGTGCAGGTGGGACAGTCTTGAGGTCGCCGGCGGGCGCGCCTGCTGCTACCCAGTGTGCAATCATCTCGATTTCAGTATCTGTGAGCAGGCGTTCGCTCTTGAAGTGTCCGTAGCCGGGTGCGGGTCTCCACGGTGGCATGAGACGTGCCTGTGTGTATTCCGCGATTTCAGTCGCCCAGACCTTCGCGTCGTCGTAGTTGGCAAGTGTGAACGGCGCAACCTCGCCTTGGCGATGACACGTCTGGCAATTCTTCTGGAGGATGGAGGCGATGTGTTCACTATAGGTAACCTCCGCAGGGAACCCGGATTCTGAGAGATGGAGCGTACAGCCGAATGCCGGTGCCTCTTCTACCGAGACAGGGGTACCGGTGTGTGTGGCAAGGAGCGCGTCGTAGAGGTAGCGGTGTTTGACGCGAGGCTCGTAGCGGTTATCGTCGATGGGACCGCGGTAACGGAGTGTACCGGTCGTATCAATGACGATGGCTTGCGGGGTCATCGTTGCACCGAGGCGGCGGGCAAGGCGACCGGTTGTATCTTTAACGATCGGAAATGTGTATGCTGCCTTGGCGACGTAGGCTTTGATGTCGTCAACGGAATCGTTTTCGTTGGCGTAGACTGCGACGAGGGTGGCGTGTTTCTCTGTGCTGAATTCGGTGTGCAGCCGTTTCAGGCGCATCGCGTAGCGTTGTGCGACGGGGCATTCGGTTGCGAGAAATACGAAAATGACGGGTCCCTGCTCCGTGAGCGTGTCCAAATCGTGTGTATCGCCGTTGAGCGTTGTAAAGTTAAGGTATGAAAATTGCGTGCCGATTGGAACGCGGTTCGAGTTGAGCGATGCCTCTTCGATGACACGATGTTTATTCGTGATGGTATAATCAGGTGCCGCCTGTAGGGCAAGTGGCAGCGCGAGTATCAGTAACAGTGTTATTAAGTACGGTTTCATACAGACCTCCAATTGTTGATTTGTTTACGGTATTAGTATAGCAGATTTTTGGACAAAAGTCAAGGTTATTCTCGTTATTCTTCATGCCATCACGTTTATCATCACCTGTATTAGCATGAAGCACATAGTCAGGGAAGTTCCTAAGCGTACTTTGGGATCAGGGGTCAGGAGTCAGGGGTACTGTCGGCATCCACGTTGATCTGTGAGGCTTTCAACAGGATCGTTCCGCTCTCTTCACCGAAGCGTGCTTCCAAATCCGGCATACCTACCCATATTCCATGAATTGCCTTAGTAGTCTGTCAACTTTCAAATGAAAGGTAAACCCGGTTCGTAGTCGTGCGATTCTGCGGCGTACACGCCCAAATGCGAAGTGCATTATCGCACGGAAACCCAAGGCGCAATGAATTGCGCCACTACGAACCATCTATCAGTTCAGATGTGACAAACTATTAGTATTACTATTATAAAGTGCGGGAAACCCGTTATCGGTAGCAGGCGTACGGGTTTGGGGAGTCACCACCTTACTGAGAGTAAGGTGACCTAAGGAAAGTGTCAATCTTGACGATTACATTTATAGAACTTACGCAAAAAGCAGTAATTTTGGTGTTTTTAACCCCCTAAATCCCCCTTATTAGGGGGACTTTGACTCTTATCAGGGGGACTTTAAGAGGAATGCGTAAGTTCTAATTTACTTATTCTCCTCCTTAGAAAACTAAAACAATTAATTTTTTTCACTTGGGAACGCCGTAGGGATTGTTCCTACTCTAACCAGCAGGAACACCGTTTTATCGGATTCCCATCAAAACCGAAATATCAAAAACAGATTCAGGGATGAAATCTATTCTGAACTAACCTTAAGTAATGTTGGGTTTGGGGCTTATGTTTGCGTCATAGGTTCTGAACAAAAATAGCCAAACCACTTGTATAAACGTTGTGAATTGTAAAATAGTTACGGAAACATGTCAACTATTTTTTCTGGGTACGGTTCTGGGTACGGTTTCGATTTAGGGATCGTCTCTACTGCACCCTGTTTTCATGCGATATCTTGTAAGAGGATTCGCGCCTAAAAAGCGTCAGTTACTCTTATGTATTAATAGTATACCACATCGGTGATATGATGTCAAGTTTTTCCTTCAAAAAAATCGTGGACGGGATATAAAATCCGTGTGTTCCCTCGCGAAAACGGTATAATTCCACATTTCTACGCTTGAACTTGCGTTAATTATACCTGTTGTTGCGTTTTTTGTCAAATTTTTTTTGAAAAAATGCTTGCGTGGCGGAGGCTTGCATCTTCTGAACTCCGATGCTTTGGGATCGGCATTTCGGTTGCGCAGCCTTCACACTCTATTTAACACCGTTAGTATACAAAAGGTTACAAAAAATGTCAACCTTTTTTGGTTATCAGTACTGAGTCATCAGTATCAGGATTCTATCGTCGTTTCCCTGATTTGTTTTAATTATAGGGTAAAAGCGGTTTTTTTGTCAAATTGTTTTTTCTTGCTATTGACTATCGGCTAACAACTAACTTGCGAAGCACGATACATCTATGTTATTATAATGTATATAAGGAGGGTTTTCAGATGACAGTGAATCTCGCAATTGCACAACTCCTGCTTAGTGTCTGCCTCGTAATCATTACCTTTATATGGGGTATCTTCCGATATCGACGCGGCGATTATCGGCGGCGGGATCGGTATAGTAGACTCCAAGCGTACCTCCTCTGGGCAGTGAGCGGACTCATCGGACTTAGCACCTTTTATCCGTTGTCGCGGCTCTATATAGAACACCTCTGGCAGGAGAGTCTCGGACGCACAGACGTGTTCTGGGGACTCCTCTGGATCCGTTGGGGGTTCTTCTTGCTCTGCTTCATCGTTGCGGCAGGGTTCATGAACATAAACGCCGCAATTGCGAATGTACTGTGTCCAGAACCGCGCGAATTCAGACGCTGGACACATAC
>JAAXHI010000539.1:3554-12965 GCA_012270875.1 Candidatus Poribacteria bacterium | reverse complement strand
GATGCGCATACGATGTCGCGTGTTAAGCGGCACATCATTTTTCATGGGACGGCTTTATGGCTGCTGTTGCTGATCGTCAGCGGGTGGCGGAGCTTCGTGGGTTTGTGGGACAAGGTGTATAAGACACCGCTGACGTTGGAAATCTCATCGCTCCACGGTCTGTTTTATGTGGACTTCCACCGCACGGCTGCAACGAAACTCTATTGTGGGGTGCTGATCGGCATTGCGATCGTGATTGTGTTCAATATCCTCTGGCGGCGGCGGCTGCTGTGGTATGTGACGGCAGGCGTGTGGGGGTTGAGCTACGTCCTGCTGCTCCACGTCTACCCCATCGGCATCTACCTCTGGGACGCACGGGTTAACATCATTGAGAAAGAGGAACCCTATCTCACACAACACATCAAAGATACACAGACCGCCTTTGAACTCGATACAATTCAGAAAGTAACCCAGGAACCGAGCGAGGAACCCGCGACGCTCGAAACCATCACCGAAAACGAGGCGATCAAGCAGAATATCCAACTCTGGGACCGGCGTGTGCTTTACGAGGCACTTCGCGATAAACAGATCGTGACCCACTACAACTTCCACCCGTATACGGATGTCGATAGATACAAGGTCAATGGCGAGTATCGGCAGGTACTCATCGCAGCCCGTGAAGTCTCCCCCGAAAATAATATTACTGGCTGGGAACAACTGAAACTCGAATACACACACGGATACGGGGTCTGTATGTCGCCAGTGAACGCTTTCGTTGAAGACGGGTACCCAGACTTCTGGATCAGCGAAGTACCCATCATCACCCAACACGGATTCGAGGTAACACAACCCTATATCTATTACGGTGAGATGACACACGACTACGCCATCGTAAAAACAGAACGCAAACAAAAGCCGACTGAGGACACTGACGAACTCCCCGCGGTAACCGACAACAACGATGTTGACGTTAAGGCGGAAAAAATTGCCACAGCACTCAAGCATACATATACCGGTGATGGCGGTATACCCATCGGAGGCTGGTTCCGACGACTCTGCTTCGCACTCCGGTTCGATTTCTTTCGGGTGCTGCGTTCTGACCGGATTACACCCGAAAGCCGAATCATGTTCCGCCGGAAAATCGGCACCCGACGGGACGGGCAACTCGTCTGGGACCGGGTCTCGCATATCGTGCCTTTCCTCAACTACGACCCCGATCCGTACATCGTCGTTAATAATGGACAACTCTACTGGATCATCGATTTCTATGTGACGAGCCAGTATTACCCGAACTCGCAGATGTATATTGATGATACAGCACTGTTGAACAGGAACGGTGAATTATATGACGAACCCGACTATGATAAATTCAATTACATCCGAAATTCAGGTGTCGCTGTCGTCAACGCCTACACCGGTGCTGTCAATTTCTATGCTGTCAAGGAAGATGAGGAGATACTGCAAGCCTATCAGAAGGCGTTCCCAGACCTCTTTAAAACAGTCGAAGAAATGCCCGAAGGACTCACGGCACACCTCCGATACCCCGACTATCTGACCCGGATTCAAGCCGAGATGTACGGCACATATCACCAAAACGCTAACGACTTCTATGTCCAGCGCAACCAATGGTTGATCCCGAAAGAGACCTATTATTCCTCAAAGTCAGATCAGGAGATGATGCCCTACTACGCCATGATCCAACTCCCCGGTGAAGATAATATGGAATTCGTGAATATGATTCCGCTAACACCCCCAAAACTCGACAAACGGCTAAAGGCGTGGATGGTCGCCCGCTGCGACGCACCCAACTATGGACAACGCATCATCTATATCCTGACAAACGATGTCCCCGGTCCCACGCAAATTGAAGCGGACATCAATAAAGCCATCAGTGGCGATCTCCTGCGTTGGAAGGAAGCGAATGATGTTATCCGCGGGAACCTGCTGATTATTCCGATTGAGGACGCGCTGTTCTACATTGAGGCGATCTATCTGCAGGAAAAGAAACTGACACCAAAGAAAGGCGAAAAGGCGATAGAACCCGATACCCCGCGGCGCCCGAAATTGGAGATGGTTGTGGTGAAGACGGGATCCAGTGAACTCGGCACGGCGAAAACGCTTGATCAGGCGTTGGATGTTTTATTTTTGGGCGCACCTGTCAACGGTGAGCAATCCGCAGTGAATGGTGAGAAACCGATGACGATAGAGGAGTTGTTCAAGGAGATGGACCGGATAGATGCAGCGAGCACAGCAGAGAAAAAGCAGCTTCGTGAGCGGATTACGAAGCTATTGGAAGCGCAGGGAGATCGGTAGCGGAATGGCTATCAGCCCTCGGCTTTCAGGTAAATTTCAAGGTGAGATCGCATCGCTGTGAAGCACATCATAATGTTCCGAACACGCCGCCAATACATCCTCTAATTCCGCTGGAAACGGCTCCGACTTCGGACGGTACGGCGCGAATCCGGTACTCCGATGCACGTTGCCATACCAATACGGTGCCCACACACCGTCCGCAGCATTGCCACCCACCTCCCAAGACAACATTGACACGTCAAACCGTAGACCGAGCCGATCACATAGCTGACACAGGACGCTATGTGGGTCCGATAAGAGCAACCGCGCGTCGAGAACCGGTGGCGATTGCCCCGCAGCACGCAACGCGATAAGCAGGTCGTGTTGTACCTTGAGACCCGTATCAGCGAGCGTTGGGACACCGATGATTTTTGCCAACGACGGGAGCATCTCTTTCGGGTCACGAATCAGAAAAACGTTGATCGTCTGTTGTAGGAAGTCGAGATTCATCTCAATGAGATGATGTGCCATCTGTTTCATGAATAACACGGGCTTGTCGCAGGGTCCGAGGATGACCTCGCGGACCACGGATGCTGCGTCGGTTGACATTGATGCGATGACTTCTGCTGTGGCAGGGTGTGTACTCTCAGCAGCCGTTGCCCCGTATTTTGTATGGAGGTAGTGTGCGTAGAGGGGTTCGTCAATGACGCGCGTATCGTTGCGTTGTGCGAAGGCGTACATGAGGGCGGTGGAGACGTTCCGGGGTCCCGACCAGAGGCAAATCCGTTTTGTTTGCACGTTTTCTTCAGGGTTCCTCTATATTAAGGTATATAGTTTTCAGTTTTCAGTTAAAAAAGGCATTTGATAATCCCAAAGTCTCTTTCTGACAACTGACAGTCAATTACCGCCGTCTACGGCGTTTACGCGGCGATGGCGATTGCTTCGGGGACTCCGATGTCTCCGTAGTCGCTTCGACGGTTTCCACTGCTACTGCAACCGGCGGACGCGAACGTGCCCAGAAGAAGAAAATAATACCTACAATGAAGGAGACGATGCTGAAAAGTTGCGCCCCTGTCATCCATCCCAACACCCGCGGCGTGATCCGCCAGAATTCGACAAAAAACCGCTCCACACCTAATAATATGAGACTCGCACCAAACATCACGCCAGGGTTCACCTCCCACTTGCGACGTTGCGACCAGAGGATCCCGAAGAATGTGAAGGATATGAGCGTCTCATAGATAGGTGTCGGATGAACGGGTACATCTGTCGGGACAGTGCCGTTCGGGAACGCCATCGCCCACGGGAGATCCGACGGCGGTCCATAGTCACCATCGCCAGCCAAGAGACACCCGATCCGACCGATCCCGTAGCCGAGAAGCAAAGTTGGACCGATAATATCAATCGTGGGGAGCGTCGGGTTCGGTGAACGGACGACGACGATGAGGACACCGAGACACCCGCCGATGAAACCGCCATACCAGACCAACCCACTCGTTGAGACGAGTTCCGTCAGCGTTATCCTGCCGTCTAAGAGTGCGGCATAGATCTTGGCACCGATAATCCCACCGATAGCGGCTGCCACAACGATCGTCGCTGCAATATCTGGAACAAATCCACGCCGTTTCAGTTCATGTTGCATCACAAAAACAGACGTAATAAACGCCGTGGCTAACATCAACCCGTAGCTATGGATACCGACAGGACCAAAGTCAATGATCGTTGGATACATGGGTATTTACTATTCTCCGAGGTAAGCCTGCCGCACACGTTCATCTGCTAACAGGTCGGCAGAGGTGCCTTCGATTGTGATTTCACCGGTCTCCATAACGTATCCCCTATCGGTCACTTGTAGTGCTATTTGCGCGTTCTGCTCAACGAGGAGGATCGTCGTGCCATCGGCATTGATCTGCTCAATGATTTCAAAGATCTGTTTAACAATGAGCGGTGCAAGCCCTAAGGAGGGTTCATCAAGCAAGAGGAGTCTTGGGTGGGACATAAGTGCGCGTCCGATTGCCAGCATCTGTTGTTCACCACCGCTGAGGCTACCGCCGCGCTGTTTCTGACGTTCTTCGAGGACAGGGAAAAACTGAAAAATTTTGCTGAGGTCTTCTCTAATACCCTGCTTATCGGATCGTGTGTAAGCACCGAGTTCAAGGTTTTCGAGGACGGTCATATCTGGAAAGATAAGTCGTCCTTCCGGTACTTGGGAGATGCCGAGAGCGACGCGCTCTTCCGCCGAAGTGCTTGTGATGTCTTGCGCCTCAAAATAGACACTGCCTTCGACCGGTGTATGGATACCGGAGGTCGTCATGAGCGTCGTCGATTTTCCGGCACCATTCGCGCCGATGAGGCAGACCATCTCGCCTTTATTGACAGTGATGGAGATACCGCGCACGGCTCGGATGTTACCATAATAGGTGTGAATATCTCTGAGTTCAAGCATGGCTACTCCTCCGCTGTTCCTAAATATGCCTCAATGACGCGCGCGTCGTTCTGTACATCTGCCGGTTCCCCCTCGCTGATTTTCTCACCGTGGTCGAGTACTGTGACCCAGTCGGAGATTTGCATCACCAGTTTAACATCGTGTTCAATGAGAAGTACGGTGATCCCTTGCTCGCGTATCGCATAGATGAGATCAATGAGTTCTTGTGTTTCTTGTGGGTTCATTCCGGCGGCAGGTTCATCAAGGAGCAGGAGTCTGGGTTCCGTCGCCAACGCTCTGGCGATTTCGACGCGACGCTGGTCGCCATAGGAGAGGTTTCCGGCAGTCTGATCACTGATGGCACCCAACCCAACGAATTCGAGCATCTCGTGTGCCCGCTCAGCGATCGCTGCCTCTTCGTTTTGCTGCTGCTGCGTGCGGAAGACTGAACCGATGAATGTGCTTTTGGTACGCGGGTGCCTACCGATCTTGACGTTATCAAGAACAGTAAGTTCGGCGAAAAGCCGTATGTTCTGGAAAGTTCTGCTGACACCGAGTGCCGTGACCTCGTCCGGGCGGAGTCCAGTGATAGGTTCTCCTAAGAATTCGACGGTTCCGAGTGTCGGTTTATCTAATCCAGTAACACAGTTAAAGAGTGTCGTTTTACCCGCACCATTGGGGCCGATGAGGCTAAAGATTTGTCTGGGGTGCACTGCCATTGTAACTTCCGACAATGCAATGACACCACCATAGTGCCGGCTGAGCGCATTTGTTGAGAGCAGGCGTATAGGTGTATTTTCCATTTTGTCTCCTTAACTGTGGATCTACTGTTAAAATATACCTTAATTAGAAGGCGATGTCAATTTGTTTTTTGGTTCTCGATTATCGGTTGTCGGTTTTCAGTAGGTGTGATTTAAAAACCGCGTCTACCGAAGCATTGCGTAGGTGCTATTAAAACAAGAAAAGGGCGGCGTATTGAAAATACACCGCCCTTGTTATCGAAATAGCCTTAAATTTACTCTTTACCTTTGGTTGTAAAGGTTACACTAACTTCAGTCTCGTTACCGGCACCATCAGAGACTTTACCTTTGATAACATAGGTCGTCTCGTTGCCGATCTCTTTACCCTTGACGAGTTCGAGCGTACCTTTAGTGCCTTCAACTTTGCCGATCCAACCGACATCATCGCCGCCTTCGGTCTGCAGAGCGATGTTACCAGAGACATCTTCACTGAAGGTAATTTCGATTGTCCCGTCGCCGTTGATCTCTTCGGGATCAACATCTTCCGCGCCGTCTTCGACGGTTCCACCAGTGACAGTGGGTGCTTCAGTGTCTGGTGCGGTGACGTTGTAGGTAAGCGTATGGCTGCCACCACCATTTGTCCACGTAATCGTGAGGCTCAGTGCACCAGGGGTGAACGGACCTGCGATTGTACGGGTTTTGCCAGCACCTGAGACGACACCTGCGCTCGCTGTTACATCGCCGGGATCGTTGTCAAAGGTAACAGTAATTTGCCCGTTAGATGCGAGATCACCAGATGCTGGTGATGCGCTGGAAAACGCTGCATCCGCAGCGGCTTCTTCATCATCATCATCACCGCCGCCGCAACCGACTACGAGCGAGAGCGCGAACAGGGCTGCAAACACTAAAGCGAAGGTTCTAAACATTTTTGCCATTAGAGTTAACTCCTTAAATTGTAAGTTTATCAAAATACACCCTTCGGATAGGGCGTTCCAAAAACTTCCGGTCCTTTCCCATAGACGTTTACGAGAATCTGTCTTTAGGAAAGTCTTTGGTTCCTCTTCCGGTGTTGAGTGTACAATTCAACACCTAACGGAACCCACGATCATATTCTCGTTAAGTCGAGTAACGTAGGGCTATTTCGTTTGTTGCTCTTTCCGCGGTGCGTAAAGAACAAACCGACACGTTGAGAACAGAATTTCGCGAGGGCAGTTAACTGTAAAAAGATACCATTGGAATGTTAAACGCCTCGCCCGAAAGTCAATATCTAAACGAGTACCTTCCCAAAGTTTAGCAAAAATTGCAAACTTTGTAAAGGCAAAGTACGGATTTTTCAAAATTATACGAAAATTAGTCTCTTTTGTCAAGAGAAAACTTCATTATTTCGCAAATTTACCCTTAAAATTAAACGTTGTCAACAAAAAAAAGGTACACGCCCTATCACAATCAAGTTTAAGGACATTATATAGTATACCATAAATTGAAAAAAAAATCAATAAATTTTTTAGGAGCTGACAACTACTCTTCAAACAGACCCATCTGTTCGCTTGTGTCGCTACTTGTGTATGTGTCAAGCCGTTCTGGATGTGTCAAGACATCGACGACCTTATCAACTTCCGTCGGTGCGAACGGAAACGCGCCTGCCTTTATTAATTCCCGCGGTCCCTCGCTTTGTGGGTGGCGTGTGTCCCATCGGCATGTAAGTACGGCTCTATCTTGACGTTGTGCGTATCGAGCGGTATGCATCGCACCCCCAGTTTTTGATGCCTCGACGACGATTGTCGCCACAGAAAGTCCGCTAATAATACGGTTCCGTTGGATAAGATTGCCCGGGGATGGCGTTGTCGGGAACGGATGTTCTGAAAACAGGCACCCGTGTTCATAAATCTCCATGGCGAGTGAATTATTCCGTGCCGGATAGATAGCAGACAAATCTGTTCCAACGACACCAATGGTTTTGCCAAGCCCCGCGAGCGCACCTGAATGTGCATACGCATCAATACCGGCAGCGAGTCCACTGACTACCGTGAACCCGGCGCGTACAAGCTGCGTTGCGAGCGAGAGAGCCAACTGAATCCCTTCTATACTTGGGTTTTTACTGCCCACGATCGCTACGCACGGATCGTCAATTTCCGTGAGTGTTCCGACACTGCATAGGATTCCGGGCGCGTCGGGAAGGTGCTTCAGCTGCACCGGGTAGGCGGTGTCCTCAGGGCACAACACCCTAACTTCTTGAGATTTGAGGGCATCAAGCCTTTCGCGAAAAGTTGAAAAGTTGCCGGATACCGTGAGTATCCGAGACGCAAGCACTGGATTGAAGGAGGGTAACCGTGCGATTTCTGGGAGTTCTGCACCAAAGACGGCTTGCGCGCTCCCGAAACGTGCGATTAACCGTCTGATCCGCACACCACCGAGGCCTTCGACGGAGGCGAGTGCTAACCAGTATTCGAGAGGTGTTGCCTTTTCTGAATCTGCCATGTTAATATTGTTGTTAATATTATTTTTCGTTCCCTTAGTCTTGTATCATAACGCAAATTGCCATCTTTGTAGCATAATCTTCCAGATTGTGCTTGCGGAGCGGCGTAATCGCCCAGATGCGACGTGCATCACGATACAAAATCCCGCGGAGGATCAATCACTTTCAATAAAAATGGTCTCCGCACGCCTAAAATCTTATGAGTAGCAACTTGGGTTATCATAATATATTTTAAGTATACATTATATGAAGTATAAAGTCAAGGGGAGATTCGATTTGTGAGAACGGGTCTCGTTTTTTCGTTAAGGGAAGATTCCGAGCTGCATGTAGGATTGTGCGATTCTATGGATAGCATTGATGAATGCCGCTGTTCGGCAATCTACATCGTCATTTTTACTTCTGTGTTGCATACGGGTCTCACGCAGCTCCTGATAGGCGCGTATCATCGTATCCTGAAGTCCAGAGTTTACCAAATCTTCTTCGTCGGCACCGTGTATTAACTGACGCTCATCGTTTGAGAATTGATAGCCGGTCGCTTTTTCAACAGCATGGAGCATCGCGTGCTGTGTGCTATCTTCAAACCGTTTACCGAGCCGTCCGAGTTGGACGTGTGAGAGATTCCGAAGCCACTCGAAATAGGAGACGGTGACACCCCCAGCGTTGAGGTAGGTATCTGGGATAACCATAATCCCGCGTTCTTGAAGGATCGCATCCGCTGCTGGGGTCGTGGGTCCGTTCGCGGCTTCAGCGACAATAGCAGCTTGAATCCGGGGCGCGTTCTCCGCCGTGAGTTGATTCTCAAGCGCAGCTGGCACAAGGATATCACATTCCAACTCCAAACCGTCATTCGGCGCCTCAATAAGTGTGGCACCCGGATACCCTCGGATTGACTCGGTTTCTGCCCGATGCATGGCGACTTTTTCGACATCAAACCCTCGTGGATCATAGATGCCACCCTTCCGCTCAATAATCCCGATGACGCGTGCATCTGCCTCCATTAGGAACTTAGCAGCATGATACCCAACGTTACCGAAACCTTGAATAATGACGTTTTTTCCGTGTAGACCGGGTGTCAACCCAAGCGGCTTCATATCTTCTTCGATATTGCACGCCTCTTCCAAGCCGTAGACGACCCCGCGCCCGGTCGCACCTCTCCGTCCGTGAATCCCGTTCTGTTCAATCGGTTTACCCGTGACACATGCGATGGCATTCAGTTTATCGGGTGCCATTGTGAGATAGGTATCGACAATCCACGCCATCTCGGTTTCACTGGTTCCAAAATCAGGGGCAGGCACATCTACGCCGGGTCCAATGTAATTTTTCTGAATCAGTTCATAAGTATAACGGCGGGTGATACGTTCCAATTCGCTTTCCGAATACTGGCTTCTATCCAACTGGATACCGCCTTTCGCACCACCGAACGGAACATCGACAAGCGCGCATTTATAGGTCATCAACGCCGCAAGTGCCACGATCTCATCTTCGTTGACGAGGGTGCT
>JAAXHI010000539.1:0-3483 GCA_012270875.1 Candidatus Poribacteria bacterium | reverse complement strand
GATTCACTTTCTGGAAAAACGAGGAATTTTCTGCCATAGTGTTCGACCTTCATGTAGCAATAGGCGAGGCACAGAGACCTCGCCTTACAATATAGCACTACCATCACGAGACATTATGAACTTCGTCTCATCAAACCTATTCTATCGTTGCCGGATAAACTTTTGGAGTCGTGCGTCTGCTTGAACCTCACCGACATATATATCCCCGTGTGAATCCAACCAGATACCGTGTGGACATGCGAGGAACTCGCCGGGGACAGTACTCCCGCGTTCGCTGCCCCACTGCGAAATGACTTCACCGTCCAGTGTCATGATGCTGATACGCTGACCCAATTCAGCGATATAGACGAGATCATCGTCGTCGATATAGATCGTGTCGGGTTGCAACAGGTCGCCCCACTCCTCAATGTATTCTCCATCAAGGGTAAAGAACTGGATACGATTGTTTTCGCGGTCAGCAACCATGAGTCTGTTACGCGGATCGACTCGGACACAATGCGGTAGGTCAAACTCACCGGGACCTGTACCGGGCTGTCCCCACGATTTAATCAGTTCGCCATCAGGTGAGTATTTATGTATGCGAGCGTTGCCGTATCCGTCGCTGATGTACATTTCACCATCGGGACCGAGTGCGAAATCTGTCGGTTTGTTGAAAGGTTCTCCTTCTGCCCCGGGTTCGTCAGGTGTGCCGAGCGTCATCAGCAGTTCACCTTCCGTAGTGAACTTCCGCACGACGTGTGTATCGCGTTCTGTACAATAGATATTATCATCGGCATCAATGAAAATCCCGTGTGCATCCTTGAGGATGTCATCCCCCCAAGCGTCAATAAAGTTACCATCCCGATCAAAGACGACCATTGGGTGTTCGCTTCGGCTATAGACATAGATTTTGTCTTGTGAGTCAACAGCGACAGCAGGAATCCAACCGAATTCCCAACCTTCTGGGAGCGTCCACCAATCTTCTTGTACTGTGTACTGATGTGTTCCTTGTCCAAAAACCATAAATTTTCTCCCTACACCAAAAAGAATTGGCATCTATTTTAGCAGGTTTATCGCGATTTCTCAAGGGAAAATTGGGATTAGCCATCAGCAGTCGGCTTCCATCGGCATTCAGCCCCAGAGGGTGATAGATGTGTAGAGCGCAATATCACAAGAGAATAAAGCCTCAGAGAGGGGCGGTAGGTTTATAGCAGCTCAATCAACGAGAATCTGATTAAAGAGTGAACGGGTTGTCTCCGTCCACTTGCCGTAATCCTGCAAAAACGCATCGACGGTAGATGCTCCCTCAGTTTCTACGTATCCGAGGCGGCGTGCTAACTGTGCCAACTCTGCGCGATTTTTGGGCAGCGCATCCAGCGGACGGTCATGGACAATCCGTAAAGCGTTCTCGACGCGTCTGAGGAATAGGTACGCCTCCGAGAGTCCATCACGCTGTGTTTCTGTCAGGACACCTATATCGTGCAATCTCTCAACCGTGAGCAGTGTGTTTTGCACACGGACAGAAGGTGCTTCGCCGCCATGCACGAGTTGCAGGATTTGCACGACGAATTCAATATCGACAAGTCCGCCATATCCTGATTTGACATTGGCAGTCGGTGCCTGTGTTTTACCACGTCCTCTGCGTCGTGTGGATGTTCTACGAGTGGCTTGTGCTTCCTTCCGTTTGCGTGTCCGCACAATCTCTGCGATCTCCTCAGATGTTAGGGCATCGCTATAGCAGAAGGCGTGCGCGATTGCTAAAAACTCGTTTCCGAGTGTTTCTGTGTCTCCAGCGACAACGCGTGCGCGCGTGAGTGCCTGACGCTCCCACACCAGCGCAGTGGTATCGTAATAATGTTGGTACCCCACCAACGGTAGCGCAATCGCGCCGCCTGTCCCGTGTGGACGGAGTCGCAAATCTATTTCATAGATACCCATCCCCTGATTTCCTGCAAGCCGATTGACTAATTCCAAACCGACAGCGGCGAAGAACTCCACATTTGGCATACCTTTGGTCGTTTCACCATCTGCAGAGTAGACGTACATCACATCTAAATCTGAACTGAAGTTCAATTCACGTCCACCAAACTTCCCCATCGCAATGATTGCAAACGTCGCGGGTGTACCGTCAGGCGCGAGTGGTATACCGTGTGCCTCACACATTTCCGCTTCAATTTCTGGGTGGATCGCTTGCAAGACAGCCTCCGCTAAATCGGAGAGTTCTTCGGTTGTTGTTGGGAGTGTCGCATTACCGAGGATATTCCGTAGCGCGATCCGCCAAATCTCGTCGTTCTTGTACCGCCGCAACATGGACAACATCCGTCCTTCTGGTGCCTCCGCTACAATCTTCAGTGCTTCCTCTTGTTTCTCTGCGAGTGTTTTGGAACGTTCTACCAACGTAGGCACTGTTAGCAAGTCAAAGAGTTCCGGGCTGGTGATAAGCATATCTGCGAGATACAGGCTCGTACCACAGACACGGGTCAATGCTTCAAGCGTTGACGGCTTTTCCGCGAACATCGTGTAGTAGCTGCTCCGTGCCCCGACTTTATCTGTAAATGCTGACAGGTAACGGAGTGCCATGTCTGGGTTCGGTGAATCACGTAAAACGTTTAGGAGTGTCGGCGCGAGTTTAAAGAAGGTGCGCCGCACGCTCGGTGAGAATTGGATACCGTCGCCACCGTTTGCGAGTTGTCTGAGCAGCCGCTGCGCGTCTCTCACGTTTTCAAAGCGGTAGGCACTTAAAAAACTTTCCAGTTGTTGTGGATCCTCTTCGGCAAGCAGAACAGCGATATCAATCCCGTCTTCAGATTCAATTGCGGTTGTCGTAATCTTCTGAAAAATCGCGCGCACCCGTTCGGTATGCGCGTGGTAGTCTTTCCGAAATGTATCCAACGCGTCGCATTCTGACGTGTGTTGGTATCCAACGCGTCGCGCGAGTTCCCGTTCTTCACTCTCTTTCTCTGGGATAGCGTAGCGCTGCTGATCCGCCTCAATCTGGATGCAGTTCTCAACGGTACGTAAGAACCGGTAAGCAGCCGTGAGCGCGTCCGCATCCTCTGGGGTCAGGATCGTATGCGCCTTCAACGCCGAGAGTGCTTCCAGTGTATTGTGTGTACACAACGATTTCCGCTTGGCACCGTGAATCATCTGGAGGCATTGCACGGTGAACTCAATGTCACGGATAGCACCGGGACCGAGTTTTACATGCTTATCGAGATTCGCACCTTCACCGACAAGTCGTTCCTCTATCCGTGCTTTAGTGCGCCGGATGTCTGCCTTGATTTCGCCGAGTGTAACGCCGTCTAAATAACGCTGATACACAAACGGCTGAATCATTCGGATGAACTCGTCGCCAAACGCCGTATCGCCTGCGACAGAACGTGCCTTGATTAAAGCCTGACGTTCCCAGAGGTCACCCCAACCTTCGTAGTAACTTTCGTAGCTCTCCATAGAACGGATAATAACGCCTGCACTACTTTCAGGACGCAAACGGATATCGACCCG
>JAAXHI010000573.1 GCA_012270875.1 Candidatus Poribacteria bacterium | reverse complement strand
TGCCCAGGTGGATGCATGGGTTGGCAAGTAGGTCTTCGGCTCCACTACAACAATGCTGTCATCAGTGTCTGCAATTAGGGTGACCTTATCATCTACTACCTCTGTCTTTTTACGGATGAGTCTGAACGCTGATGGTGTTATGTATACTGACGCTTCTGGATAGTCGTGCACTGGTAGGGCTCTTGCCAGGGTCTCGTCAGATGGTTGCAGAATCGTTTGCTGCCTTGCGCCCTTTGCTCCCTCTGATGTTTCAGGTCGTAAATAGGCTTTGTCATCCATACTTATGCAGAGGCTTGCGTCTCCATTAGTTGCAGAGAAAAAATCTTCCTTAGCAAGCTTCACGTGTTTCCATTGGTGATGCGTGCACTCGTTTCCGTGGTCTTCCGTCTTAGGGGGTTTCTTGCTGCACCACAGGCCCTTCCCTATATGCCGCTTGGCTTGCTGTGATCTTTTATTTGCTGGTCTTGCTCTGGTAGCGACGCTTGACACTGATCGAAGGAGCCTTTTTCCTTGCTTGTATCGGCGATAATTGCATGGCTATATTGAGACGATCCCTTGTCTTCACCCGCTGATGTGTGTAGAGAACAGATTCATGCCGCCTTCCGTGAATTGTAGCCTTATCTTCAATGCATTTCAGGAGCCACTCTTCATCTTCTGAATCCAGTTCTCGTTTTCTGCCTGCACCTAGGCTTCGCCTTGTTAATCTTTGTTGGGGGTACAAGGCGACGAGCAGTTCTCCTGACAGCTTGATTGAATCGTTTTTGCGCTTGTTTTGTTCGTCGCTCCAGTGTTGAAACAGTTCTCTCTAGTGACTCTTTGAGTGTGATGATCTTTTCCTCTAGATCCCCAATACGAGCATCTGTCCACTTTCCGCGTATCGACTCGAGAGTTTTCTCTGCTTCATTAATCTGTTGTTCAAGGTTGGCTTGTTTGCCTTTGTACCTAAGTTCTACCATGTCATTTGCTGCGATGGTGGTATTTTCATAGGCCGCTATTCTTTCCTTGACATCTCGCAACAGTTTTACGACTCTGTCTAGTTTCAGACCGAGGTCGTATATTTCT
>JAAXHI010000129.1:675-1149 GCA_012270875.1 Candidatus Poribacteria bacterium | reverse complement strand
TAGTAGCCTTGTCGAACATACCACAGGGATGCTGAAGAGCGAGGTTCTTTTGTATAGCCCAACCAGCACAGACGGAGCTTCGCGAATGAGCAGTATAAAGGGTCAAATCCTGTCGTCGCTGATCCGTTTAAGATTTTATAAGTCGGAGGGAGAGATACTCCGTGCCAGAACAGAAGAATGCAAACGTGCGTCAGAGCAGGTGAGGTGAATAGGCAGATCGAAAAGGTCGCGAGAAAGAACTGTAAATTCGCCTGCGCTTAGCATAAGAGCATAAGGAAATGACCAGAGGTGATGGCGGCCCATCGCACCGTGTCATCGTCACACGTGGGGATGATAAAAGCCTGAATATCGGAGAGAATGTCGAATGTAAGCGGCATCTTTTACTCCGGTGCCGAAAAATGTTTGCGTTCGATACCACGCAAGGTCTGTTTTAATCGCAATCCAGGTGCAAGTGGATTAGACAGACCGTGTGAT
>JAAXHI010000129.1:0-462 GCA_012270875.1 Candidatus Poribacteria bacterium | reverse complement strand
ACTGTTGTACGTACAATGAGAGGAGTCCGATAGTCCTCCTACGAGGTAGTTAGGCGCGTTCACTTGAAGCTGGCCAAGGGTAGAGGTCTTGCAGGCGTTGGAGAACGGGAAGCCACGGGACAGGCGGCCAGGAACTTGTCGATCTGAAAACGAGAGAGAGCGTCAGGCTAATGATTATCAAAGCCATCAATGTGGATGGCCACAATATTGTGATGAGCGCAGATGTAAAACAGGAATCAGAGAAGGGTAATAATGTACGTGCATTTTTTAGAACTACTAGACAAAATATGTACTATGGATAAGTTATCGCAATGGAACAGAATATTGCGAGAATCAAGGGATGCTGCCCAAGTGTTGACCGCAGCGGTAATGGCGAAGAGGTCCTTGAAAGTAATTGAATGGAAAGGGGGACGTCGTGTCCGCGAAGGACGCGTAGATCCAGTCGCCTGCGCAAGAGGCACC